>JAKSJK010000006.1 GCA_024398095.1 Bacteroidales bacterium
TCGAAAACTTGACCCAACGCTGCACTCCCGAGCCGCCCGTAGGTGGCCAGTAATACGAAATTATGAGTGCGCGTCTTGACATCGGCGCCAAAATTACGAATATTTTCCCGTAAGCAAAAAATGAAGTAAATTTGCAGTCGGAAAAACGATCGGAAAATGATGCCTGAAAGCCAACATACGAGCTCCGGACCTATAGATGCCGTCATTACATGGGTGAACGGCGATGATCCCGTATTCAAGGCGAAAAAGGCAGCCTACCTCAGCGGAGGAATTGAAAAACGCCTGGACATCGCCGGCGACAACCGCTATGTTGCGGGAAAGGAGATATACTGGTGCGTGGGCTCCCTCTTGCGCTACGCTCCGTTTCTAAGGAACATATTCATTGTCACAGACGGCCAGGATCCCCATCTGGAAGGCTTCGTTGCCGAAAATTTCCCACAGGCCTCCACGAAGATCACCATCGTTGGCCACAGTGTCATCTTCAGGGGCCTGGAAGAGTATCTCCCGGTGTTCAACAGCCGTGCAATCGAAGCGCTTTTATGGCGCATACCGGGCCTTTCCGAGAACTACATCTATCTGAACGATGATTTCAGCCTTGCGGCTCCTGTCTCAGAAGGCGATTTCTTCACGGAAGAAGGAAAGATCGTGATGTACTCCAGAAAACACAACGCCTTGCTGTTCAGGATCCTGCACGCCATCAGACCACCCCGTCACGGTCATCGCATGGAAAGCCACAAGGCTTGCGTTCGCCGTTGCTACGAGGCCTTGGGATACAGGTACTTCCGCATAAGCCCCCATGTGCCGAAAGCCCAGAAAGTGTCCATTCTCCGCCGTCTTTACGACAGTCGTCCGGAACTGTTCCTGAAGACCATATCCTGCCGTTTCCGTCACAGTTCCCAGTATCTTGCAGACGTCCTCTGCTTTGCCCAGGCCGAGAAAGATGGGCTGCTGGAAGTGCGCAGCCCCAAGGGCAGGGAAATCCTTTTCCGCACAAAATCGCATCACGGGGACCGGTCCTACCTTGACAAGATGATGTCCAGGGCCGACTCCATGTCCGAACTGAAATTCCTTTGCTTCAATTCTCTCAACGAAGCTTCCGCAGAGCAGTCCGCCATCATCGAAGAGTGGATGGCATCCAGGTTGGGACTGAAGATAGCCCAATCCCATTCAGACCGGCTATGATCCGCTTGATTGAAATTCTGAAAATCCACATACGCTTCATAAGGAAGATGCCGTATGTCTGTCACTTGAGGCATCCCAGGACTTTCAACGAGAAAATCCAGTGGCTGAAACTCTATGACCGCCGCAGCGAATATGTCGTCATGGCAGACAAATATGCCATGAAGGCCTATGTGGACAGTAAGATCGGTCCCGGACATGTGGTGCCCCTCCTGGCCGTATATGACAGCATCGGGGAGGTGGACCTGCAGGCACTTCCGGATCGGTTTGTCATCAAGTGCAACCACGACAGCAAAGGAACCTATATATGCATGGACAAGTCCTCTGCGGACTGGGATACCGTGCTGCGGCGTCTGGGGAAAAGGCTGGCTACCGATTATTCGGTGCGTACCAGCGAGTGGCAGTACCACGACATTCCCAGAAAGATAATTGTCGAGGAATTGCTCCGTTCGGATTGTCCGGAGGGCATCGAAGATTATAAGTTCTTCTGTTTCAACGGGGAACCGGCATTCTTCAAGATCGATTTCGACAGGGATACGGATTGTTTCCACAGCAATTACTACGATTTCGAGGGCAATTTGTTGGATTTCAGCATGAGGAATCATCCCCGTCAGCCAGGTAAGATGCTGGCTCTGCCTCCGAAAGATGTAATAGATGAAATGATTTCTTTTTCGCGTATTCTCTCTGCAGGGTATCCTTTCCTGAGGGTGGATTTCTATTGGGTCGGCGGAGTGGTGTATGTCGGGGAACTCACAGTCCGTTCCGGCAGCGGGCTAAGTCCACAGGCAAGTTTTGACCTGGATCTCAGGATGGGAGATTATCTGCAGCTGCCAACCGACAGATAGGCTCATAATCTCACAAATATTTATTATATTTGTAGGTTATGAAAGAGAAGAAACACGACGACGCGATCAAGAAGGAGCAGATGACCCCGATGATGAGGCAGTACTTCGACATGAAGGAGGACTACCCGGAGGCCCTGCTGCTGTTCAGGTGCGGCGATTTCTATGAGACATACGGCGACGACGCAGTCACCGCCAGCAAGATACTGGGCATAGTCCTGACCAAGCGATCCAGTGTCACGGCCAACCCTATTCCCATGGCCGGCGTGCCATTCCATGCAATCAATTCCTACCTCCCGAAGCTCGTCAGGGCCGGCTACAAGGTGGCCATCTGCGACCAGCTCGAGGACCCGAAGCTTGCAAAGGGCATTGTCAAGAGAGGTGTGACCGACCTGGTCACTCCGGGCGTAACCTTCGATGAGCAGCTGCTCGCCCAGAAGGAGAACAACTTCATCGCGGGTCTGTGCTACGAAAAGGACAAGTGCGGCGCAGCCTTCCTGGATGTGTCCACCGGCAGTTTCCAGATAGCCCAGGGCGATTTGGACTACATCGGTACCCTGCTGTCGAGCTTTGCCCCGAAGGAGCTCCTTGTAGAGAAGGGGTACGAGAGGGGAACCAAGGACCGCTTCGGCCAGCACTTCTATGTGTCGACTGTCGAGGAGTGGGCCTATGCCTACGAATCTGCAGTCAAACGTCTGTGCAAGCAGCTTTCCGTCAATTCGCTGAAGGGTTTTGCGGTCAGCGGTCAGCCTCTCGGCGTCTGTGCGGCCGGCGCGCTGCTGGTCTACCTCGAGCAGACCCAGCACACAGGACTTAAGAATATATGTACCCTTTCGCGCATCGAGAAGGGCGATTTCGTGTGGATGGACCGCTTCACCTTCAGGAACCTGGAGGTCTTCGGCAGCGCGGCCGGCAGCGAGGGTGTGTCGCTTGTGGACGTGATCGACAAGTGCCAGTCCCCGATGGGTGCGCGACTGCTGCGTCAGTGGCTCGCCATGCCGGAAATAGACCTGAAAGAACTCAACGCCCGTTTCGATGTGGTGGGTTATTTCATGGAGCACCAGGATGACCTGGCGGAACTTCAGGAGCATGTCGGCAACCTCGGCGACCTCGAGAGAATCATCTCCAGGGCCGCCACGGGCAAGATTGTGCCTCGTGAGGTTATGCAGCTTGGAAGGGGTCTCTCCCAGACGGATCCGATTGCGGCACTCTGCAACGGAAGCGGGGTTGAGGCCATAGATGACATGCTGCTCAAGCTCTCCGACTGCGGAGACCTGCTGGAGGCCATCCAGAAGACCATGCATCCGGATCCTGCGGCCCAGGTGGGCAAGGGCGACGTGATCGCTCCCGGCGTGAATGCCGAACTGGACGAACTCAGAGGCATATCCCGCAATGCAAAGGACTATCTCGCCCAGATGCAGGAGAGGGAGATCGAGCGTACCGGAATCCCTTCCCTCAAAATCAGCTACAACAATGTCTTCGGCTACTATCTCGAAGTCCGCAACACCCACAAGGAACTTGTTCCGGAGGAGTGGATACGCAAGCAGACCCTCGTGAATGCCGAGCGCTATATTACCCCGGAACTGAAGGAATACGAACAGAAGATCCTCGGTGCCGAGGACCGTATCTACAGGCTCGAGACGGAAATATATGCCGACCTGGTGGGCAAGATACAGAAGGCCATAATCCGTATCCAGAACAACTGCCGCATACTTTCCCGTCTGGACGTGCTGTCTTCCTTCGCCGACCTCGCCATATCCAATAGATATGTGCGTCCGACAGTCGACGACAGCTACGTGATAGACATAAAGGCGGGCCGCCATCCGGTGATCGAGACGCTCATGGAAGCTGGAGAAGAATATGTGCCGAACGATGTCCGCCTGGATCGCGACAGCCAGCAGATAATAATCCTGACAGGTCCGAACATGGCCGGAAAGTCCGCCCTCCTGCGCCAGACCGCCCTCATTGTGCTGATGGCCCAGATAGGCTGCTTCGTGCCTGCCGACGAGGCTAGGATAGGCTACTGCGACAAGATATTCACCCGTGTGGGTGCCTCCGACAACATCTCGAGAGGCGAATCTACCTTCATGGTGGAGATGCTCGAAACTTCGATGATCCTCCACAACCTTTCGTCCCGTTCGCTCGTTCTGCTGGATGAGATAGGCCGTGGCACCTCGACCTATGACGGCATGTCGATAGCCCGTGCGATAGTCGAATATATCCATGTCTACGGCGAGGGTGCAAAGACCCTGTTCGCGACACACTATCACGAACTGAACGACCTGGAGACCATCTATCCGCGTGTGAAGAACTTCCACATAGCGGTGAAGGAGGTGGACAAGAAGGTCATCTTCCTGCGCAAGCTAAAAGAAGGCGGCGTGGCCCACAGCTTCGGTATACATGTGGCCCGTCTGGCCGGTATGCCTAGGGCCGTGATCGAGTCGGCGGAGGCTACACTGAAGGCGCTTGAGCACGGTGCGGTGCCGGAGATGCCGGCGATGCCTGAGCCGGTTGCGGCGCGTGCCGAGGAAAAGGACGGAATGCAGCTGTCGTTCTTCCAGCTGGACGATCCGCTCCTGGAGGATCTCAGGGACGAACTGAAGTCTGCCGACCTCAACAATATGACCCCTCTGCAGGCTTTCGACCTGCTCAGGAATATGAAAGACAAACTTGGTATCTGACAATATGAAAGAGAAAATCAAAATACAGGGCGGAAGGGGCATGCTCAATGCAGTGCTCCGCGTTCCAGAACTCGCAGAGGGGCAGAAATGTCCTCTCGTGGTGCTCATGCATGGATTCATGGCGAATCTCAGACTTGAGCCTCTGAAGACCATCGGCAAGATGCTCGAGGAGCAGGGAATTGCTTCACTTGCCTTCGATTTCAACGGACACGGCAAGAGTGAGGGAAAATTCTGCGACATGAATGTGTTCTCCGAGCTCGACGATGCCATGATGGTCTATGACTATGTCAGTGCGCTCGACTTTGTGGACAAGGTGGCATTCTGCGGCCATTCACAGGGAGGCGTGGTGGCCGGAATGGTCGCAGCCATGCTCGGAAATGACGAAGCCGGCAAGCCTAAGGTCTGCTGCATTGTCCAGCTGGCTCCTGCCGCTGTGCTCCACGACGACGCCTTGAACGGCACCATCATGGGCAAGACCTACGACCCGAAGAACCCGCCTGACCATGTGTGGGTGTTCTTCCACAAGCTGGGCAGAACCTACATCGAATGCGCCCAGAAGATAGACATCTACGGCGTCAGCAAGGAGTATCAGGGCCCTGTCTGCCTCGTTCACGGAACGGAAGACAAGATTGTTCCATACGAGTACGGCGCGAGGTACCATGAACTCTACGCCAACAGCGAACTCCACACCATGAAAGGCGACAACCACTTCCTGAGCAAGTGCCGCAAGGATGTGTGGAGCATTTCAGTGAACTTCCTCAGAGAGCACCTCGCATAGCTTATGTCAAAGGAAATCCATCTGCTGAACTACCTGCATGAGGATCTGGTCGAGGCGGGTTGCGACGAGGCGGGCAGGGGCCCTCTCGCCGGACCGGTCTATGCCGCGGCCGTGATTCTTCCCAAGGATTTCCACCATCCGCTGCTGAACGACTCCAAGCAGATGACCGAGAAGCAACGCGAGCAGCTGAGGCCCATAATCGAGCAGGAGGCCATCGCCTGGGCGGTTGAGGCCGTTACAGCCGAAGAGATAGACCGGATAAACATCCTCAATGCCTCCATTACCGGCATGCAGAGGGCTGTCCGCCGTCTGGCAGTGAAGCCGCAGTTCCTGCTCATAGACGGCAATAAGTTCCGTCCCTTCGACGATTATTCTCTCAAAGACTATCAGACTGTCGTCAAGGGCGACGGAAAATATACCTGCATCGCGGCGGCTTCCGTGCTGGCCAAGACCTACAGGGACGAGTACATGCGCAAACTGGCCCTGGAATATCCCCAGTACGGCTGGGACCGCAACATGGGCTACCCGACCAGGGAGCATGTCGACGCTATAATAAAGTACGGCTACACGCCTTGGCACCGCAAGTCCTTCCACCTGAAGGAACTTGAACCAACCTTGTTTTAAACAAAACACACAGATATGAAAAGAATCCTCTGCGCCGTTCTGGCGCTAGCAATCGGCACTGCCACCACCTTCGCTGACGAGGGCATGTGGATGCTGCCGCTTCTGAAAAAGATGAACGGAAAGGCTCTCAAAGAGGCCGGATGCCGTCTCACCCCTGACGAGATCTACTCGATCAACCACAACTCCCTCAAGGATGCAATCGTGCAGTTCGGAGGCGGATGTACCGGCGAGATCGTTTCAAAGGACGGTCTCCTGCTGACCAACCACCACTGCGGCTACGGCAGCATCCAGAAGCTCAGTTCCGTGGACCACGACTATCTCAAGGATGGCTACTGGGCCATGAACCGCAGCGAGGAGCTCCCTGTCGAGGGCCTCAAGGTGACCTTCCTCGAGAGCATGACCGACATCACCTCTGCGCTTGAGAAGGTGCGTGCAAAGGCTGTCAAGGCCAAGGCTGAGGATCCCGAGAAGCTGGTTGCAGAAGCCGCGGAGGCCATGAGGGCTGCCGCAGAGATGACTGTTCCCGGCTCGAAGGCCGTGCTCGAGAGCTTCTACAATGAGAATGTACAGTACATCATCGTCTATAAGGTCTATAACGATGTCCGCTTCGTGGGTGCACCGCCTTCATCGATAGGCAAGTTCGGCGCCGACACCGACAACTGGATGTGGCCTCGCCACACCTGCGATTTCTCCATGTTCCGTGTCTATGCCGACAAGGACAACAACCCGGCCGACTACTCTCCGGAAAATGTCCCTTACCACCCGAAGCGCTCCCTCGCAATCTCGCTGAAGGGCGTGCAGGAAGGCGATTTTACCATGATTATGGGTTTCCCTGGCCGCACCACCCGCTTCCAGACTTCCCCTGAGCTCCAGTCGCAGATAGCCAACAATGACATCCGCATCGCTGCCCGCACCATCAAGCAGAACATCATGATGGAGGAGATGCTGGCAGACCCTGCGGTCAAGATCCAGTATGCCAGCAAGTACTCCGGCTCGTCAAACGGCTGGAAGAAGTGGCAGGGCATGAAGCTCGCCTTCGACAAGCTCGACATCATCGGCCGTGCCCGGGACGAGGAGGCACAGTTCCAGAAGTGGGCTGATGCCAGCAAGAAGCGCAAGGCTCTCTACGGTAGCGTGATAGGTGACATCTCGGCAGCGCAGGACTCCCTGGAGAGCACCCAGGAGGCTTTCACACTTGCCTACGAGACCCTCTACCAAATCGAGATCTCCCGTGTCGCAGTCTCTCTCTTCAATACCATGTACAGGGGGATGAAGGCCGGAAAGGATCAGGAAACCGCCTTTGCCGAGGCCAAGGCTGCGCTTCCTGCGTTCTATAAGGATTACTGCAAGAAGATTGACATCCGCGAGGCCAAAGCCCTGCTTGCCTTCTACCGTGAGAATGCTGCGGAGTCCATCCTTCCGCAGATTCCGGGAGAGGATTTCGCCACCATGGACATCGACGCCTATGTGGACAGGCTCTTTGCCGAGTCGAAGTTTGCGAGCCTTGAGACGGCGGAGGCGATAACAGTGGAGGAACTCTCCGATGATCCAGCCCTCAAACTCAGCCTTGCTTCCATGCAGATTCTCTGGGGGCTCCAGGCTGGCGTACAGGCTTACTCGGAGCCTCTTGAGGGCTACCGCCAGACCTACACCGCAGGTCTCCTGAAGTGGCGCAAGAAGCAGCCTAGCTACCCGGACGCCAACTTTACCATGCGCTTTACCTACGGCCATGTGATGCCGTATTCCCCTAAGGATGCGGTTCTCTACCGCCATTTCACCACCCTCGACGGTGTGATGGAAAAGGAGGATCCGAACAACTGGGAGTTCGTGGTGCCTGCGCGCCTGAAGGAAATATGGGCGGCTAAGGATTTCGGTCAGTACGCGAACCCTGACGGCAGGATGCCTGCCTGCTTCCTTTCCAACAACGACATCACCGGCGGCAACTCCGGCAGCCCGATCATGAACGCGGACGGTGAGCTCCTCGGCCTGGCCTTCGACGGCAACTGGGAGTCTATGTCCAGCGATGTGATGTTCGAGCCTGAGCTCCAGAGATGTATCAACGTGGATATCCGCTACGTGCTCCTTATCGTGGACAAGTTCGGCGGCGCCGGCTGGCTGCTCGACGAGATGGATCTCCGCAAGTAATATTATATATATGAATAAAGAAGATATACTAAAGGCCCTTTCCGAGGTCCAGCATCCTGCCAAGAACGACAGATCGCTGGTGGAGCTCGGAATGGTGGCCGATATCGCCATAGATGGCGCCAAGGTCGCTATCACCCTGGCATTCCCGAAACACCGTGATCCGCTCGCGGAGTACCTTCAGGGCAGTGCAAGGGCCGCAGTGCTCCGCAATTTTCCCGATGCCGAGGTGGAAGTGAAGACCATGATCAGGGACGAGGCTCCGAAGAAGAAACCGGGGCTCGACCTGGGCGTGGAGGAGCTTGCCGATGTAAGACATATAATCGGAATTGCTTCGGGCAAGGGCGGAGTCGGAAAGTCCACCGTGGCAGTCAACCTTGCCATAGCACTTGCCCGTCTGGGTTACAAGGTCGGCCTGGCTGACGCCGATGTCTACGGACCGTCCATCCCGAAGATGACCGGTACCGAAGGCGAGCAGCCCGATGCTTACCAGGAGGGCGAAAAGGAGGTGATCATGCCTCTGGAGAAATATGGCGTCAAGTGGATGTCCATCGGCTATTTCGCCGCTCCCGAACAGGCCCTCATCTGGCGTGGCCCTATGGCCTGCAATGCTCTTAAGCAGATGATTCTGCAGGTGCGTTGGGAGGAGCTGGACTTCCTGCTGATCGACATGCCTCCTGGAACCGGCGACATACACATCAGCCTCGTGCACGACATCCCTATGGAGGGTGCTGTCATCGTGACCACCCCTCAGGCCGTCGCGCTTGCCGATGTGGAGAAAGGCGTCAACATGTTCCGCAACGATAGCGTCAGGAAGCCGATCTTCGGTCTTGTGGAGAATATGGCATGGTTCACTCCGGAGGAATTGCCGGACAACCGCTACTATATCTTCGGACGCGACGGCGGCTCGAGGATGGCACAGAAATACGACATTCCGATGCTCGGACAGATACCTCTTGTACAGGGTATCAGAGAGGGCGGAGACAACGGCGAACCGGTAGCGCTGGGCAGCCGTCCTGACGGCCTGGCCTTCGTGGAGCTTGCCCGCAAGCTTGCAGAGTCTTTGGATTAGTCTTGCATTTGCGTATTTATTTTGTTAGATTTGCAAGGATGGACCGCGGAAAAGTGGCCATTGCAAGGAAAACAAACATTAAAAAATAAACCACATGAAAACTTACACTACCAGCAACATTCGTAATGTCGTGCTCCTCGGCTCTACCAGGTCAGGTAAGACCACTCTCGCTGAGGCAATGCTTTATGAAGGTAAAGTGATTGACCGCAAGGGTACAGTCGAGGCTAAAAACACTGTTTCAGACAACTCGGAATACGAGCAGGCGAACCAGAAGTCCGTCTTCGCAACTCCTATGTATACGGAGTTCATGGACACCAAGTTCAACATCATCGATGCTCCTGGTTCTGACGACTTCATCGGCGGTGCAATTTCGGCATTCAAGGTTTGTGAGACCGGTGTTCTCGTTGTGAATGCACAGCAGGGCGTCGAGGTCGGTACCCAGATCGCAGCACGCTTCGCTGATGAGTATAAGGTTCCTATGGTCATCGCAGTCAACCAGCTTGACGGCGACAAGGCCAACTGGGAAGGCACAATAGAAAGCCTCAAGGCTTCATTCGGCAGCAAACCGGTGGTCATCCAGTTCCCTGTCAACCCAGCTACCGGCTTCGAGGGCTTCGTCGATGTCCTCAAGATGAAGTACTATCACTTCAAGGACGATAACGGTACCCGCGAGGATCTCGAGATCCCTGCTGAGTTCGCAGACGAAGCTGAGGAACTCCGCCAGGCCCTCATTGAGAAGGCTGCCGAGTATGATGACACCCTCATGGAGAAGTTCTTCGAGGCTGGCGAACTTGACGAGGACGAAATCCGCAAGGGTCTCGGCATCGGTATCCGCCAGGGTGAGGCTCTTCCTATCTTCTGCCTCTCCGCAAAGAAGAGCATCGGCGTGAAGAGGCTCATGGAGTTCACCATCAAGGTGGCTGCAAGCCCTGCAGAGCGCAAGGCTACCCTCCTCAACGGCGAGGTTATCCCATGCGACGAGAACGGCAAGACCGCCCTCTTCATCTATAAGACCCAGGTTGAGCCGCACCTCGGTGAGGTGGCTCACTTCAAGGTTGTCTCAGGTGTCGTTACCCTCGGCCAGGATCTTGAGAACGCAATCACCGGTGACAAGGAAAGACTTTCTTCACTCTATGCAGTGGCAGGTAAGAACAAGGTGGCTGTCAACGAGCTCCGCGCAGGTGACATCGGATGTACCGTGAAGCTCCGTGCCGCAAAGACCAACTCAACTCTCTGCGCAGCAGGTGCCGATATCGCACTCCTCCCAATCAAGTTCCCTGCATCCAAGATCCGTTTCGCGATCAAGGCTGTCGAGCAGAAGGATGACGAGAAGCTCGGTGCTGCCCTCACCAAGATATCTTCCGAGGATCCTACAATTGTGGTTGTTTACGCAAAGGAGCTCAAGCAGACCATCATCAAGGGTATGGGCGAGCAGCACATCAATTTCGTGAAGTGGAGACTGCTCAACGAGAGCAAGGTTGCCATCGAGCTCAGCGCTCCTAAGATCTCATACCGTGAGACCATCACCAAGGTCGCTACCGCACAGTACCGTCACAAGAAGCAGTCCGGCGGTGCAGGCCAGTTCGGTGAGGTTCATCTCCTCGTAGAGCCTATCATCGAGGGCGTTGAGACAACAGCCAAGTTCAAGATCGACGGCAAGGACACAGTTCTCAACATCAAGGGCAAGGAGGAATTCACCCTCGATTGGGGCGGCAAGTTCGAGTTCTACAACTGCGTTGTCGGCGGCGCCATCGACGCTTCCTTCATGCCGGCAATCAAGAAGGGTCTCATGCAGAAACTCGAGGAAGGTCCTCTTACCGGTTCATACGCCCGCGACATCCGCGTCTTCGTATATGACGGCAAGATGCATCCGGTAGACTCAAAGGAAATCGCCTTCATCATCGCAGCCCGCAACGCCTTCAAGGAGGCATTCCGCAACGCAGGTCCTAAGATCATGGAGCCTATCTACAATGTTCAGGTCCTCACTCCTTCAGAGTACATGGGCGACTGCATGTCAGATCTCCAGAACCGCCGCGCAATCATCGAAGGCATGGGAACCGAGAAGGGCTTCTCAGTCCTCAAGGCACGCGTTCCTCTCGCAGAGCTCTACAAGTACTCGACCACTCTGAGCTCGATTTCTTCCGGTGCCGCAACCTTTACAATGGAGTTTGCTGACTACCAGGCAGTTCCTGCCGATGTCCAGGACAAGCTTCTCAAGGCTTACCAGGACGAGGACAGCGAAGAATAATATCAAGACCTCAATATTGCAAGGCCGCCTGAGGGTGGCCTTGTTTTTGGAAAACACACGACATGAAAAAAATCTTTTACCTTATTTTAACCTCTGTGGCTTTGCTTGCCTCCTGCAAGAAGCCGCTGCCGGTGGAAACCCAGTTCAGCCTCAGTGAAGAGACTCTCAACTTCGAGGCTGCCGCCGCTTCCTTTGAACTGCAGGTGACTGCAAACAAATCCTGGAAGGTCAATGGCGTCGAATCCTGGCTTACCGTTACTCCTGACAAGGGAGACGGCGATGCTGTTGTCTCTGTCTCTGTCAAGGCCAACGAAGGCGAGAGTCCGCGCAGCGTCCTGCTTAAGTTCGTCTGTGCAGAAGTTGTCAAGAGACTCAATGTCATTCAGGCTGAACCGTCGTCTATCGTCCTCAGCACAAAGGAACTCACTTTCTCAGCAAAGGGTGCTACAGAGTCAGAGATCAAGGTGTCTTCTGAGTCTCCTTGGACCGCGAAGGCAGACGACGACTGGATTATCATCTCGCAGACTTCCGGAGATGGCGATGCTGTTGTCAAGGTCAGTGTGTCTGATCAGGACAGCGCAGAAGGCCGCCGCAGCGAATCCAGAACCGGTACGATTTCCTTCACCAGCGGAAAGAAGACCGTAACGGCGACAGTAAGACAGCTCGAGGAAACAGTGATCTTTGAGGGCGACAAGAACGAGGCTGCCATCAGCTCCCGTGGTGGTGCTGTGGTTGTGATACTCACGCATAACACCTCATATCAGGTAAGCGTGCCGGCAACGGCTTCCTGGATCAGTCATTTGAGCAGCAGAAGCGCTGTGGAGTCCGAAGTTATTCTCGCCGTGCAGCCGAATACCGGCAGCGCAACCCGCGAAGCAAGCGTGGATATCATTCCTGCTTCCGGCAGCAAGTTCAGCGTGAAGATTTCCCAGACCGCCGGCGACGCAGATGTCAAGCTTGGCGGAAGCGGTACCGTGGCAAGTCCGTACCTTATCTCCAATCTGGAAGAACTCGTATTCTTTGCCCAGAAGGTCAATGACCAGGCAAGCTACGACCAGTATTCCGACAAGGCTTACAAGCTTACTGCTGATATCGATGCTGCTCCAGCCCTCAATTTCGTGCCTGCTGGTAACAACGAGCTCCGTCCTTTCAAGGGTGTCTTTGACGGTGACGGCCACAAGATAAAGGGCCTCCATGTAAGGAATACGGAAACCCACGCCAGCGGTCTCTTCGGCTATATCGACGGCGCCGAACTCAAGAATTTCACACTTGAGAAGGTCAGCGTGAACAGCGACTACATCTACACCGGCGCTGTGGCAGGTATGTCCAGGAACAGTAAGATTTCCAATGTCAACATCGTCGGCGGCCAGGTGCGTGCATACCAGAGCGGCATCAGCGTGAGTGCCTGCGACTATGCTCCTATCACCAGCGCCAATGCAGGTTACTGCGGCGGTATGGTCGGCCTGCTCTACAAGTCTACTCTCGAGTCATGTACCTTCGACGCGAATGCAACCTTCTACGGCAAGTTCTGCGGTGGTATGGTCGGCATGTCCTTCGAATCAAAGATTTCGGGATGCCATCTCAGCAAGGACAGCGTGCTGAATGTATACTACCACTATAACGGCGGTCTCGTAGGCCGCGCGATGGGTGCGTCCAACGTCATCGAGAACTCTTCTTATGAGGGCAAGCTCAACTGTACAGGCTACTGCAGCGGTGGTATCGTGGGTGAGCTCCTCGGCGGCAAGGTGACGGGCTGCGTCTGCGGAAGCCATGGCTTCGTGGGCAGCGACAAGTACTTCGTAGCCGGTATCGCAGGTGCGGTCGTGCCTAAGGATCCGACCGAGATCACCAACTGCGCATCCTACGGTCATTGCCGCGGTGCGTACGGTGTCGCAGGTATTGCCGGCTATGTCGGTGCGGGAACCAGCTCGGACAAGGATCTTGCCCTCAGCTACTCCAGCTCAGCCCTCATCTCAAATTGCGCGTTCATCGGCGGCATCCTCACCGGTACCTCCGGCAACTCCAGCAAGTATCCTATCGTAGGCGGTATCGTGGGATGGTCTCACGGCTCCGCTTCCTACAATCCTAAGTACAATCTTCAGTCCTGCTTCTCTCTCCCAGGTCTCATCGAGACTACCTATGGAGACAATGTGAACGCAGTGCTTTCCGGTATCAGCGCCTACCAGAACAATCCTGGCAACAGTACTATCGAGAACTGCTACTCTGCCTTCGAGCTCAAGGATATGCTTGTGTGCGGCAGCCAGATGACGAATGAGAACCTCTGGTACGCTGCTGTGGCCATCCGCTGCACAGGCACCACCATTCTCAGCAACTGCTTCAGCAGCAATTCTCTCAGAACTGTCTACACCAGCTCCGGTGCTACCGTTACCGGCTGTGAGCAGCTCAGCGTTGAGGAAATGACCAACGGTACCCTCCTGGGCAAGCTTAACGCTACGGCTCCTGCGGGTGTGCAGTGGGTTGCCGGCACCAATGGCTATCCTACCTTCAGCAATCTTCCGGCCGACCCTAACCCTAAGCAGGCGGCAAAGAAGAAGATAAGCGTCATCGGTGACTCAATCTCTACCTTCAAGGGCTGGATCCCTGGCGGCTACTCCGCCCATTATCCTGCAACCGACGGAACCCTCACCCTTGTGAACGAGACCTACTGGTACAGGCTTGCGCACGACCACATGAAGGATGCCGAGATCGACGTGAACATTGCGTTCTCAGGTTCTACCGTGACCAACACTACGGCAGAGAACTATGCCGCAAGATATGGCTCCGCAACAAATGCATGGTGGCACAACTCTTACTCAGAGCGCTTTGCTGCCTGCGGCGGATGCGGTAACCCTGACATCATCCTGATCCATGGCGGTACCAACGACTGGTCTCACAATGCCGACCCTCTTGCTCCTGGTGTGGCCATCCGTAATGAAGCGGGCAACATCTATGGCGGCCGGGCCCCTGTTGAATCAATCATGAACAGCATGTTCTCCGTTGCAGACGCCGCCAAGACCCGCTCGGAGGTCAACGCACTTCCGGACGGTACCTTCTGCGAGGCTTACATCAAGCTGCTCTGCCAGATCAGGGAACGCTACCCTCGCTGCAAGGTTGTCTGCATCATCGGCGACTACCTCAACCAGGCCATCGAGCAGTCTGTTCTCCAGATTGCCGACCACTATGGTGCAAAGGCTGTGAACCTTTTCCGTGTCAATGGCTTCAACGACCTCGGCGGTTACCAGGAAGGCAAGCTTCCGGGCCTGGGCCAGCCTCAGCCTAACATGCCTAAGCACGACCACACCGACCTGAATGCTACTGGCGGATGCCACCCTGGCTCAGCCTGCATGGACTTCATGGCTTCCAAGATATATAGCGAACTCGGCGCTTGGCTCGAGCAGTAACAGAATATGGATTTTACAGAACTCGTAGAAAGAAGGCAGAGCGACAGGCACTACAATGACAAGCCTGTGACTCGCGAAGACATTGAAAAGTGCCTCCGCGCCGCAAGCCTCGCCCCTTCGGACCACAATACCCAGCCATGGAAATTCATCGTGGTGGATGACCCCGACCTGACAGAAAAGGTCGGGGCCGCCGCTGCGGGATTCGGCATGAACAACTGGGCTCACAAGTCCCCGGTCATAGTGGCCGTCCTGCTGGATCAGCCTATGGGCTCATTCCTGGGAGGTTTCCTGCTAGGTAAGAATTTCGCCCTTATGGATATTGGCATGGCAGTGGAGAATTTCTGCCTCCAGGCTTCTGAATTGGGACTCGGGACCTGCATTCTCGGCTCTTTCGACGAGCGCAAGATCAAGAAGATGCTGGGCGTGCCGCGCGGCATCCGCATGCCCCTTATGATCACCATGGGCTATCCGCGCGGGCTGGTGCGCACCAAGAAGCGCAAGGGGCTCGAGGAGATAGTGTCATATAATAAGTATAGCAAATAATGTCAGACGTAAGACCTAAGAAGGCCCTGGGCCAGCACTTCCTCACCGATCTCAGCGTGGCGCAGAACATAGCCAATGCTCTGCTGGCGCCGGAGGCTACAGCGGAAAATCCCCTGCCGGTGCTCGAGGTGGGCCCCGGCATGGGCGTTCTTACCCAGTATATGCTCCAGAGGCCTGAAATCGACCTCAAGGCCGTGGAGATTGACCGTGAGTCGGTGGATTACCTGCTGGTGCATTTCCCGCAGATCAACGGTTCCCTCATAGAGGCGGATTTCCTCCGTCTGAAACTGGAGCAGTTCTTCCCCGGGACTTTCTGCGTAATAGGCAATTTCCCCTATAACATCTCTTCCCAGATCTTCTTCAAGGTCCTGGACTACAAGGAGCAGGTGCCCCAGGTGGTCTGCATGATACAGAAGGAGGTTGCGGAGCGCATCGCCGAGAAGCCGGGTACCAAGACCTATGGCATACTTTCAGTGCTGCTGCAGGCCTGGTATGACATCGAGTATCTCTTCACCGTGGGCTCAGGCTGCTTCAATCCTCCTCCGAAGGTGCAGTCGGCAGTCATCCGTCTCGTGCGCAACTCCAGGACAGACCTGGGCTGTGATGAGAAGCTGTTCAGGGATGTCGTAAAGACAGGCTTCAACCAGCGCCGCAAGACCCTGCGCAATTCCCTCAAGCCTCTTATCCAGGCCAAGGCTGCACGCGAAGGCTGGGATGCAGAGAAGCTGGCCGCTTTCGTGTCCGATCCTGTTTTCGAACTCCGTCCTGAAAGGCTCTCGGTCGAAGATTTCATCGCGCTGACTGTGAAGCTGGGCTAGATCCGGTATGGATTAATGGTCTTTCCGGTGGATAGACCTGTAGTGTTTCAGCGCTATGTCGGCATAGACATAGCGCTTGGTCTTCTTTGTTGGGGCAAAGGCCGTGTGGAAGTGCTTCTCGTGCGCCACGGCTTGTATTTCCTCAAGCGGGCCGTAACCGGGATTGACCCAGCGGCAGCCTCGGTTGTAGGCCGTGGCGGCCAGACGCAACTGCTCCTTGAGGGGGAGAGTGTCAATGCCCTCCTGGCTGTGGTTTCCATGTTTGTCGGTGGAGCC
Source organism: Bacteroidales bacterium (assembly GCA_024398095.1). Classification (GTDB taxonomy): domain Bacteria; phylum Bacteroidota; class Bacteroidia; order Bacteroidales; family UBA932; genus Cryptobacteroides. Next base: position 16,605 of record JAKSJK010000006.1, read on the forward strand.
GTAGTCCAGATAGAGCATCTTGAGGAACATGCCCACATAGACGCATTGCCAGTCTTCCTGTTCCATCCGGTTGATGCGGACCATCCTGGCCGTCTCGTCTTCCTTTGTATCGAAGTACAGGTCGTATTGCTTTGCCAGCCCGCTCCGCATCCATCTCTTTTCCAGTTTTTCGACGAATGACGGTTTCATCTGGAAGCGTCCTATGCTGAAGTTGCAGCCTTCCGATCCCTTTTTTATATATAGGGCCTTTACAGCGCTGGTCTCCATCATGTCCTGGAAGATGTTGTAACGTATGAGTTCTGGGAAAACCACGCACTCGGCCAGGTCGGACGGGACGCCCAATTCATCCCAGATCAGCTTCCATTCTGCGCGGTGCTGCTCACAATAAGCACTTGCTGCGTCATCTTTTAGTGATGGCGCAGCAAGGACTATAGACAAGGATAGTATTAAAGCTTGTAGGTGCATTTGATGACTTTGACAGTAGTCGTGCCATCAGGATTCACTATCTCTTCGTTCTCTGCCCAGATCAGCTTGTTGCCCTCCTTGGCCCAAGCCAGAGGATAGACGATGTCACCCTCAGGGAGCTGGATGTAACCGCCGTTTGCATTGTAGGTAACGGTACGCTTCCCATCGCTGCTGGTCCAGCTTTCGCTCTTCGGTGCGTCCTGGGCCTTCTGCATGTCTTCCACAACATAGGCCGGAACAACGTTCCAGCTATTGCCGCTGAGCTGATAGATGCATCCGTCAGGGCCTTCCTTGAATTTCTGGTCTCCGTCGAGGATTTTCTTGAGGTCTGAGGACACATAGAACTCCGGCCACCATACGCGCTCATCTTCCTTGAGATTGAACTTGTATGCCATCTCGTCAGAGAACATAGAAGGATAGTTGCAAGGGAAGGCAGAGTAGGCCTCTGAAAGTACGTCGCCGGCAGAGACTACCATGTTGAGTGGCATTCTCCAGAGTGCGCACTCCGGAATGATACCTTCTTCGATAGCCTGGCGGTTGAGCTTGATAAGCTTGCCCATGGCGTCCTTGATGCCGTCGTAGCGTGCCTGGACATCGGCTCTCCAGGCCTGTGCAGCCCTTTCGCGGTAGGTGCGCACCATCTCCATCGCCTGGAGGTAGAGAGGATTGTAGACTGCAGGGTTGTCGGTCGCATTGATCTTTGCCTTGATGGCCTCGATCTTCTTGCGTTCAGCCTCTGAGAACTTGGCATTATTGTCGCTCCAGGTGTCTTCATCAGGCATAAGCGCTGCAACATCCTCGGTATATTTCTGCATCTTCTTGAATTTCTCCATCATTGGAGCCATCTTCTTCTCGATGTTGCTCATGTTCTGGGCAACCTGCATTGCAGAACCGGCTCCCGGAACCGCTTTCATGTTAGCCTGCATGAGTTCCTTCTGCAACTTGCTCTGGAAGGCTTTTGCTTCTTTCTGGGTTGCGGCATCCAGAGTCTTCATGTGGGCGGAACTCTTCTTTTCAATGGCCCGGGTGGCAGCGCTGTTTTCATTCTGCATGCTCTCACGAGTGGCCGCCTTGTATTCCTCGGCCGTGCATCCGAAATACTTCCTCAGCTGGGCGTCGTATTTGTCGAATACTGCGAACGATGCGCCCATGGCAGCGTTCTCAATGTCTGCCTGGGTCATGCTCTCGGCCTTCTGGGCCTGCTCCTCGAACTGGGCGAGATCCACGCCTCCGAGCATCTTTGCCGCCATCTTTTCGCGTATTCTGTCCTCCTCTTCCTGACTGAGATTGCCTCTGTTGAGTGCTTCCATTTCTTCGGAAGTGAGACCAAAGGCATCCTGGATGCTCTTTTCAGCCTCGGCACGCCACTTCTCTGTGAAGTCGTCTTCGCAGGTGGTGTCCTCGTTGAGTTCCTCTGCCCTGAGTGTGACAGCCTTGATCGCGCGGTAGAAGTCGATATGGGTCTGCTCATCAGGGTTTGCCAGCTGAGCGGCGGATGGAATTGCCGGGAATTCGTTCATCAGCGGAATAGGGAAGGACGCCTTGCTAGGGGTCACCGCATCCTGCCAGCCGAAAGAGCTGCTGCGCTTAGGCTGAAGTGTTTCCCTGCTGTTTGGAACGGGCATTTTTCCGTCCTTTTCTGCTGCACTCAAGTCTATGCCGGTCTTCTCGGCAATGGCTTCTTCTGCCTTGGTGCCCATCTTATCGGAAAGCGCAGCCTCAGCCTTTTCTCTGAGTTTGTCAAGAAAACCCTGTGCGTTTGCAGCAGGAGCGGCAAGCAGTGCCGCGGCTGCGAGAATTGTGAATATCCTTTTCATAGTCAAGTACTTTACTTCTTGATAAATTCAACGCGACGGTTCTTTGCGCGGCCCTCATCGGTGCTGTTGTCTGCTACCGGAACCTTGCTGCCCTTGCCCACTGCGGTGAGGCGGTCCTTGGCGATGCCGAGTTCCACCAGTTTGGCAACGATTGCCTCTGCACGCTGCTGGCTGAGCTTGTCATTGACTGCAGCAGAGCCGGTGTTGTCGCAGTGGCCCTGAACCTCGAACCTGAGGCTAGGATCCTTGGTCATGAGCTCCTTGATGCGGTTGATCTCGCCCATGGATTCTCCCTTGATGGTGGCCTTGCCGGTGTCGAAAGTGATGCCGTAGGTTACAATCTTGCCCTCGCTTGCGAGACGGTCATAGAGAGGAACCGCTCCCTTGGCGATGCGCACATTCTTCCAGAAGTAGAGCCTCTCATAGTCGAAGCTTCCCTGAAGTTCAAGCCACTTAGGCGCCGCAGCATTCGGAATGTTGGCCACTCTCTGCTCATCAAAGTACACCTTGAATGCGCGTTTGTTGAATGAAATGGCGATATGGTGCCACTGGTCGCATTGCACGCCCTTGAGCTCGTAACTGCCTTCCCGTACATCACTATTCTCTCCCGGGGTTGTCCATGCATACCTTACAGTCATGTCAGACCTGCCGTTTTCATCGCAGTCATAACTGCAGTCGACTTCTACCCACAGTGCGCAGTCGCCGCTATACCGTATCTGGCTGATATCATCTGTCTTCGCCAGATATATCTGATAGTTGTTGAGTCCTGTGCCGGAACCTGACAGGCTGCGATAGGTCTCATCGTTGAACATGTACAGATCCATTTCGACCGTACACTTTTCCGTGAGGTACGGCTTGCCTTCATTGTACAGAGGGGTGATGACTCCCTGCTGCGTATTGATGGCCTTCACACCGTCAATCATTGCAATCTCGGCATTGCCTTCGAACAGATCCCACATCGAAGGGAACTCGCCGAGCTGCTCGTTTTCCATCGTGTCCTCAAAGATAATCTCGTCGCCGGCTACGAAGTCGTAGTTGTTCCAAGACATCTCCGGAGCCTTCTTCTTAGGGGCTGGTGTGGTTTCCTGTGCCTCTGCTCCTTCTGCAGGCTTCTTGGCGCCGCAGTCATCGCAGAACTTGCCTGTGTTGCCTTCCTTTCCGCATTCAGGACAGGTCCAGCCTGCTGCAGCTGCAGGTGCTGCAGGCTCTTCATAGCTTGCTGTTGCTTCCTCTGCGGGTTCGCTGTCCTTGTCTTTCCTGTTCTTTTTGCTGTTATCCTTGTCCTTATCCTTGCCGGCGTTTTCTATCGCACCGTTTACGGCATTTTCTATCTTGTTGCCTACGGCGTTCTCTGCGGCGTTCTTGGCACGGTTGGCAAGGCGTCCCAGAATACTCTGTGCATCGGCGGTGGCGCATGCCATCATGATGATGACAAGGGAGAACAAAAGTTTCTTCAGTTTCATCTTTATATATTTGTTAAGGTTAAAAAATATTCTCGTCTTTCAGCTTTGCGATGAGTTCGGCGAAATTCCTTGCCTCGACTTTGCGCAGCATCCTTTTCCGGTACCACCTGATGGTCTCCGGGCTGAGACACATGACATCTGCGATTTCCTGAACAGTCTTGCCTGATGCTCCGTGTCGCGCTATCTCAATCTCTTTTTCGGTGAGTCCTTCCATATAGGGTTTGGGTTGAAGTTTCAGTTTTTGCAAATTTCCTCAATATTTCTCGCCAAAACACCCCCCATAAGGGTGGAAATAACGGTTGAAACACCCCTTTGAAGCACCTAGACTAACTTTTTGTTATCTTTGGGGTATGAGAAAGATATTGCTTCTGCTGATGGCGATATTCTGCTTTGCAGTCACGTCTTCGGCCAAATATACTGATCACCGTTTCCATAATGTGGACTCACTGGAGGTTGTAATGTCCCGTCTGACTGCCGAGGATATCGCCCATGCCGATGAAAATGCCCTTAGGCACATTGCCACGGATCTCGAGGAACTGATGTGGGGTTTCAACCAGACCAACGGGGTGAAGAACGAGTACTATGCCCGCATGCTGCTGGGCATCGCCCAGCGTATGGACTGGCCGTTCAAGATTCAGTCTGCAGCCAAGGCCATAGGTCAGCATTTCTGGGCGCAGGAGCGATACGATAGCGCTGCATTCTACTATTCCATGGCGATGTCCGCCGTACGGGAGAAGGAAGAAGAGGGGGAGGATGTGGATGACGCACTGTCGCAGATGTACGGCACCTTGGGCAACCTCTACAGTATGATGGATTCCATCAGCGTGGCCATGGACTATTATGAGAAGGCCGGCGTCCTGTTCAAGAGGCACGGGTGGCACAACAGCAGCGCCGTACTGTATTATAACATGGGTGAGACCATGCGCTATGAAGGCGAACTGAAGAAGGCGCAGCAGTATTACCAGGAGGGCCTGGAGTATTCGCTGCTGGCCGGAGATTCGCTCGCCATCGCCACCGCATACAAGGGTTTGGGCAGCCTGTATATGCAGATGGGCAAGACTTACAAGGCCCTGAAATGTCTGGATAAGGCGAACGCCTATTTTGCCGATCACGAAAAGGAAGAACTGCAGTACAGGATGGAGAGTCTTGACTACACAGGCCAGGTACTGGCTCTCCAGAACCGCCGGCGCCTGATAGTGCTTGTGCTGCTGCTGGCGTTGATCGGGATGGTTGCTGCGGTGCTTTCTGTCTTCTTTATGCTTCGCAGGACGCGTCGGGAGAAGGCCGAACTGGCCGAGGTGCTGGAGGATTCGGTCGAGACCATCGGGGCTTCGTCGCCGAAGTCTGCGATCAGTCTGAAGCCGAGGGAGAGGGAGGTGCTGGACCTGATTTCGAAGGGCTATACCAATGCACAGGTGGCCGAGGCCGTGAACCTGAGTCCGGAGACTGTCAAGTGGTACAAGAAGAAGCTCTTTGCCATGTTCGAGGTGTCGAATTCCGCCGAACTCGTGAAGGTGGCGAAGGACGATGGAATCCTGTAATTTTTTGTTAACTTTGCGCCTTTGTAGAAAACAAATCAAACATATATATGTATAGAACACACACCTGCGGTGAACTCCGCATTGAAAATGTAGGCCAGAAGGTGACTCTCGCCGGCTGGGTGCAGAAGGCCCGCAAGCTCGGCGGCATGACCTTCGTCGACCTTCGCGACCGTTACGGCATCACTCAGCTTGTCGTTGAGGGTTCTGCCGCTCCTGAGCTTCAGGAAGTGGCATCTTCCCTCGGCCGTGAGTTCGTGATCCAGGTCAGCGGCGAGGTGCTTGAGCGTGAGAGCAAGAACGCCAAGATGCCTACCGGCGACATCGAGATCCGCCTTGAGACCATCAACATCCTTAACAAGTCGGTGACACCTCCTTTCACCATCGAGGAGAACAGTGACGGCGGTGAGGACCTCCGTGCGAAGTACCGTTACCTCGATCTGCGCCGCGGTCCGCTCCAGAGGGCTCTCAAGATCCGCCACGACATCGCCCACGAGATCCGCAACTATCTCAACGACCAGAATTTCATGGAGATAGAGACTCCGTACCTGATCAAGTCCACCCCTGAGGGCGCACGCGACTTCGTGGTGCCTTCACGTATGAACCCGGGTACTTTCTACGCTCTCCCTCAGTCTCCTCAGACCTTCAAGCAGCTCCTGATGGTGGCCGGCTACGACCGCTATTTCCAGATCGTGCGCTGCTTCCGTGACGAGGACCTCCGTGCCGACCGTCAGCCTGAGTTCACCCAGATCGACTGTGAGATGAGCTTTGTGGAGCAGGAGGATGTGCTCAATACCTTCGAGGGTATGATGCGCACCCTCTTCAAGAAGATCTGCAACGTGGACATCCCTAATCCGATTCCACGCATGAGCTGGTACGACGCCATGGATTTCTACGGTTCCGACAAGCCGGACATCCGCTTCGGCATGAAGATCCACGAGATAACCGGCCTCGTGAAGGGATATGGATTCTCAGTCTTCGACAGCTGCGACTATATCGGTGCAATCTGTGTGGACGGTGCCGCTTCCTACACCCGCAAGGAGATCGACGCGCTTACCGAGTGGGTTAAGCGTCCTCAGGTGGGTGCGAAGGGCCTTGTCTATATCAAGGTAAACGAGGATGGCAGCATCAAGTCTTCAATCGACAAGTTCTACTCCCCGGAGCAGCTCCAGGCAGTCGCTGACGCCATGGAGGCTAAGAAGGGCGATATGATTCTCGTGATGTGCGGCGCAAAGCGCAAGACCCAGACCATGCTCGGCGTGCTCCGTCTTGAGATGGGCAACCGCCTGGGCTACCGCGATCCGTTCAATTTCGCACCGCTGTGGATCGTCGATTTCCCTCTCTTCGAGTGGGATGACGAGACCAACCGCTTCTACGCAATGCACCATCCTTTCACCGCTCCTAAGCCTGAGCACCTCGACTGGTACTACAGCAATGAGAAGGAGGACCTCGAGAGGGTTTGTGCCAATGCCTATGACTTCGTGCTCAACGGCACCGAGCTCGGCGGCGGCTCCATCCGTATCCATGAGGCTGCCATGCAGGAGAGAATGTTCGAGATCCTCGGCATCAGCAAGGAAGACGCCGACTACAAGTTCGGTTTCATCATCAACGCCTTCAAGTTCGGCGCACCGCCTCACGGCGGTCTCGCATTTGGCTTCGACCGTGTCTGCGCCCTCTTCGGCGGCCAGGAGACCATCCGTGACTACATCGCATTCCCTAAGAACAACCAGGGCCGCGACGTGATGATCGATTCTCCTTCCTACATCGACCAGACCCAGATGGACGAGCTCTTCCTCCAGTCCACCGCACCGGCACCGGAAGAATAGATTACCATCGGCACAAAAATAAGCCTCGGATCCTTTCCGAGGCTTATTTTTGTCCTGCCCAAGCGGGCAGCTGCGGCTTGGTGGCCTGTCTTATTTCTTGGTCTTCTTCTGCTCTTTGATCTTCATTTTCTTCAAGAGAGCCCTGGTGTCCTCGGGACGGTTGGTTGTCACCTGGTCGACACCGGCGTTGATCACTGCCTCCATGTCCTCAGCCTTGTCGACTGTCCATGTGTTGACAGACATGCCGTGTGACTTCGCTGATGGGACCCAGTTGCCGTTGCCAAGCACCACTGTGTATTCGGTGTCCACGCCGTTGATGCCGTATGAAGCAACCTGGTCTGGGGTGAGGTCCTTGTCCAGATACTGAACGGTAAAGCCAGGGGCAACCTCGGTGAGATACTTGCAGACATTGAGGCTGAAAGAGATGAAGATGGTCTTCTCGGGCTTGAAATAGCCGTATTCCTTCAGAGCCTTGATGCTGGCATCCACGCAAGCGCGCTCGTGTTCAGGAGTGGAAGCCTTCTTGATCTCGAACACCATCTTGGTCTTCGGTGACTTCTTTGCCTGTTTGAGGTAATCCTGAAGGGTTGGGATAGGTTCGCCGTTCACCAGACGGTAGTCCTTGAATACCTCGTAATTGTTTGCATCGATGCGTGTCTTGGTCGTACCGTCGAGCTTTACATAGCCATCGTGGTAAACCAGAAGTACGCCGTCCTTGGTCATGTTGACATCGAACTCGGAGCCCCAGAACTTGTATTTCTGAGCGGCCTTGAGAGATGCGATTGAATTCTTGGCATTCTGGCCCTCCTTGCAGTCCCAGTAGCCGCGGTGAGCCACGATCTGAACTTTTTTCGGAGCCTCTTTTTTCTTTGCGTCTGCGCACGGAACCATTGCCAGTGCGGCAAACAAAATGAGCAATATCTTTTTCATATCGCAAAGATATGAATATCTTTTGTAAATTTGCAGCCTCATCAAATCATCTTTTCATGGAAGAAAACCAGAACAGCATACCTCAGGAAAAGCTTGAGACCCGTGTGGATCTCAGAGAATTCATCTTCTATTGCCTTTCAAGATGGTATTGGTTCGTGATATCGGCAGTCATCTGTCTCGGAATAGCCGTCTACCGCATCCTCAGTACCGCTCCGACTTACCAGAGGAGCGAACTCGTGCTCATCTCCGATTACAAGAGCGGTAATGAATTTGGTAATATCGATGTTCTGGCGGATATGGGTCTCTTCAGGGCCCAGATTGCCGTCAACGATGAAATAAAGGCTCTCGACACCTACACCAACATGGAAGAGGTCGTGAAGCGCCTCAAGCTGAATGTGTCCTACTACGGCAAAGGCCGTTTCCATGACCAGGTACTCTATGCCGGCAATCTTCCGGTGGAGGTGGATTTCGTAGAGTCGGCTCCTGGCTCATCCTTCAGCATGCATGTCGGCGACAGCGGCGTTGAACTGGACAACTGGAAAGTCAAGGGTGACAAGGTCGCCAAAGGCACTGCCGTCAAAATGGCATATGGAGACACGCTCTCGACTCCGGTCGGCGTTCTCTGTGTAAATAAATCCACCTTCTTCGACAAGGCCAGGGAGACCTTTGACGGGAAATTCCCTGAAATCACTGTCGGCCTTACCAGCATCCACAACGCAACCACTGCTTACAGTTCCCGCCTCAAGGTGTCACTCGTAGACAAGCAGAGCAATGTGATCAGCCTCTCCATCGTGGATGCGTCCACCGCACGTGCAGAAGATGTGCTCAACACAACGGTTGCGGTCTACAAGGAGAAATGGGTGCAGAACAAGAACCGCATGGCTCAGAGTGCCTCTGTTTTCATCAACGAGAGATTGGCCATGATTGAGGAGCAGCTTTCCGGCGTAGACAACGAAATCTCCGCCTACAAGAGCTCCCACCGCATGCCGGATGTAGTGGTCGCATCCCGTATGTACATGCAGCAGAGCGAGGAAGTTGAGGCCCAGAAGCAGATGCTGAACAACCAGCTCTACATGGCCCGCTACATCAAGAACTATCTCAGTTCGGACAGTACGGGCGAACTTCTTCCTGCCGGTTTCGGCCTTCAGAACAATACGGTCGAGAAGGCTATCAGCGACTACAACACAACCTTGCTCAAGCGCAACAACATCGCCTCTACCACTTCTGCAAACAACCCTCTCATCCAGGATATGGACGAGAATCTCTCCAATCTGAGGCAGTCCATACTGGCATCGGTCGAGTATCAGATTCTCTCCATCGAAAAGCAGATCCGTTCTCTTGAGGAGAAGGGACGCCAGACTGACAGCAAGATTGCTTCCAGCCCGTCCCAGGAACGCTACCTGATGAATGTGGAGCGTCAGCAGAAGGTTACCGAGGCCATCTACCTCTTCCTCCTCGAGAAGAGGGAGGGTACCGAGCTCAGCCAGGCCTTCACCGCCTACAACACCCGTGTGATCGATGCTCCTAACGGCAGCAACATCCCTGTTGCTCCGCGCAAGTCCATGATACTCCTGGTGGCCCTCATGATAGGTCTCTGCATCCCTGTTGGCTGGTTCTACGTCCAGGAGATGCTCAACACCACCATACGCGGCAAAAAGGACTTGGATGCGCTTTCCGTGCCATTCGCCGGCGAGATTCCGTTCTATGGCAAGTTCAGACGCGGTCTCGTCCGCAAGATGCAGCGCCTGAGAGTAAAACTCGGGGCAAAGATGTCTGAGGAGCCGATTACGGCGGTTGTAAGACCGCACAGCCGAAATGTCATCAACGAGGCGTACCGCATCCTGAGGACAAACCTCGAATTCATGTGCGAGCCTGGCGGCCAGAAGGTTCTTATGGTGACCTCCTACAATGTCGGTTCCGGCAAGTCGTTCATTTCAGTGAATACGTCCCTGGCTCTCGGTATCAAGGGGCACAGGGTGCTCGCCATCGACGGCGACCTGCGCCACGCCAGCCTCTCCACCTATGTTTCGTCTCCGAAGACCGGCCTGAGCGACTACCTGAGCGGCAGATGCGACGATGTGCACAGTCTCATTGTCAAGGATTCAAAGGTGGACACTGTGGACTTCCTGCCTTGCGGTACCATTCCTCCGAATCCGACCGAGCTCATTTCAACGGCCCGTTTCAAGAATCTTGTCAATGCCATGCGTGACGAGTACGACTATATCCTCATCGACTGCCCTCCAGCCGACATGCTTGCAGACGCGCAGATCATCGAGCAGTCTGTCGACAGGACGATATTCGTGGTACGCGCCGGTCTCTTCGAGAAGGTGATGATGCCGGAAGTCGAGGCCGCCTACAGGGAGGGCAAGTTCAAGAATATGTGCCTGCTGCTCAACGGCACCGAATGCGAGACAGGCAAGTATGGCAGGTACGGCAAATATGGCCACTACGGTTACCACTATGGCAACTATTACGGCCACTATGCTTCCGACGAAGACTAGGATCTGCTCTTTGCGGCGTATTCGCCAGGTGTCATTCCAACGGATTTCTTGAAGGCTGTGCTGAAATAGGAGAGGGATGAAAAGCCTGATTTGTCGGCAATGTCCTTTAGCGGCAGCTGTCCTTCCCGGAGGTATCTGCAGGCTTTCTCTATGCGCATCTGTTTGATCAGCTCGATCGGGGACAGGTCCGTGATGGCTTTCATCTTGATGTGAAGGTTGGATCTGGACATACACATCTCTTCCGCAAGATTTTCCACAGAATAGGAAGAGCTGCAGACTCCGTTCTCCACATGCCTGAGTACGGAAGAGAGGAAATCTTCCTCCTGCGGGCTCAGGTGCGTACCTTCCTTCACGTAAGCCATAAGGCGCGTCTTCCTGAGGTTTTCCTCATACTGGAGGCGCATTTTCTCCAGCTTTGATTCCGACTGTTTCCTTACTCTGCGTATCTGCCGCCAGATAACATAGCACAGCAACATGACGGCCAGCAGTATCAGCAGAATCTCAAATGCCGTGCTCCTGTAGAACGGTGGAAGGATTACAATGCGGACGACGGCTTCCTCTTCGGACCATATGCCATCGCAGTTGGATGCGGCTACTCTCAGTTTATAGCGTCCTTTCGGGATATTCGTGTAGCGCGCCTCCCTCAAGGTGGAGTAGTTCCAGTCGTCGTCGAAGCCCTCAAGCTTGTAGCGGAAGTGGTTATGCCCCCAGGATGCGTAATCCGGGCAGGCGTAACGTACGCGGAAGGAGTTCTGTCCTCTTTTCAGTCTTGCCTCTCCGTTTCGGAGCATATCCACATTGTTCACGCTCACAGAACTGATATATGGCGGCACCGTCACGGTGTTGTCCTCGACCAGCGATGGGACGAAGTACGACAGGCCTTTCGCTCCACCTATATATATAATACCGTCATCGCTGCGGCAGATGGCTCCGTTGTTGTACTGGTTGCCCGGGAGCCCGTCTTCGGTGTAATAGAAGCGCCCCTCGCCGCTATCCGGGTCAAGGCGGCAGAGCCCATTGTCCGTGATTACCCAGTAGAGTCCGTCTTCATCTCCGACTATGCCGTCAACAGGCTCGTTCCTCAGTCCCGAAGATTCTGGCATCTGCAGCAGTTGTCCGCTGCTGTACTCAAGCAATCCGTCGGATGTGCCCAGCCAGATGTTCCCCTTGCTGTCCTCATGTATGTTCTGCACCCGGACAATATCCCTGAACTCGGCAGGGCTTATATCCGTAAGACTGTTGTCCGGTCCCACAGCAAAGAGTTTCAGGCATTCTTTCGCTCCCACCCAGAGCCGTCCCCGGCTGTCCACCAGCAGCGAAATGGCCCTGAACAGTGCGCCGGACTCCCTCTTGCGCACACACTTTATCTTTCTGGTGGCGGTGTTCAGCAGGTACAGCCCGGAAAGGCTGGCCACCCAAAGGCACCCGTTGTTGGCTATAGCCATCGCATTTGCGTCAATGTTCTGGCAGAGGGGAGTCTGACGGCCGGTTTTTTTGTCCAAGGCGTATATTCCGTTGCTGTAGGTTCCCGCATAGACGGTGTTGCCCGGCGGGATCAGCAGGGAAAGGGTGTATCCCATGTCTTCGTAGGTGCTGATGCTGCCGTCGGAGGGGTTGTAGTGATACAGCCCGTCGTAGCGCGTGCCCATCCAGACGCTGCGGTCTTCGTCCACCGAAATAGTCCTTATGATGCTTTCATTGATGCCGTGCGGGGAATTTTCGGTCTTGATTGTATGAAAGGACGAATGACGGGCTCTGAAGCAGCATACGCCTCCGTAGGAACTTCCCACCCACATGTTGTTTTGCGAGTCCCGGAATATTACCCTGACGGCATCGCTGGACAGGGAGGATTCGTCCATGGGGTTGTGTACGAGGTGTTCTTCTGCTCCGGTCGACGGATCCAGGATGCTGATTCCCTTCTTGGTGCCAACCCAGACGCAGCCGTTGCTGTCGCATGCCAGGCTTTCAATGCGGGGAGTGGTGAGGCTCTTCAGGTGTACTTCTGTGACTGCATGGCTTTCTCTGTCCCAATGCAGCAGTCCGCTCCTGTTTCCTCCGAGCCAGAGTCCGTTTCTGCCGTCGGGAGCCATGCAGATGATTCTTCCATCCGTGGCTACGTCCGGCAGGATGCGCTCCAACCCTTTTGTTCCGTCCCACTTCAGAAAAAGCAGCTTCTTCCCTGCACTGCCCAGTACCAGGGTGTCACCCATGCAGGCGGAACCGTAGAATGCCACGTCGGCCCCATCGATCTTAACTACTTCCGCAACGCCGTTTTTCCTGTTGTAGAATACGGAGCGGTTCCTGGTTCCGAGGAGATAGATGTCCGGAGAGAGCTGCAGGATCTCCTCTATGGCAGCCATTCCTTCTATGGAAATCGGGCGGAAGGTTTCCGTGTCGGGATCGAAGAGGGAGATTCCGTCTGCCGTACAGGCCCAGATGTCGCCGTGGCTGTCCGTGTACATCCTGCTGACATAGTTGCTCTGGAGGCTGAGGCCGTTGTCTCTGTCGTGCCTGAAGTAGTCCACATCGCTGCCGTTGTAGCGGTTGACGCCTCCGTGGGTGGCCATCCATATCCTGCCCAGACGGTCCTGGCAGATGTCCGAGACAGTGTTGTTGGAAAGACCGTTATCTACGGTCAGTCTGGAAAAGTTGCGCCCGCCCAGCAAAACAGGCAGGAACATAAGAGTGAGTGCAAGAGCCAGTCGTTTTTCCATAGTTCTACAAAATTAGAAAACATTAAGTAAATATTTCTACAAAATCTAAATAATCAAATTTATCAAGCCAGTCATTCCAATTGTGAAATAGTTTATATTTGCATAGACACAATTGCAACTAAACCAATTTTCAGCTATATGTTCAAGAAAGCCATTTTGATTGCGGGTGCCGCACTTGCCATCGTCTGCTGCTGCTCTTCCTGCCAGAAGGAGAAAAAGCCACAGACTCCGCAGAGCGTTGCCCTTGCAACCCAGCCTGGCGACAAGCCTGTAGCCGCAGCAAGCGGAGAGAAGTATGTGACGATATACGCCACTTCCGACTGGACTGCAGAGTCGCTCGCCGACTGGATTACAGTGGATCCTGCCGCAGGCGGCAAAGGTATCCAGGAAGTAACTCTAGCCTATCAGGCCAATACGAGTGGTGCTGTCCGCAAGGGCGGCGTCCGTTTCTCGTCTGCGGCCAACAGTGAAACATTCATCCTCACGCAGGACAAGTAAAGGAGGCAGACCATGAGACAGTTCTTACGTATCATGCTGGCAGCCGCTGCAATCCTCGCGGCGTCAGTTTCAGCCTTCGCCCAGTCCAGGACGGTCACCGGAAAGGTTCTCGATAACAGCGGTGAACCTGTTCTCGGTGCCTATGTCATGGTTGCCGGAACTTCCAACGGCGCAATGACAGACAACGAAGGACGTTATTCCATTTCAGTAAGCGGATCAGATGTCAAGCTCGTATTCTCAAGCCTCGGCTTCAACGACGAGACAGTTGCACTGACCCCGACCCAGACCACTGCCGATGTGATTCTTACCGTCGATTCCGTTCTTCTGGAAGATGCTGTGGTCATCGGCTACGGTGTCCAGAACAAGCGCGATGTGACCACCTCCATCGTAAGCATCAAGGCGGATGATTTCGCCAACAAGCCAACTTCGGACTTCCGAGAGGCAATGACTGCGAAGATGCCTGGCGTACAGGTCATCAACCTCGGCGGACAGCCTGAAGGCAATGTCAGCATCCGTGTCCGCGGTATCCAGTCCGCAACCTCCGGCAACGACCCTCTTTACGTCATCGACGGTGTGCCTTGCGAGTCGCGTGCTTTCGCGAACCTGGCTCCTGGCGACATCGAGAGCCTTGAGGTGCTGAAGGATGCTTCCGCAGCGGCGATCTACGGTTCCCGCGGTTCCTGCGGTGTCATTCTCGTCACCACCAAGAAAGGTAATTCCGACAAGCCTGTCATCAAGTACGACGGAATCTTCAGCATCGCCAATGTCAGCAAGACAATGGACATGCTCAACGCCTACGAATGGGCCCAGATGTACATCGAAGCCCGTAACGGCTCATATCTCTATACCGCCCCTACCGGATCCATCGGTGATTCCAACGGCGTGCGTCCCCAGACCTACAACCGTTATGACCCGATTGCGGAGATGTACCTGTACGACGACACCGGCAGCCTTACCGACACCGACTGGCAGAAGGCCATATTCCGTACAGCCCTCTCTCACCAGCACTCGCTTTCAGTGAGCGGCAAGAGCAAGGCCGTCAACTACTATGTCGGAGCAAACTACCTCTATCGTGAGGGAACCATCATAAACTCCGATTTCCGCCGCTACGGCATGAGGATCAACCTCGACGGAAAGAGGGGCAACTTCCGCTTCGGCGCCAGCCTCAACCCTTCTTACTCATTCTCCAACTATGTTTCTTCAGACACCCAGTACGGCTCGGACGGCGTGATTGCATCAGCCCTCATGGCTCCGCCAATCTTCCCTATCTATAATGCCGACAATACATACAACTGGGACATGAACGGTTACCTCCGCAAGCGCAACTACGACACCCAGGTAAACGAGGTGCTCAATCCTGTGGCGCTCGCAACCGAAATCACCGACCAGAGGGAGAAGATCAACATCATCGGAAACGTATTTGCTTCCTATGAGTTCATCAAGGGCCTCACCTACAAGCTCACCCTCGGCGGCGACTTCTATTCCTACAGGCGCAACTACTATCGTCCGTCATACATTCCTCTCCGTGGCAACAAGTACATCGAGTGGGATGAGGATGGGCAGACCTACCGTGGACAGGCTTCCGATCCTTCCGCAAGAGACTGGGCCAACACCTATGCTCACTGGAATGTTTCCAACCAGCTCTCCTTCAACAGGACTTTCGGCGACCACAATGTAAGCGCCGTAGCTGCGTTCGAGGCTGAAAAGCAGACTACCCGCACTTCGCAGATCTATGCTACCGGCGTTGCAGGCGACGACAAGATCAGGACAACCAAGGGAAAGACCATCGATCCGGACAATACCTATAATAACAAGACTGCCTATACCTTCGCGAGCTGGCTCGTTCGTGCCCAGTACTCATACAAGGGCCGTTACATGGCATCCGCTTCCCTCCGTGGTGATGCTTCTTCACGTTTCGCCCCGAACAACCGCTGGGGCTACTTCCCTGCAGCATCCCTGGGCTGGCGTATCAGTGACGAACCATTCATGGAGAAGGCAAAGAGCGTGATCGACGATATGAAGATTCGAGCTTCCATCGGCCAGACCGGTAATGCCCAGATCGGAAACTCCGAATATCTTGCTCTCTACGGCGCTTCTGCAGGCGTGGTGGTGGGCGACGGTCTCGTAACCCAGGTTTATCCTAACCAGATTGCCAACAACGACCTCGGCTGGGAAAAGAACACCCAGGTGGATTTCGGTATCGACGGTACCCTCTGGAAGGGTCTCCTCGGCTTCACCCTCGACTACTATTATTCCAAGACCACCGACATGCTCTTCGATGTTCCGGTTTCTTCCGTTTCTGGTCTCACCACCTCCAACATGAACATAGGTTCCATGCAGAACACCGGTTTCGAGGCAGGCCTTACCTCACGCAAGCAGTGGGCGAACGGCTTTTCCTACAATGTGAGTGCGAACATCTCCTTCAACCGCAACAAGGTGCTTCACCTCGGCGATGAGGATGCTCCTCTCATCAAGGAATCCGACTATGCCGGCGGCTACTATATCACCCAGGTCGGCCAGCCTGTAGGCTGCTACTACCTTCTCGTGCAGGATGGTGTCTTCCACAATCAGGAAGAGCTTGCCACCTATCCTCATTTCTCTACCACCCAGATCGGTGACTTCCGCTTTGTGGATGCCGACGGCGACGGTATCCTGGAGCAGGATGAGGACCGCGTGATCGTGGGCAACTACATGCCAGACTTCTACTACGGATTCAGCCTCGGCTTCGGCTACAAGGGCTTCGACCTCGCCGCTGATTTCCAGGGTGTTTACGGAAACGAGATCCTCAACCTCGAGAGGCGCTACCTCCTCAACATGGAGTGCTCTTCAAACATGATGAGGGAGTCACTCCAGCGCTTCCCTTACGGCGAACTCAACCGTGCCACCAGAAAGTCTACCGGCAACAACGGTTCATCTACCTCGACCTTCCACATCGAGGATGGCTCATATCTCCGTCTCCAGAACCTCTCGATCGGCTACTCGATTCCGGAGAAGTATCTGAAGAAGGCACACATCTCCCGCTGCCGCGTGTTCGTCCAGGGTTCGAACCTCTTCACCCTCACACACTACACCGGTTTCAACCCGGAGGTCAACAAGAATTCAAGCGATGCGCTGCGTCCGGGCGAGGACTATTGCTCATACCCTCTCTCACGCACCTTCAGCTTCGGTATCAACTTCAATCTCTAGACTGCCATGAAGAAAATCATATACGCAATCGCACTGACCGCATGTCTGTTCGGTCTTGGTTCATGCTCAAAGTTCTTCGAGCAGTATCCTAGCAACAACATCACAGAGGGCAACCACTATATCACCGAGAACGACTTCAACCAGGGTGTATACGGCTGTTATCACAAGATTAAGACCCAGATCGGCTGGATCATCAACGAAACCGGCTACCGTTCCGACGAGTGCCTGCTCGAGTCCATGGCCGTGTCCACCCAGGACCGCTACAACCTCGACCACTTCCTCGAGAACTCCAGCAACGGTCTTCTAAAGGATGTATGGAACGCCTGGTACAACGGTGTCTACCGCTGCAACGACGTTCTCGACCACATGCCTTCCGAACTTACCGGCAAGCTTCCTGAGTACAGGGGCGAGTGCCTCTTCATCAGGAGCTGGTTCTACTTCAATCTCTACAGGACCTTCGGCGTGGTTCCTATCGTGACCAAGGTTGCGACCCCGGCAGAGTCCAAGCTCATCCCACGTTGTACCGAGGATGAAATGTACGAAAGGCTGCTTGAAGACCTTACAGAGGCGGCCTCCCTGCTTCCATCCGTACGTTCAAAGGAAAAGGGACGTGTCTGCGACATCGCTGCATGGACCCTCCTGGGCAAGGTGCAGCTGACTTTCGGCAAGTACGCCGAAGCTCAGACAAGCCTCGAGAACGCAATGGCGAACAGCAACTTCGGACTTATGGCCCTGCCTTCCGATCCGTTCGACGTGAACAAGAAGCTCAACAAGGAAATCATCTTTGCTGCCTGCTACAACAAGACCGTCGATGCAGGTCACGGCTACTGGCACTCTTCCAATACTTCCGTGGCTGCAGACCGCCTCAACCCGACCGCCGACTTCCTCAAACTCTATGATGCGGCCGACACCCGCCTGAAGATGCTCGACTTCACCATGATCTCAAGCTCGGTATTCGCCATGAACAAGTTCTACGATACCTATGATGCAACCTACACCACCGTCGTGGGTAACGACTGGCCGTTCCTCCGCTATGCCGATGTAGTCCTGATGTATGCCGAGGCTCTCGGTCAGCAGGGCAATCTTTCCAAGGCATGCGAGTACCTCAACAAGACCCGCAAGCGCGCCGGCCTCGCAGACTTCAACACCACAGTCAAGAGCGAATTCATCCAGGAGCTCGCAGACGAGCGCGGACGCGAGTTCAGCCTCGAGGGCCACAGATG
Source organism: Bacteroidales bacterium (assembly GCA_024398095.1). Taxonomy (GTDB): domain Bacteria; phylum Bacteroidota; class Bacteroidia; order Bacteroidales; family UBA932; genus Cryptobacteroides. The sequence continues at coordinate 34,766 of JAKSJK010000006.1, forward strand.
GTACGACCTCGTGCGCCTGGGACTTGCCGTGGAATTCTTCACCTCAAGGGGCGAGAAGATGGATTCCCACAATCTCCTCATGCCTATTCCTCAGGACCAGATCGAGATTTACAACAACTCAGCTGTACTCTGGCAGAATCCAGGTTTCTAAAAATCAGAAAAAATGAAAAAGATATTCACATATATCGCCGCAGCCGCGGCTATCTGCATGGGACTTTCTTCCTGCTGGAAGGAGAATCTTCCCGAGACCGGTCCCGACCGTCACGAAGTCTGCGGACTCGAGGCTGTTTCCGGTGACGAAGAGGTGGTCCTCAAGTGGTCTCTCCCCGAGGGCTGGAATGCTGACTCTTTCATCATCAGTTACAAAGACGCCGAGTCCAAGACCGTAAAGCTTGAGATTCCGGCTTCAGAGTGCCAGGCGGGAACGGATGCTTTGGAATATGTCTACACCCTGAAGCAGCTTGTCAACGATGTGGCCTACAATTTCTCAGTGCAGGCAGTCTATGCCGGCAACATCTCCGGAGAACTCGTTGTGAGCGTCACCCCGCGTACCACCCGCATCGCTGTAAGAGACCTCTCTTCGACTACCGGAAATGCCCGCATCGTCCTTGCCTGGACAAAGCCGTCCGAGACCCTCACCGGCTATACCCTCAGCTACTATCCTGACGGCAAGCCTGAGCAGAAGAAGGATATTGCAGTCGGAGCAGACCAGACCGGATATGAGATCACAGGACTCGAGAATGATGTGGTTTACGTTGTGATTCTCGTTGCAAACTATGCAAACGGACAGTCCCAGGAGGCCACCCTCAAGGCAATGCCATCTTCGGCTATCGTCTACTTCCTCAGCCAGGAGACCGCAGCAAAGTACCAGCCTATCACCTTCCGTTTCAACACCGGCGACTTCCCGACAGCTACCAACATCAAGTGGACCTTCCCTGATGGCAAGGTGCTTTCCGGTGCTGAAGTCAGATACGGCATCGGATCTGTGGGCCTCCAGAAGGTGATGCTCTCCGCAACCGTGGACGGTGTTGATAAGTCATGGCCTATCGAGGTGACCATCCGCGAGTATGTAGTTTACTTTACCGAGATGGGCGGCAACGGAGAAGGCTTCAAGGCCAATGTCCCAGTCTTCTCTCCAGATCACAAGACCGTTTATTCGATTACCTATAATACCAACGCGACCCTCTTCGCCTGGGATATCCCTACAGGCGAGCTCAAGTGGAAGTATGCAACTGGCAACAAGGCTTACAACGGTGCTACCGTAAACCCTGTCAACGGAGACATCTATTGCGGTACCACAACCGCCGGCAACTTCTTCTGCCTCAATCCTGACGGCACCTTGAAGTGGAAATTCACCGGTGCGCAGTCAATGCAGTCCGCATTTCCTACCACCAATGCTGCCGGTACAGTCGTATATCTCTGTGACAACGCCGGCAACGCCTTTGCTCTCAATGCTGCAGACGGCAGCCAGATCTGGAAGGCGGCTATGGGCAAGCAGGCAGGCGGAATCCTCGTCTGCGGCGACGAGATCCTCTTCGGTCTGAACACCGGCGGACGTGCAACCCTCGTATGGGTCAAGGCCTCTGACGGCACCGATGTCAAGACCATCAGCCAAGCTACCGGTATGACTGAGATTTCTGGTTTCGCGGTTTCTGCAGACAAGAAGTACGCTTATTACGGCAACAAGGGCGGCAGCATTTCCAAGCTCGACCTTGAGACCAAGGAGCTTGTCGTGGACTCCAAGAAGATTGCCGACAACGATCTCTACGAGCCATGTGTCAGCCCGAACGGCGACGTTTTCATCGGCTCCAAGGACAGTTACGCGTACTGCCTTGACGGCAACCTTACCGATGTCAAGTGGAAACTCAGCGTTCCGGGCCTCGACTATCCTGCCAACAACGCCTTCAACTACTCACATCCAAGTTCCGATACCAACGGCAACTTCTACATTTCTTCAGGTCAGATCCAGTGCTGGAACTTCATCGTAGGCCCTGATGGAGCAATGAAGGAAAGCTGGCAGTACGGTGCAAGCAGCGCAGACCGTGTCATGGCAGGAACAAACCTTTGTGACGGTGTCTACTACACTCCTCTGTTTAACTCTGGCAACACAGCGTCCATTTTTGTGGGCAGATACGTCGGCGGATATCGTTACGATGGGCACGGAACGGATCTGTGCGGCAACTGCATCCTTAAATAAACTTATATGGGAATACTGAAATCCGGCGTCCTGGCGCTTGCCTCGCTCCTGCTTCTCGTTTCGTGTACCGAGAAGCCGGAACCTGCGCAGACTTCCAAGATGACGCTGACATTTGGCAAATACTACACTGAAAAAGGCACTGTCAAGACCCCTCTGTGGTCTGGCGGTGCCCTTGCCGGTGCTATAGACATCGAAAACGGAAAGGGAGCGACTGCGAAGGCCCTCGGCTCTGATGATCCGTCTGCCATCTTCCTCTTCTCAATCGAGGGTGCGAAGACCGGCGACCGCATTGCCTGCTTCTATCCTTCCGATGCCGTCACATACAAGGATGGCTTCCTGGTCATGCAGCTTCCTGCAAATCAGGACGGAAGCGAGAAGGCTCCTGTGCAGCTCGGATTCGGCAAGATGTCCGCTTCTGCCTATGCCGGTACCCCGGTCAATCTGGGAGTTGTGCCTTGCATGCTCCGCTCCACGATCCAGAAGGGCTCCTTCAGCATCGCTTCTGCAGAACTCCGCGCAATCGGCGGGGAGAAACTTGCAGGCCTGCTGATGCTCGATCCGGCCACCAATAAGTACACAGCGAGCGATGCTGCCGTCAACGTCAAGCTCAAGACACCTCTGGACTGCCGTTACGCTGATCAGAACATGATCTTCTATGTGGCTCCGGTCGCAGCAGCCCATGGCTTTACCATCAAGTATACCACTACTGACGGCGACACCTTCACCCAGAGGATAGAAACACCGACGGAATTCGTGTCCGGCGGAATCGTTGAGACCGATCCTGCGGCTTCTTCTGCCCGCAAGCTCGTGGCCTGCGGCAGTGACAAGCTCTATCTCTTCGATGCGAAGATCGCCCATGAAGAGGGTACCTACAAGAATGCCCTTCTGTGGAGCTGGAGCAGCAGCAAGTTCAATTTCGGCAGCTCCAAGGATCATATCGACGACTGCAAGGTGGTAAACGACGGCAAGCAGTTCCTGGTGACCTGTTCCAATGGCAACAGCTGGTGTGCCCTGGTGAACTATCCTGCCGGAACCGTGGCATTCAGCGTTACCGGCGTGACCAACGCCCACTCTTCCGAGCTTCTGCCTAAGGGCAGGATAGTGGCGGCAAGTTCCGACGGAGGAGACAAGGTAGTTCTCTATGACCCTGAACGCGGTTCATCCGTGGTTGCCTCATATCCGCTTTCATCCTGTCACGGGGTGGTCTGGGTGCCATCAGCCCAGCGTCTCTATGCCATCGGCGGATCCACTCTCCAGGAATACTCCCTTGTGGATTGGGACGGTTCTAACCCAAGCCTCAGGCTGGAGGCGTCCTACTCTACAACCGGCAATGTGGGTGGTCTGCACGATATGACCCTCTGCAGTGAGGATGAGATCATCCTTGCAGGCAGCAACAACGGCGGACACTCATGCGCAATCTTCAACACCGTGTCCAAGAAGTTCACTCCGGTCAACCACTTCAACGGCATCGCCGGAATGAAGTCCATCAACTATAACCCGGCTACCGGCGAAGCATACTACACCTATGCTGCTTCCGGCACCTCCGAGGGCGGTTATGACTGGTCTTCACACAAGGTGCGCTACACCTCCGACACAACAAAGCCGGTGTCTGGAGATGGCACCGGCAGTTCAAACTGGAGTTATATCTGGGTGGACGATATAAATATGTATAAGGTCCGCGTCTACAACTGGTAGATTATCTGCCCGAATCCTTTATCATTCCGGCAACTTCGGCATTGAAGCCGGTGGCCGCGATAAGGTCTTCGATAGACAGATGCATGCGGTAGTCCCAATGATAACGCGGGATAGCCGGAACATTGATCCGCTCGTCGGCAGGATTTCCATTCCAGCCACGGGCGGAATCTTTGTTGTAGCGCAGTTCCGAGTCCATTGAAAGCCAGTCCTGCAGAGGGAAGATGACCAGCATGGCAGGGGACTGCAGATGCTGCTGGAGTATGCGGCGGCACACCCAAGGCTCGCAGAAATAAGGAGCCTCGCCTTGGCAGCCGAGCATTTCATTGTAGAAACGCTGGGTCATCGCGCGGTCTTCCTCCCACCATGCGCGGACAGGAGCCATATCATGGGTGGATGTGGTGCAGACGCAATTGTGTGGGTAGCATGCCGGGTTGCCGAACGTCTGGGACGGGTCCTTCGGCATTCTCTGAATCTCGAGAGAGAGTATGTTCAGACGGTTCATCACGTCCGGAACACAGGCTGGAATCATGCCCAGGTCCTCGCCGCATGCAAGCATGTTCGTAGAGCCGAGCAGCGATGAGAGCTTGCCCGTAGCATTGTTCTTCCAGAACTCGTTGTGACGATGATAGAAGAAATCGGTATGAAGGCCTCCGAGGTCGGTGGCATCGATGCGTGGATGGTACCATCCCGGACGGTGCGGATCTTCGACGAAGCGGTGCAGCCTGTCGCCATATCCCCACGCGCACAGCTCGTCCTTTGAGTACGGAAGCGCCGGGCTGAAGTGTCCTTCCAGACCGCTTTTTACAGGCATAGGTATCTCCCAGATCCTGAAAAATCCGAGTATGTGGTCGATTCTTGTGGCGTCGAAATACTCGCTCATCTTCCCCAGACGTGCCTTCCACCAGGCGTAGCCGTCCTTGGCCATCTCCGCCCAGTTGTAGGTCGGGAATCCCCAGTTCTGTCCGTCGGCAGAGAAGGCGTCAGGAGGCGCTCCAGCCTGCGAATCCATGTTGAAGAGCCGTGGGAACTGCCATGCATCCACGCTGGTGCGGCTTATTCCGATCGGAAGGTCTCCTTTGAGAGAGACTCCCTTGGAGTGCGCGTAGTTGCGTACTTCGCGCAACTGCCTGTCCAGGTGGAACTGGAGGAAGCAGTTGAAGCCGACTTCGTCCTTGTGTGAGGCACAGAATGCCTCCACCTTCTTTTCGTCGTATACCGCAAACTCGCCCCACTGGCTGAAGTCCGGAGTTCCGTTGAGATCCCTCAGGGTGCAGAATGCAGCGTACGGCAGGAGCCACTTGCTGTTTGCACGTACAAAATTCCTGTATTCCTTTGTGCGCGTCAGAGATGCCTTCCCGGCGTTGTAGGCGATACGCAGGAGACGGCGTTTCTCCCGGTTAACACGGACATAATCAGTCTCCGGACGTCCGTCCTTCACAAAGGAATTCAATTCGTTCCGGAGGGCCTTGTATTCCTCGTCCACGACAACTCCCGCCGCCGGAAGATTTATGAACTGCGGGTGCAGGGCAAAGGTGGAATTTGCGTTATATGGATAGGAGTCGTCTATGGTTCCGGTCATGGTGGTGTCGTTGATAGGCAGCAGCTGAAGGAAGCATTGACCTGTCATGGCGGCCCAGTCTATCATCAGTTTGAGGTCATAGAACTCACCTACGCCAAAATCGGACGAACTCCGCAGTGAAAATACAGGAATGGCGGTTCCCGCACCTTTCCAGCCGGGGACATCTGTCCATCTGTCTACGATTTCGGTACGGCCGCGTCCAACGCTGTGTATTCTCCATTCATGACGTGTCGACAAGCCGTCGCAGACCACTTCATAGAAGTATTCGGCACATTTCGCCCCGTCTTCGAAAAGCTCGTCCTCATCGATGTCCACGCTCCATTTTCCGTCAGGAACATAGCTCATCGGCCAGCCTTTGCCTCCGCTGCGCAGTACCAGGTTCTCACCCCAGCGGGTGAAGTATTCGATAGTGAATTTCATTACAAAAATGTGTTATCAGTTTGTGATGCCGGGTGCAAAGATATAAAAAAGACTCAGGACTATCGTTCCAGCCAGGCCAGGAAATCATCACAGCGCGAACGGCTGACCGTCATTTCAAACGGAGCCGTCGGAACAGCTTCGATCTTGAGACGCCCTCCGAGCTGTCGGGTTATGGTTCCCACGGCTGTTATGTTCACCAGGCAGCTTCTGGAAATCTTGAAGAATCTCGAGCCGTCCAGATCTGCATATATGTCGTCCAGGGCGGCATCCACAACATAACTGTTCCCGCTTGTTGTCATCAGGAAATTGTTCTTGTCCTCGGAATAGAAATATGCGATCTCTGAAGTCCTGACCGGTACGATCTTGTCATTAAACCTGACTATGAAGCGTTCCTTCCCGGTAGAGATGGATGGCTTCTGATTGGCCTGAATCTGCTCCTGCAGCGAATTTACAAGCTTCATCCAGTCGGCCGGCGCCGCACCCTTGTTCTTCTGCACTCTTGAGACTGCGCGTTCAAGGGCATCCTGGTCGATAGGTTTGAGAAGGTAATCCACCGAGCCTTGCTCAAAGGCTTTCACCGCATAGTTGTCGTATGCGGTCGTCATGATGACGTCAGCCTTTATCTCCACCTGTCTGAAAATTTCGAAACTGATGCCGTCGGAGAGCTCGACATCCATGAAGATAACGTCAGCTTCGTTCTCTTTCAACCATTCGACGCTGTTTTGCACCGAGGATGTCATCCCCACTATTTCCATGTCCCGGAAACCGTTCAGCAACTTCTTTGCAAGAGTCGCCTGAGCCATAGGCTCGTCTTCAATGATCAAAACCTTCATGATACAGCCATGTTTTAAAGAAGAGGGAGAATGACGGAGTAATCGCTTTCCGTTTCCTTGATTTCAATGTCTTTGCCGGATATGTCCATGAACTGCTGGCGTATGTATTTCAGTCCTTTGCCAGTCGAATTGACCGGAGTCAGTTTAGGACATCGGTTGTTGGTTATTGCAATATGTGAATTGTCCGGATTGTATATCCTGATGACCAGGGGCCTTTCACGGTCTATCGCATTGTGCTTTGTGGCATTCTCCATGAGAAGCTGCAGCGAGCATGGGATTATGTTCCTATCCATGAGTTCCTCGGACAGATCTGTCTGCACCTCCAGGCCTTCCGGGAAGCGCACTTTCATCAGGTCGACATAGAGGTTGACGAAATTGATTTCGTCGGAAAGCTTGACCATGATCTCGTCCTCGTTGCTGAGCATATAGCGGTAGAGGCTGGACAGTTTGTGTATATACGTGCTTGCCTGTTCGTTTGCGCCATCCGCCACGAGGCAGTCCAGGATGTTAAGCGAATTGAACAGGAAATGAGGATTCACCTGCTGGTTGAGCTTAAGGTATTGGAATTGGGCAAGATGTCTCTTTTCCTTTTCGTGGCTGGTGGCCCGTCTTTCGCTGATGGCGTAGCCGGTCATGGTGATGGCAACCAGGATGGTCATTGTGCAGAAACTGAAGAGGAAATACAGGATCTCCTCCGAGTTGTTGATGCTTTTGAAAAGCCCATTGTGATAAAGGATGGAGACGGTGACCCTGGTGGCATAGACGATGCACAGGGTGGTGATCAGCCAGAGTATCTCGGTTCTCTTTATACGTTTGTGTGTCTTTGCAAACAGGTATGAGGCAAAGAAGACGGCCCATCCCAAAAGCTCGGTCGTCAGGAGTGTCGAAAGTGGATATGTGACCATTTCCGGAAGCTGCAGAAACTCCATTGCGTGGGCGATGGCGAGGCCGATCAGGTATGCGGCCACATTTCCGAAGACAACGGCACAGGAAGAGATGATGATGCGCATGTCCTCCTGCTCGCAGATCAGCACGATGAGTGTGATAGTCAGCAGTGTGAGAAGGTACTCGTCCGGTATCCCTACCAGACGGCACCCCGCCGCGGTCGCGGCATGCAGAATGGCGAACAGGTGAATCAGGAAGTGTGTCTTTGCGGCTTTCATTTCAAATTTGTTCTGACACGAAGTTAGGTAATTTTTGTCGTAAAGTGCAAATTCGGAACTCTTTTGTCGTTAAAATCACGCCGTTCGTCGCCTTTGCGGGGCCGTTCGTCCGCAAGCGTATTGGGGTGCGGGAAAGAATAAATACTTTTGCCTCCGTAACACTATAAACAAAACCGATGTCTGCAAAACGCAATCTATCCTTTGGACAGATGTTCAACCTGAGTTTCGGGTTTTTCGGGGTCCAGATCGCATATTCTCTCCAGAGCGCCAATATCAGCCGCATTTTTGCCACGCTGGGAGCCGATCCGCACAATCTCAGCTATTTCTGGCTGCTCCCGCCGCTGATGGGAATGCTTGTACAGCCTCTCGTGGGAAAATGGTCCGACAAGACCTGGTGTGGCCGGATGGGACGCCGAAAGCCATATCTGCTCATAGGCGCCATCGTGGCCGTCATTGTCATGGCTCTCCTGCCTAATGCAGGCAGCCTCAGCCTTTCCACCGCTTACACGATCCTCGGCCTCGACATGGCCATGTGGTTCGGCATTTTCGCGCTAATGTTCCTGGATACATCCATCAATATGGCCATGCAGCCGTTCAAGATGATGGTGGGAGACCTCGTGAACGAAGAGCAGAAGGGTACAGCCTATTCGATCCAGAGCTTCCTCTGCAATGCGGGAAGCCTCGTGGGCTATCTCTTCCCGATTTTCTTCACCTGGGTCGGCATCAGCAACACCGCGGAGCCCGGCATCGTTCCGGATTCGGTGAAGTGGAGTTTCTATGTGGGTGCCGCCATCCTCATACTCTGCGTCCTCTACACCTTCCTCACCGTGAAGGAGATGGATCCTCAGGAGTACTCCCAGTTCCACGGAATCAAGGCGGAAAAGGTGGAAAAGAAGGAAGGTTTCCTGAAGCTCCTCGTCAATGCTCCGAAGACATTCTGGACTGTCGGTCTTGTGCAGTTCTTCTGCTGGGCCGCCTTCATGTACATGTGGACCTACACCAACGGCACGATCGCAATCAATGCCTTCGGCTCTCCTGTGGATGCTTCCGGTGCCCCGCTGACAGAATCACCGGAGTATCAGGCTGCAGGAAACTGGGTAGGTGTGCTTTTTGCCGTGCAGGCTGTCGGCTCGCTCGTCTGGGCTCTGCTGCTGCCTAAGTTCCGCACGAACAGGATGGCCTACATCGTCAGCCTGCTTATCGGAGCGGTCGGTTTCGCAAGTGCCGCCTTCCTTCACAACCAGTATGCCCTCTTCGCATCATATTTCCTGATCGGATTCGCCTGGGCTGCAATGCTGGCTCTGCCGTTCACCCTTCTGACCAACTCTCTTTCTGGTGAACACATGGGTACTTACCTCGGTCTCTTCAACTGCACCATCTGCCTCCCTCAGATTGTGGCGGCATCTCTCGGCGGACTCATTTTGAAAGCCGTGGGCGGCGTGCAGGCGTACATGCTCGTGACAGCAGGCGTATTCCTTGTTCTGGGTGCCCTGAGTGTGCTGACCGTCAATGAAAAGAAATAGCAATTCAATTGCATATATATTCAATTCAAACTACTAACAATATGAACAGCAAAATCGCAAGAATCGCTGCCACATTGCTCGCGGGAATCGTGAGTGTGTCACTTTCGGCACAGAGCTACACGATCAAGGGTAATGTGACAGATGCGGTAGGCCCGGTAATCGGTGCTACCGTAATCGAGCAGGGTACTGCCAACGGAGTCTCAACAGGACTTGACGGCGAGTATGTACTCACAGTTTCCAGCAAGGATGCGATTGTCGAGATCAGCTGCATTGGCTATGCCACTCAGTCGTTCGCGGCGTCTGCAGTCCCTGCAAATGTCGTTCTTTCCGAGGACGCAACTTTCCTCGATGACGTTGTTGTCATCGGTTATGGTACAGTAAAGAAAGGCGATCTCACCGGTTCCGTTGCAACAGTCAAGGCTGACGAGGTGAACAAGGGTGTGGCTACATCACCTTCAGACCTGCTCAAGGGCAAGTCTGCCGGCGTTGTCGTAACTCCGGGTAACGGTGCTCCCGGTTCCGGATCTACCATCCGTATCCGTGGCGGCTCATCCCTTTCCGCAAACAACGACCCTCTCATCGTCATCGACGGTCTCCCTGTGAGCAACGAGGGCATCAGCGGCATGGCTGACGCGCTTTCTTCAATCAACCCTGGCGACATCGAGTCATTCACCGTCCTCAAGGATGCTTCTGCAACCGCAATCTACGGTTCACGTGCATCAAACGGTGTCATCGTGATCACCACCAAGAAGGGCAGCAAGTTCTCTTCAAAGATTCCTAAGATTGCTCTCGACTTCACCACTTCACTTGCAACTCCTGCAAAGTACGTGGACATGATGACCGGCGACGAGGTAAGGGCTGCTGTCGCTTCTCTCTACGGTGAGGATTCCGACGCATACAAGGCTCTCGGAACCGAAAATACCAACTGGCAGAAGGAAATCTACAGGCTCGCCCCTTCATATGAGGCAAATCTCAGCGTGACCGGCAAGGTCGGCATGGGTGCGGCAGGATATCTTCCTTACCGTGTGTCTGGCGGTTTCATCTATCAGGACGGTATCCTCAAGACCGGTAACATGAGCAGGGGAACTCTCGCACTGAACCTCTCTCCATCCTTCCTCGACGACCATCTCACCGTGGCTCTCAACGGTAAGGGCACTTTTGCAAAGAACCGCTTCGCAAACGCCGATGCAGTGGGCAACGCCCTCCATTACGATCCGACCAAGCCTGTATATGACGAGCTTGGCAACAACGGCTACACCACCTGGTACGACGGTGCCGGCAACATGAACACCATGGCAACCCAGAACCCTGTCGCCCTGCTTGAGGAGAAGGTCGACCTCTCTCATGCAAACCGTTTCATCGGCAGCGCACAGGTAGACTACAAGGTACATGGCTTCGAGGACCTCAGGCTCAACCTCAGCCTCGGTATGGACTATGCAAAGTCAAACGGCACTGTTGACGTGCCTACCGGCGCAGAGCAGTCCTTCCACAGCACCCAGCAGTCAGGTTCCGGTTTCCACACCGACTACGACTACACCCGTATGGACCAGACTCTCGAGGCTTATGCCGCTTATGCTCATGACTTTACAGGCGGACACCACTTCGATGCAATGGCCGGCTACTCATGGCAGCACTTCTGGAATGCTTCCAACAACAAGACTTACAAGCTTACCACTTCCGAGGTGCTTTCGGATACCCATCCTAAGTCAGAATACTTCCTCGTGTCATTCTTCGGCCGTGTGAACTATGGATACGACAACAGGTACATGGTAACCGCAACCCTCCGTCGTGACGGTACCTCACGTTTCCAGAACAACAAGTGGGGCCTCTTCCCATCAGTCGCATTGGGCTGGAACATCAAGAACGAGTCATTCCTCAAGAATGTAGAGCCTCTGTCAGCCCTCAAGCTCCGTCTCTCATGGGGCCAGACCGGACAGCAGGACATCAACGCGGGTAACTATCCTACCCTCGCTACCTATTATACAAACCTCATCGGCAGCCAGTATCAGTTCGGCGGCGTGGCAATCACTCCTGTCACCGCCCTCGGTTACAATGCCGACCTCAAGTGGGAGACTACCACCACCTACAACGTGGCTCTCGACTACGGCTTCTTCAACGACCGTCTCACCGGTAGCCTCGACTTCTATGCAAGGTACACCAAGGACCTCATCAACTACATTCCTGTCCCTGCACTTTCCAACCTCACCAACTACCTGTCATCCAACATCGGTGACCTCCGCAACATCGGTTTCGAGTTCGAGGTGAATGCAATTCCTGTACAGACCAGGGACTGGAACTGGACCATCGGTGCCAACTTCGCCTACAACAAGAACACCATCACCAAGCTTACCGCTTCAGAGAATGACAAGACCGGCGTAGAGACCGGTGGCATCGCAGGTGGTGTCGGCAATATGATCCAGATGCATCAGGTAGGTTTCCCTACTTCCGCATACTATGTTTACCAGCAGGTTTACGACAAGGAGACCGGCAAACCTATTCCGGGCGCCTATGTCGACCGCAACGGCAACGGCAGATTTGACGCAGACGACAGGTATTTCTTCCACAAGCCTGCACATGACGTGACCGTCGGTCTCAACACCCAGGTTAGCTGGAAGAACCTCACCCTCGCCCTTTCAGGACATGGTGGATTCGGTGGCTGGAACTACAACAACGTGCAGTCCGAGAACGAGAAGCTCGTGGACCTCTGGACCAACAGCTTCGTAAGCAACCGTATCGACGGTGCCCTCAACAACGGCTTCAAGAACGGTGAGTTCTACTCTGACTACTATGTTCAGGATGCTTCATTCTTCAAGATTGACAACATCACCCTCAGCTACACCTTCCCATCACTTTGCAAGATCGTCGATGACCGTTCTCTCGGAATGAACGTATTCTTCACAGTGCAGAACGTGGCTACCATCACCAAGTACAAGGGTATTGACCCAGAGGTCTTCGGCGGTATCGATGGCTACATCTATCCGCGCCCAAGAACCTTCGTTCTCGGTGTCAAGTTCAACTTCTAATCCGTCAATGAAGAAATGAAAACAATCAGAAACATCATAAGCGCAGCTGCTGCGGCCGTGGTACTGTCACTTTCATCCTGCGTGGGTGATCTCAACGTGACTCCTATCGACCCTAACATGAACACTGCAGACAAGGCACTCGTGACAGAGGATGACTTCGTTGCATTCCTCGCACAGGTCTACACCGGTTTCTCTACCAGTGGATCCTACGGCCCTAACGGTGACTGCAACATTTCCGGAGTGGACGGCGGTTACAGCCAGTATCTCCGTGGCCTCTATCATCTTGAGGAGCTTACCACCGACGTATCTGTGTGCGGCTGGTCAGACAAGACCATCGCAGACCTCCACGCAATGTGCTGGACTACCACCGATATCTTCGTATACTCCATCTACACCCGTATCTTCTACCAGGTTGCGATGTGCAACGAGTTCATCCGCCAGGCGAATGCCACCAGCGTCGAAATGGCTGACAAGGCGGAATACATCGCCGAGGCAAGGGCTCTCAGAGCATATTGCTGGCTCCACGCCATCGACCTCTTCGGCAATGTTCCATTTGCAGACGAGACTTCTGTCGTAGGTGCCGCCCTTCCTGAGCAGATCAGCCGTGCCGACCTCTTCAAATACATTGAAAAAGAGTGTCAGGAACTCCTCGAGTCCGATCTCTCAGAGGCAGTCGGCAACTACAGGTACGAGCGTGCAAACAAGGACTTCGTGAGAATGGTGCTTGCAAAGCTCTATCTCAATGCCGAGGTATTCATCGGTGAGAAGAAGTACGACGAGTGTGCCAAGGTCCTCAAGTCCATCAACGGCTACAGCCTCCACAACAAGTATCAGGAGCTCTTCCTCGCCGACAACAACGTGACTTCACAGGACGAGATCATCTTCGCCTTCCAGTTCGACGGCAAGCTCACCCAGAGCTACGGTGGTACAAACTACATCATCTTCGCATCTACCGGTGGCAAGATGGACGCCGCTTCAGTGGGCATCTCTTCAGGTTGGGGCGGTATCCGCGCAACCCCTGAGTTCTATGATCTCTTCCCATCAGGTGACGCCCGCGCTCTCTTCTACACCGGTTCCGGTGACGAGGATGACCAGCAGAAGGACATCGTAAACATCTCTGACTTCAAGTATGGCTATGCAACCATGAAGTTCAAGAATATCAACTCCGACGGCACCGCAGGCCAGGAGCTGGGCTTTGTCGACACAGATTTCCCTGTATTCCGCTATGCTGACGTGCTCCTCATGCTTGCAGAGTGCGGTCTCCGCGGCTGCTCCGAGGTGACCAAGACCCAGGGCACAGGCTACATCAACCAGGTGCGCGGCCGTGCAGGTATCGGCAACCTCGATGACAGCAGCTTCACAGAGCAGGAACTCATCAACGAGCGTGGACGTGAGCTCTATCAGGAGTGCTGGAGACGTCAGGACCTCATCCGTTTCGGCATGTTCACTACCAACAAGTACATCTGGCAGTGGAAGGGTGGCGTTCACGATGGCCGTGCCGTCTCTGACCACCTCAATCTTTTCCCGATCCCTGAGTCTGACCGTATCGCGAACTCCAAGCTCGCTCAGAATGCCGGTTATTAATGGATAGAATCGAATAATTATGAAAGCAATATACAGAATATCAATTCTTCTGGCGGGCCTCGCTGTAATGGCTTCCTGCCAGAAAGATGAAAAGCCGGTGCTCAATCCGGAGGCGGAGGGCTTCACTCTCTACACTCCTTCCGTTGCGGCAAACCAGCTCAGCCTCGTGGACTCCAAGTCGATCGAGTTCGTATGCGCAGGCCAGCCTGATTACGGCTTCACCGCCCCTGTAACCTACCAGCTTCTGATTTCCCTCACCGGAAACTTCGAGAACGAGGCTGAGTACAAGACTCTCAGCACTACCGCCGAGAATCCCAAGTTCACAGTCGATCCAGCAGAGATGGCAGCCGAACTTACCACTCTTTCCGGCAAGGAAGAGTCCGAGTTCCCATATGTGACAAAGGTATACTGCCGCGCCAAGGCATTCATCACCGGAACCGACAAGTCGAGCATGAGCGGTGAGCCTGTCGGCGTCGCATACTCCAACGTGGTTACCCTTGAAAAGGTATATCTCACTTATGCCCTTGCACCTCTGGCAGCTCCTGACGCACTCTACATGGTAGGTGCCATGAACGATTGGGATTGGGCCAAGTCTTACGAAATGGTCGTTACCTATGATAATAACGGCACATTCTGGAGAATCGTCCACTTCAACGCAAACGACGGCTTCAAGGTGAACACCGCAAAGGCATGGGATGGCGGCGAGCAGGGCTATGCAGGCTTCGAAGGCCGCATCACCGACAACGCTTCTTCCGGTATCACCAAGTCTGACGACGGCAACCTCGTCATCGCAAATGCCGGCTGGTATATGATTACCATCAAGGCAACCCCTTCAGGACGCAAGCTCGAGTACTCCATGACTATCGACGAGCCTAAGGTATGGCTCATCGGCGGTTGCGCAGGCGACCAGTGGGATCTCCTTGACCAGTGGCTCTTCACCGTTCCTACTACCGCAGACGGCGAGTTCGTTTCACCGGCATTCAGTGCAGACAGCGAAGTACGTGCATGCGTAAAGATCGCCGGCGAGGACTGGTGGCATTCAGAGTTCATCGTCATCAGCGGCAAGATCGCTTACCGCGGCAAGGGTGGTGACCAGGACCGTGTGAACGGCAAGGCAGGCCAGAAGCTCTATCTGGACTTCACTGCAGGTACCGGCAGCATCAAATAATCTTAAATGAAGACTGTTATGAAAAAGATAGCAATTATCGCAAGCGCAGTGGCAGGCCTCTTCCTGCTTTCCTGCACCCCGGGCGACTATGGCATCAAGCCGGAAAGCCCAATTCATTACGATGCTCCGGAGGCTGTGACCATCTCTACCGACATAGTCGTTACTCCGGTAGCTGAGATCAAACTCGCAGACGTAAGCGAGCAGGAGGTTGTCGTAGCCCCATACACCGCAGAACTTCCAGAGGGACAGTCGATCAATTATGTGAAGCTCACCCTCAAGGCTGTCGATGCCGAGAAGCCTGTCGATCATGTCTTCGAACTCAACGCTGACGGCAAGATTGCCAAGGCAGAGCTCCAGTCGATGGTTACCGAGGACTACGGCAAGGACCTCGAGCCTCGCTCATACAAGGCATCCGTTGTCATTTCAGTGGTTGTTGACGGCGTTTCCGCAATTGACAGCCGCGAGTTCGAGGCAGTTCTCAAGATCACTCCTACCTCTGAGGTATGGGGTCTTGTAGGCTCCATCACCGGCTTCAGCTGGGATAACGACGCCGAGCTCAAGAAGGTATGCCCGGGCGTATGGGTAAGTGACGTAATCGAGGTTACCGGCGAGTTCAAGCTTCGTTTCGGCCGCGCATGGGATCAAAACCGCGGCGGTACCTTCGTGGCTGCAGGTCAGCCATTCGCAGTTACCAACAACGGCAGCAACATCTCCGTTCCTGCAGGCAAGTATCAGGTAATCTTCCGCGAAGCAAGCAACCAGGTTATCCTCAACCCTGCTTCAGGCTGGGGCGTGATAGGCGCTTTCGCCGGTTCAAGCTGGAATTGGGACCTCTTCCTCTCGGCAGACGGCTGCTCAGAGTTCTTTGCTGTGGCAAAGGGTGAGGACTGCCAGGTCAAGCTCCGCAAGGACGCTGACTGGGGAACCAACCTCGGCGGTACCTTCGCAGGCTACGACAAGGAGTGCGTCGAAAGCGGTGACAACATCTCCCTCAAGAACGACGCTGATAGCAAGGTGGTAAGACTCAAGCTCGTTTCCAACAAGGTGACTGTAGAGACTCCTGCCTGGGCTCTCATCGGCCAGGTAGAGGGCAGCGGCTGGGATATGGATTATCCTATGTACGAGACCGCTCCAGGCAACTGGGTAGGTATCTACACCATCCAGAAGGAGTTCAAGCTCCGCGCTCATTGCGACTGGACAGTGAACATGGGTGGCACCCTTGCAGCTCTCGGTACTCCATTTGCTCCGGGCGGTGACAACATCATTGTTCCGGAAGAAGGCCGGTATATGGTTGTATTCAACAGCACTGCCAACACCATTACCGTAACCAAGGCTGAATAAGCCCCGTGAAATATGGCGACCAGCACACTTTTACCGGTGTGCTGGTTGCTGATTACAAATCAAAGTTCAGATGAAGAAGATTTTCCTCTATACGGCTGCAATAGTCATAAGCATGTCGTGCTCCTGTTCCAAGCCGGGATCAGGCTCCGGTGGTGACACTCCGGAACCTTCCGTGTCTTTCGTCAAAGGTGCCGACATCAGCTGGTACACTGAAATGGAATCCAACGGATATAAGTTCTACAATGCCTCCGGAAAGGAGCGCTCTTGTCCTGAACTTATGAAGGAACTAGGTTTCAACGCCCTGAGATTCAGAGTGTGGGTGGATCCGGCCGACGACTGGTGCGGCAAGGAGGATCTTCTCGTCAAATGTCTGAAGGCCAAGGAGCTCGGGATGAAGATAATGGTAGACTTCCATTATTCCGATTCCTGGGCCGACCCTGGCAAGCAGAATGTGCCGGCCGCCTGGTTAGGCAGTGACATCAACGGCCTTCTCACAGCAGTGAAGGAGCACACCACCGACGTCCTCACCATGCTCCGGAATGCCGGTGTGGATGTGGCCTGGGTGCAGGTCGGAAATGAGGTCACAAACGGAATGCTTTGGGAGACGGGACGCGTGAAAGGTTCCACCGCCGGGGCTTTCGCCCGTCTTTTCAATGCCGGAGCAAAGGCTGTCAAGGCCGTATACCCGGACGCCCAGGTCGTGATTCACACCGATAATGCGTGGAACTACGACACCCAGAAATGGTTCTACGACCTGATGGCAAGCAACAATGTCGCATACGACATCATAGGTCTGTCCCTCTACCCATCATACTGGGACGACAAACTCGGCAACTATCTGCCTTGGGAAGAGAAAACCAAGGCTGCGGTTGAAAACATAGGCAAACTGAACGGACTCTTCCACAAGCCGGTAATGCTGGTGGAATTCGGTATGCCTGCATCATGGGCGGCGGAAGGAAAAGCGGCCCTGACGTATCTTCTTGAAAACCTGACAGAAGAGACTTATTTCAAAGGAATCTTCCTTTGGGAGCCTGAGTCCGAACATGACAGAAACGGATATGATTACGGTGCCTTCAACGGTGGCAAGCCGACTGAAGCACTCTCTCCAATCTCAAAATATTGAACAAAGTGAAAAACAGATTATTACTTTTTGCCCTGTCCCTCGCTCTGGTGTTTTCCTGCACCGAACGGGTGGAAACAGATAAAGGCACCCTGAAGATCGATCCGGTTTCGATCGAGTGCTCTTCTGCCGCGGCCAACCACACAGTGACGGTTACGACCTCCGCATCCCTGTGGAAACTTGTCCAGACCGACGGTGCCGACTGGTGTACTCCGGGACGCAAAAGCGGAGCCAGCGGAGCCTCCTTCTCGATAGCGGTCAAGAAGAACCTCGGCGACCAGCGTGTGGCCACATTCACGTTCTCCGCCGAAGGCTGTAAGGACGTTGAATTCACCATCACCCAGCTTGCCCCAGGCGAGACTCCGGGAGGCCAGGGAGGCTCCGAAGTCTATCCTGATGCGGAATCCGGCATAACCCTCAGTCCGGAAAAGCCGGATGCGGATGGTCCATGCACCATCACGTTCAAACCTTCGGCATCTTCGGCCATATCTTCCGAACTGGCAAACTGCAGCGAAGACCTCTACGTGCATATCGGCGTATTCTACGACGAAGACTGGAGATTTGTGCCTGCCGAGTGGGGAGAGAACACAGCCAAGTGCAAGATGACAAAGGTTGCGGCAAACGAATACACCCTTACCCTCTCGCCAAGCATCCGCGAATTCTTCAAATCGGGTGAGACACCTGTCTCCAAGATCGCGATGGTGATCAGGAATGCTTCCGGAACAAAGCAGACCAGGCCGGACCAGTTCGCTTCCGTGGTCGACAACAAGTACCAGGAAGTTGTTTTCGAACCGCACAAGGTCGTTGAGGCTCCTGTACCTGCAGGCGCCGTGGACGGCATCAATTACAACCCTGACGGAAGTGTCACCTTCGTGCTTTACGACAAGGGAAAGGACGGCTTCAGCTACAGGTATGCCTATGTCATCGGAGAGTTCAGCTCATGGGAAAGGCAGGAACAGTACATGATGAAGAGGGATAGCGACAAGGGCCGCTGGTGGTACACAATGACAGGCGTCGATCCGGATAAGGAATATATGTTCCAGTATCACGTGGGCAATGCAAGCCAGCACTTCAGAATCCCGGACCCATATACCGAGCTGATCTACGACCCATGGAACGACCAATACATCTCTTCATCGACCTATCCTGACATGCCTGCATATCCGGAAGGCACCAAAGACCGCGTGGGCGTGTTCCAGGTGAACCGTCCGGAATATAAGTGGGAGGTCAAGGACTACAGCATAAAAGACGAAAACAGCGTTGTCATCTACGAGATGCTCTTCAGGGACTTCTCTGCGACCAAGGATATCAAAGGCGCTCTCGAGCACCTCGATTACATAAAGTCCCTGGGCGTAAATGTCGTCGAGCTCCTGCCTGTACAGGAATTCGAGGGAAATGAGAGCTGGGGTTACAACCCTTGCGCCTACTTCGCCATGGACAAGGCATACGGCACCCGCGAGATGTACAAGAAATTCATCGACGAGTGCCACAAGCGGGACCTCGGCGTGTTCTTCGACGTGGTATACAACCAGGCTACCGGAGCCCATCCGATGGCAAGGCTCTACTGGAACTCCACAGACAATACGACCTGCACCTGGAACCCATGGTTCAACGTAACCTGCCCTCACGAGTTCGGCGTTTTCCAGGACTGGAACCACTCCGAGCCGATGGTACGCGAACATGTAAAGAGAAATCTCAAATACCTCCTCGAAGAGTACCATGTAGACGGTTTCCGCTTCGACCTCACCAAGGGATTCACCCAGAACAAGGGCAAGGAAAGCTCCTACGACGCCAGCCGTGTCGGCTATCTGAAGGAGTACTGCCAGGCCATCAAGGCCGTCAATCCTAAGGCGATGATGATCTGCGAGCACTTCGTGGACGCGGAGAATGCGGATCTCGGTGCGGCAGGCATGCATATGTGGGGCAACAACAACTACAGCTTCGCCAAGGTAGTCAGAGGCACCAATGCCGACCTTTCATATATGTACGATCCTAACTGCTACAGAGTGGGATACATGGAGAGCCACGACGAGGAGAGGATCTGTGTCGGTCCGTTCGATGCTTTTTCCGCGGAAGGTCAGCTCAAACTGCGCCGCGCCGGACTTGCCGCCGCCTTCTCACTGCTCGTTCCGGGCCCGAAGATGATTTGGCAGTTCGGCGAGCTCGGTTATGACTACTCTCTCAATTACAACGGCGGCAACACTGCCAACAAGCCGGTCAAGTGGGAATATTTCGACGAGGCTCCACGCAAGGAACTCTATGATACCTACGCAGCTCTCCTGAAGTTCAGGAACGATAATCCGGCATTCTTCACCAAGGGAGCGGGTTTCCGCGAATACGTGGACGAGACGCAGTTCACCTACGGCAAGTTCATGTTCGGCGAGGCTTCCGGCAAGTCGTTCTGCGTGATGGGCAACTTCGACCAGGTCGAAAAGGAAATCACCGCCCAGCTGCCATCCAGTGATACCTGGTACAATTATTTCGATACCACCGACTCTCAGACCGGCAGCACCTTCAAGGCGAAACTCAAGCCTGGTGAATTCAGGCTTCTGGTCAACTTCAAGTAATGCAGAAGCGGCGCCTTGTCATATTCGCTTTCCTGATGTCTCTGGTCTGCAGCTGCGGACCGGACATATATCCCGATTTCCCTCCTGATACCCCCGACCCACAGCCGGAGAAAGGCAGGTACTCGGCAAAGGACGGGGTCGCCTATCTCTATGACGGGGCAGCTCTTCCGTGCATACATGTTTCCATATCCGCAGGGGAGTGGAACAGACTCCTGAGCAGCTATGACAAGAATCAGGGCACCAAGGAGCAGGTGACATGCGACGTGGTATATGACAAGGACGGGGAAATCAGCCGCATCAGCCAGGCTTCCATCCGCCTTCGCGGCAACACATCGCGCAGACGGCCTGAAGGCATCGCAGGGCAGGAGCACGTTGCGGACGGCACCGACTGGCATCACTGCCATTTCCAGATCAACTTCCATAAATATATAAAGGATGAGGACCATGAGGTTCACGGTGCCCGCAAGGTGATTCTGAAGTGGTTCAAGGATGATCCTTGCTATGTCAGGGAACTCTATTGTTACGACCTCTTCCACCGTGACGGAGTCTGGACGGCTCCGAATGCGGCATACTGCAGACTCTATCTCCAGGTTGAAGGCGACAGCAATGAAACCTATTTCGGAGTCTACGAGATGGTGGAACCGGTCGACGAACGCTATCTGAAGGTCCGCAGGGAAGGATTCGAAAGTACGGACGGTTTCCTCTGGAAATGCCGCTGGGATTCCGGATTGAACAACTCCAAAGCCGACATGGGGGCAGATCTGGATGATGGTACTGAGCACACATATGAGCTGAAAACCCATCAGGAAGAAATCAAAACGGCCGAAGAACAGCTCCAGGACTTTATCCTGAAGTTGAATGGAAAGGGTGACGAGAGCTTTTATCGCTGGATTCAGCAGGTCTGCGACGTGCATCTGCTGCTGAAAACCTATGCGGTGAACGTAACCGTGGGAATGTGGGATGACTACTGGAACAACTGCAACAACTACTATCTCTATTTCACCACTCACGACCGCTACGACTACAAGGTCTACATGATACCGTTTGACTACGACAACACCCTGGGAAGCACACTGAGCATCGGAAACCAGAGCGATGCCGGCAGGCAGGACCCGTTCAACTGGGGCAACAACACCAATCTCTTCATATACCGTCTGCTTAAGAACCCGGAATTCAGGGAAATCTACAAGGAGGAGCTGCTGAAGCTTGTCGGGGAGGATGAAGGATTGTTCTGCTACAGCGCGAGCCTGGGACGTATCCGGAAGTGGCAGGAGGGTATCGGGCCATATGTGTCAAACGACACCGGAGAGGATATGGTTATAGAGGATAAGCCGGCTCCGTGGGGCAACCACGGTGAATACCGCCTGCTGGATCCGGGGGAGAACAACTTCTTCAAAGTTAGGAGCGCCGCCATACTCAACTATTGCAAATAGGGAAAAACACATAGATTTTCTATCTTTACGAAACAGATAATAACGATATGAAGCGCATAATCACCATTGCACTCGCCGCTCTG
>JAKSJK010000060.1 GCA_024398095.1 Bacteroidales bacterium
GGTGTGGAACACATAGATGACATCCTGGCCGACATAGAACAGGCGCTGGCATAACCAACGGACGCAGCTCTGGCAGATGGCCGAGCGGAGCATATCCCTATGCTTCGCGAAGCGAGGCCGCTGCCAGGCTCGTCCATTGGCTGTATCGCCTACGGGAGCGCAGCAACGCCGTTTTCTCCCGCCACAAGAATTTGTGTCGCCTACGGGAGCGCAGCAATGCCATATTCTCCCGCCGTAAGGATTAGTGTCGTCTACGGGAGCGCAGGCGGACCATTTTCTCCCGCCGCAAAGATTTGTATCGCCTACGGGAGCGTAGCAGTGCCATATTCTCCCGCCACAAGAATTTGTGTCGCCTACGGGAGCGCAGCAGCGCCATATTCTCCCGCCACAAAGATTTGTGCCGCCTACGGGAGCGCAGCAGCGCCATTCTCTCCCGCCACAACGTCGCCGGCTACGACGCAGCTCTGGCAGATGGCCGAGCGGAGCATATCCCTATGCTCAGCGAAGCGAGGCCGCTGCCAGGCCGCGTCCGTTGCACGGACTCTCAGGCTGCGTCCATTGCACGGACTCTCAGGCTGCGTCCATTGCCCGGACTGCTATCTGCTTCCGCCTCCACGGCCGCCGCCGGAAAATCCGCCGCCGCCATGGTAGGACGAGTGTCCGCCGTAACCGCCGCGGCTGCCACCGCCAGAACCGCCGCCAGTAGACTTGCTATCCTCCGCCAGCTTGGCTGCTGTGATGGCACGCGCAAGCGAATCTGACATATTGATAACCCTGCCAACGGAAACGGACTTGCCCTGAACAGCCTCCTCGAAAGCCTTAGGATCAATATCCTTGAGCTCCTTGGCAACCTTGTCGGCCACGCCGAAAAGAGCCGCGAACACCATGTAGTCCTGCCAGAGAATCACCTCCTGGCTAGCTCTCTCCTTGATAAGAGTATACTCCGTGAGGAACTTCCTCAGACCGACAGCCTTGCGGGCCTCCTCACGGCAGATGACAGTCATCGTGTTGCCGGCGCGGTATGGCTGGGCATTGATGGCATTCTTGCCTGCGTACTCGACAGACTTCACCCACTTGCTCACCTTCTCGGTATGGCTCTTGGACCACTTGCTGAACTCCTTCTCCTGGAGAATCAGGTCTCCGCCGCTAGCCTCCACCATCATCTCCCAAAGCCCCTTCATAGGAGCCGGCAGATCCTGCACAAGCTTCGAACTGCCGAATGCGAGTTCGACCTTATCCGAGGTCACGTCGGTCTTCTGCTTCACCACGATTGCGCCGGACTGGATCATTTTCAGGATCATGGCGCTGGCAATGGTGTTCTTCTTGTTGGTAAGACCGATTTCCTTGAGGATGTAGTTTGCCGCAAGCAGGTTTCCCTTGAACGGAATCTCCCGGTTCCAAGGAATGGTCTCGGGACTGGCTGTGCCAAGATATTTGCGTCTGGTCTTCCTGATCGCGAGCCATGAGAAAATCGGGAGGAAGAATATCCATCCGCCCATGAAGAGGAAGGCGAAGAAATTCGAGAGCCAGTCATAGAACTTCTCGCTCATGGACATCGGGCCCGTTTCTTCGATGTCGTCGTCGAAGTGCGAGCCTTCGAGAGCCATATCCAGCCTCTCCTGGAAATAGCAGTTGTAGCTGCTCTGAGGGGACTTGATTATGCCCTTGTCCAGACGCAGGAGGAGAATCATCGAACTGTTATCGTCAAACTCCTCGGTGCTGAATGCTATGGCCATTCCCTTGTGGAAACCCACCTTGCCGATATATCCGAAAGCCCAGGTCCTGGCTACGGCCGTATCCAGCTGGGTGCCGGGAACCTCCACGGTCAGGTTGGCCTCCTTCGGTGTCGAAGACAGACCGTCAGAAATGAACTGGAGATGGAGCATGTCGTAGTCGTAGCAGCTCTTGACTGCATTGGTCATGGTGTAGGACACCTTGAAGATGTGGTCCCCGTAACTGCCCACACCCCAGCAGATCTCGCATCCCTTGCTGGTCTTGTTGATACCGCAGCGACCTCTCTTCTGGTTGATGCTCCTGTCCAGATCCCAGTAGCTCTCGGTGACGAAAACCTCGTCCCCCTCGCTGACTGTCAGATCCTTGATCTTGATGTCTCCCAGATTGTTGCGGACCAGGTACCATTCGGTTCCGCTGGCCACGGTCACGTCCCAGGTCTCGACAATGTGCGCCGCTCCCAGCGAGTCGAGAGTGCAGGCAATGTCGATCTTGCGGATCTCGGGTTCATAGGCGAATGCGGCAATTCCGCAGAGAACCGCCGCAATCGTGAGTATGAATTTCTTCATATTAATGAATCTTCATTGAAGGCATTGCGGTCTTCTCCTTCTCGACCTCGAGGTACTCCCTCATGTCAAAGTGGAAGATAGATGCAACGAATGAGCTTGGGAACATGCGGATAAGCCTGTTGTAGAGGGTAACGGTGTCGTTGTAGACCATACGGCTCATACGTACCTGGTTCTCGTAGGTGTTCACGTCGTCCATGGCCTTCTTGTAGTTGTCGTTGGCCTTGAGCTCTGGATAGCGCTCCACAACCACGTTGATAGCTTTCATAGCCTGTGCCATTGCCTGCTCCTGGGCCTCGACCTCTTCGGCTGAGCTCTTTCCTGTGATGCCCTGCCTCATGCCGATCACGTCCCTGAGGGTGTTGTACTCGTGCTCGTCATAGCTCCTTACGAGGTCAGCGATGGCGGTGAGGGCGTCCCAGCGGCTGGACTGCTGCACGCCGATCTGGCTCATCGCATTCTTGCAATTTTCATCTTTTGTTACGAGATCTCTCTGGACTGAAATCACCCAGAGGACGAGAGCCACAAGTACGGCTAAAAGAATAATCATTCCCATCATGATGTTTTGAAATTAAGTTTGGTTGTTAATTGAAAAATCTGTCTACTTCCTTTACTGTTTCCGGCATCGCGAACACAGCCACGCGGTCGTAGTCCTCGATCTGGGTGTCTCCGACTGCGATGATGGACTCGTTGCCGCGGATGATGCCGCCTATCACTGCATTGGCAGGGAAGTCGATGTCCTTGAGCTTGCCCTTGGTGATCTTTGCGCCCGGACTGACGGTGTACTCGATCACTTCGGCGTTGGTGCCGCTCATATACTTGACGAAGCGGGCCTTGTCGCTGAGTGTGAACTTGAATATGCGGCCTGCGGTGATGAGTTTCTTGTTTATGACTGCGTCTACGCCCATATCTTCGGCCAGACGTATGTATTCTATGTTCTCGACCTCGGCTATGGTGCGTTCGATGCCGAGTTTCTTGGCTGCCACGCAGGTGAGTATGTTGGTCTCGCTGCTGCCCGTAAGTGCCACGAATGCATCATATTTGCGGATTTCCTCCTCGATGAGCATGTCCGTGTTGCGGCAGTCTCCGGCCACCACGCTGACATTGTGGTCCAGTTTCGCCGACAGTTCGATGCAGCGCTTGCGGTCTTCCTCGATGATCTTGATGAAGTCCATCTGCTTGCTGACCTGCTTTGCGACCATCTCCGCCATAGGACCGCCGCCGGCGATCATCAGCTTCTTGATGTCTATGTCCTTCTTGCCGAGGTAGTCGCTGATCTGCGCAGTTCCGTCCCTGCGGGAAATGATGTAGACAAGGTCCTTGTAGCGGAACTTGGTGTCGTATTTCGGGATCATGGTTTCGCTGTTGCGGGAAATCGCGACTACGCGGAACCTCAGCTCGTCACTGGCGAAGTCCTCGCTGAATTCCTTCAGTGTCTTGTCCAGGATAGGGGAGTCTTCATCCAATTTGTAGACGGAAATCTGCAGCTTGCCGCGTCCGAACTCCATGGCTTCGGCCGAGGTGGTCTGCTTGAGCAGGTTCACGATCTCGTTTGCGGCAATCCTTTCCGGGTAGAAGAGCAGGTCAATGCCCATGTCGGTGAAGAGGTGCTTGTTGTCGTAGGACAGGTACTCCTCGTTGTTGATTCGGCACACGACCTTGCGGCTGCCGAGCCTCTTTGCAAGCACGGAACACACAACATTGACATTCTGGGAGTTGGATGGGTTCACGGCCACGAACAGATCGGCCTTTTCCGCACCGGCCTTCTTGAGTGTGTCGATGGATGCGGGATTGCCGTGGACGGTCACCACGTCGGCTGTCTCTGCGAGCTCGTCGAGCCTCTCCTGGCTGCCGTCGATGACCGAAATGTCATTCGATTCGTTGCTGAGCATCTTTGCGAGGTGCGATCCGACCTCTCCTGCTCCTGAAATGATAATCTTCATATTTATAACGTATTATCCGATCCTCTCTCGGAGGTAATCGAAAATCTTGTCTTTCTGTGTGAAATTCAGCAGGATGATCATCTCATCCAGTATTCCCTTGACCTTCACCCTCTCCCCTATCTTTGCATTCAGGTCTATGGACAGCATGTTGGTGGCTATAGCGCCTTCATAGTCCAGGTCGTCGTTTATGTAGTCGATGAGTTCCTGCTTTGTCACCCTGTCGTTGAGCTTGCGGTACTCCCGGTGGGCATCCAGCACGGCCTTGAAGTAGTCCTTGCGGCCCTGCAGCAGGTATACTGCAGCGGAACAGAGGTCCAGCCAGCGCCTGTGGCGTATCCTCCTGCGGGAACGGGCGCATGCGTCGGACGCACAGGTGGCGACTATCTTGTCCAGGTCCGGGTCCTCCATGCCGTCGATGGTCTCCAGGCAGTTCCTGACATCGTCCGGATAGATGGCGCTTTCTGCCGCAAAGGTGGAAAGCACATCGTAGAGGTTCTGGAGCGCAAAGGTGTAGGGCAGGTTGTTCTCCAGCATCAGGAGGTTGTTGCGGTAGTTGAGGAAAAGCTTGAACGGGGAGTCCTGGGGCAGGGTGCCGCCACCCACGTGGTAGACCACGCTGCGCGGAACCACATTGATCCTCCAGCCCTCGGTCCTGGCCCTCCAGCAGAGGTCTATCTCCTCCATGTGGGCGAAGAACCTCTCGTCCAGACCTTCCAGTTCGGCCCAGGCTTCGCTCCTGAACATCAGGCAGGCTCCGCTTGCCCAGAGCACGTCTTCCGGCGCATCGTACTGCCCCTCGTCCTTTTCCAGACGCTTCATTACGCGTCCGCGGCAGAACGGGTAGCCGTAGTGGTCCAGCCATCCTCCGGCGGCACCTGCGTATTCGAAACTGTCGCGCATGCCTTCCTGCCAGCACAGCAGCTTAGGCGCACAGGCGGCGCAGTCCTCGTGCAGGTCCATCCATTCTTCCAGCGGGTAGAGCCAGTCCGGGGTGACTTCGATGTCGGAATTTATAAGAAGGAAGTACTCGGGTGCGTCTTCCTTCAGGGCTTCGAACGCCCTGTTGTAGCCTCCTGTGAAACCGTAGTTCTGATCGAATACTATGGTCCGTACTTCCGGGAACCGTTCCTGAATCAGCTCCAGGGATCCGTCGGTCGAGGCATTGTCGGCGACCACAACACTTGCGTCCATGCCTTCCACGGACGCAACCAGTCCCGGCAGGAACTTCTCCAGGAAATTCTTGCCGTTCCAGTTGAGTATTACAACCGCCGTTTTCAAGCTTGCTTATTTTTCGCAGTTGCAGTCTCCTCCGCAGCTGCAGCCTTCGCCTTCATTGCCGCCGCAGTTGCAGCCTTCGCCCTCTTTCTTTCCACCGCAGCTTCCGTGGCAGCCACCGCCGCCGCATCCGCCGCATCCGCGATGGAGCTTCTCTCCGTGGAGACCCTCCGCAAGTTCCTGCTCTGTGGCCTCACGCACGGAAACGACCTTGCCGGAGAAGTTGAGTGTCTTGCCGGCCATCTGGCTGTTGATGTCTATCTTCACGAAAAGCTCGCCGACTTCCATGATCTTGCCCGGGATCACACCTCCGTGTCCGTTGGTAAGCGGTATGATGGTGCCCACGACCATGAGGTCCTCGCGTATCTGTCCGTCGATCTCGAATGCAGCCACAGGCAGTTCGATCACCCTCTGGGGATCCCATTCGCCGTATCCCTCTTCAGGGCTGAGCGTGAATTCGAATGCGTCGCCCGGCTCGAGTCCTTCGAGATTTTCCTCGAATTTAGGGAGCAGGGAGCCTTCGCCCTTGATGAAGTCGAGAGGCCTTTCTTCGGTGCAGTGGTCCACGAGTTCGCCGTCCACCATGAGCTCGTATATGAGAGCTACTACCTTATTGTCTGATACTTTCATCGTCATTTTACCTTTGTATAACATACAAATATAGGCAAAACTTTGTTATTTGTGCACTATTCGCTAATTTTGTGTCAAACCACAGATACCACCATGAAAAAAACAATCACCATTGCCTTTTTGCTCGCCTCTGCCCTGACTGCCAGGGCTCAGTACGTGGAGTCATGTCCCGAATGCCAGCCTAAGATCGATTTCAAACCGTCGAAGACAGTTCTGCTCTACCCTGAAGGACAGGCTGCCGGCAAGGGAATCGTGGAGAACGGGGTGCAGATTACGAACGGACCGAAGGAGGACAACGGTCTCCGCGGCCCCGAGACCTGCTCCGCAAGCGGCTCCAGGAAGAATGTGGGCGACGATGCCCGCATGGATTTCTATTTCCCTGAGAAACCGAACGGCCTCATGGTCATAATGACTCCGGGCGGCGGCTACCAGCATCTGTCCACCTTCAACGAGGGTGTGTACGGATCCAAGTGGCTCACCGACAGGGGAGTGACCGTGGCTGTGCTGAAATACAGGTTGCCTAACCACCACCACACCATTCCGCTGGACGATGTGCAGAATGCCTTCCGCTATTGCCGCTACCATGCTGCGGAGTGGGGTATAAACAAGATCGGAGTCATGGGCGGTTCTGCAGGCGGACACCTCGCTTCCAGCGCTTCCACAATGTGGGTGGACGAGATCACCCGCCCGGACTTTGCGGTACTGATCTATCCCCGCATCACCCTGCGCAGGGGAGAGAACTGCGACACCAAGGATTGGCTTCTGAATACCGACGAGAGCTGGAATGACAATGTGGATGAGCATATGCGCCTTTGTGCATATTATTCTCCGGATACTCATGTAAGCCCTGAGACTCCTCCTACCTATATTGTACTGAGCGCAGACGACAAGTCGGTGCCTGCCACCAACCACCTTCCTTACTATACCAGGCTGGTGGAATGCAAGGTGCCGGTGGAGGTGCATGTCTATCCTTCCGGCGGTCACGGCTGGGGCTTCTCCGACGAGTCCATCAAGGGCCCGGGCAAGGATAAGTTCGCCAGGTGGCGCCCTGATTTCGAGGCCACCCTGGAAGCATGGCTGATGAGAATGCTATAAAATAAGGACCGGTCCCGAGGCCGGTCCTTTATTATTATCTAGTTTATGCTGAGAAGCTTACGTCTTCGAAGGCGAGTGTAGGCAGCTGCCATCTGGTGCATCTGCGAGGGTCGTTTCCGGCGGCAAGCAGGTGATTCCACAGCTCCAGGAAGTTGCCCGTTATGAGCATTTCGTGAACCGGCTTTCCAATCTTTCCGTTCTTGATCGTGAAGCCTTCGATACCGTAGGAGAAGTCTCCCGTGGTGTCATTGCAGTTGCCTCCGTTGAAGCCTGTAACCAGCACTCCGTTCCCGACCGCCTTTACGATCGCGTCGAGATCCCACTCGTCCTTCATCTCCATCCCTTCTGCCGCGCAAGGCATCAGAGTCGGTACCGAAGGGCTGCTTACTGTCGGTGGGATATTCAGTTTCTCTGAATAATATGTAGTTACGAAATAGGTCTTGATGACCCCGTTTTCGATTATCGGCCTGTCCTCTGTAGCCACTCCCTCGAAGTCGAACAGACGCGCTCCGGGCAGTCCTTTCGCCATTGGGAAATCCATCAGTGTGAGCAGGCCCGAGAACACCTTTTGGTCCTGTTTGTCCATCAGGAAGGAGGTCTTGTTGATGAGGCTGCTGTCGTAGAGTGCATTCATGATCGGGGCCACGAGCTTCGACGCCACCTTCCTGTCCACGACCATCTTCCTTCTTCCGCCGCGGCTCTTGCCCGGGTTCATCTGGGATATTGCGGTCTTGAGGGCATTCTCGGCGCAGATTCCCGGCCTCGGCAACTTGTCCATGAAGCTGTCCGCGTCCCAGTCGTATGCATTGTATTTGTTGCCTTCGCGGTCTTCGATCGTGATCTCGCAGCTTATCATGAAGGTGGTCTCGCTGGCACGTCCGAAGAAGCCGTGGGTGTCCATCGTGATGCTGTCGGAGATGGAGTCCATGTACTCGGATTCGCAGTTGACAACCTTCCAGCCTTCTCCGCGGTATTTCTTTTTCGGCAGGCAGGTGGCCTTGGACATCCTCAGTCTTTCCTGGTCGGTCACCTGATAGTATTTTTCGTCGAAAAGTCCCATCTCGGTGCCTTCGGTGGCGTTTTTCGCGCAACGGTCAGCGTCCGGAAGCCTGTAGGCCTTCTCTTCGGCAAGCAGCCTTGTCGAGGCCACGGCATTGCGTATGAAGCGGGAGAGGGTGTCTTTCTCCATCCTGTTGGTCGAGTAGTTCCCGCGCCTGCCATCCACGAACAGCCCGATGCTGATGCCGCAGTCGGCCGAGTGGTTCACCGAGTCCAGTTCCCCGTCCCTCATCGAGTAGGTGTCGGACACGCATTTCGAAAGGGAAACCCTGGCGTCTGCTGCGCCGTGTCTTTTGGCTTCTTCCAGGCAGAAGCGTGCAATCTCTATATCTTCTTCTGTGAATCTCATCTCTATTCTCCTCCAACTGTAAGTCCGTTCACGAGCACCGTCGGCATGCCGCAGGAAACTGCCACCGACTGGCCTTTGCCGCAGGTCCAGGACGAATCTTCGATGGTGGCGTCGTTGCCCACCATGCTGATCTGCGTGAGTGCCTGCGGACCGTTGCCTATTATATTGATATCCTTGACAGGGCGCGTCAGGCGGCCGTTTTCGATAAGATAGCCGTTGCGTACATAGAAGGTGAAGTCGCCCTCTCCGATCTTGACCTGGCCGTTGCCGAATTCGTCCACGTATATGCCTTTGCCGACAGAGGCTATGATGTCCGCCGGGTTGCAGTTTCCGTTTTCCATATATGTTGCACGCATGCGCGGAATCGGATTGTTGCGGAAGCATTCGCGGCGTCCGTTGCCTGTCGGTGCGACTCCGAAGTGGGCTGCGCTGATGCGGTCGTGCAGGAAGGATTCCAGTATGCCGTCGCGCACCATCACGGTCTTCTGTCCGGCCACTCCTTCGTCGTCGTAATTGCAGGCTCCGCGGTTTGCCCCGATGGTAGCGTCATCTATGATGGTGATGCC
This sequence comes from Bacteroidales bacterium, assembly GCA_024398095.1. Classification (GTDB taxonomy): domain Bacteria; phylum Bacteroidota; class Bacteroidia; order Bacteroidales; family UBA932; genus Cryptobacteroides. The sequence goes on from JAKSJK010000060.1 coordinate 9,215, forward strand.
TTCCGGACATACTCTCTGGCCCATCTTTCCGGTAAATATGGACGAGCCCTTGCGGATGAAGTCGGCCTCGAATGCGTGTCCCATCGCCTCGTGGAGCAGGATTCCGGATGCTCCTGCACCCATCACAACAGGCATCTGCCCGCCTTTCGGACGCTTTGCCTCGAAGCTGTCGTCCACATATTTCAGTGTCTTTGCGACCATCTCGCTGATTAGAGCCTCGTTCCCAATCACGCATTCCGGTCCCTGGCGGAAACTCTTGTTTGCGTTGCAGTTGACGGTCTGGCCCTTTTCGTTCTGGATGGTTGCGGAGACCACTAAGGAGTAGATGGGGCGGAAGTCGCAGGTCAGTTCGCGGAAGGAGTTGTACATCATGATGTCGCTTTCGGTGGCGCTGAGCCTGACCAGTACCTTGACGGCCCTCGGCTCCGCCTCCCTTATGCGTCTGTCGATCTCTGTCATCATTGGCACGAACATGTCGTTCGTACACTCTCTCCAGCTTTCTTTCTGCGGGTAGAAATCGTTGCTGCGCACCCCGCAGCCGGCTCTGTGGCCCGGTGCACTGCCGTCCTTTACGCTGAGGGCAATAACTCCCGCCGCCTTGGCAGCCGCGAGCATATCGGCCTCCCGGGTGCTTTCCGAAAAGGCGTAACCCGTCTTGTCCCCGCAGAGTACGCGTATGCCCACTCCGTAGTCTTCGTGGAATCCTCCCAGGTTGACCTGGCCGTCGCGCAGGGTAACCTCCGTGAAGGTGGAGTATTCGAAATACAGGTCGGAATAGCCGCCCCCGTTGGACATTGCCGTCGCGATCAGCCTGTCAAGCATCGGCTCTGTCACTCTGAAGGTGTCCAGGTAGTATTTTTTGTCTCTTGTCATTGCTTGCTTTTTTCTTTCTGTGTCTGCCGGAACTGGCGGAGGATTTCGCGGTAGATCTCTTTGTCTTTGATCTTCAGCTTGGACTCCACTGTGCTGGCGGTCTCGAAGGTGCCGTCGTCATTGATCATCAGGTCCTCCCTGGTGGTGTTGGTGCCTTCCGCCACGACCTTGAACGGCGGACGCGAATTGTCTGCGAGGATCCATCTGTCGCAGGCCGGGGCGTAGTCGTTGAAGAAATAGTCCACTCCCACCTTGTAGCGGCGGCGTATGGTTTCGGTCGGAATGTCGTGCCCGCCGGCCACAACCCTCGCTGCAACCCTGTCTATGGCCAGTTCCGGCGAATTGAGCCAGAAGTAGAGCACGGTTACCTGGTAGCCTTCGTTGCGGGCCTGTGCGATGATTTTCAGCAGGGACCTGGTGGCCAGGGTGGTCTCGATTGCGAAGGTTTCCTTCCTTCTGAGCAGGTAGATGATCTTCTGGAGCATCAGACGGCTGGCCTTGACCTTGACCTTGCTTGGGTCGAAGGGGCTGAGGGACTTCGCAAACTCGTCTGAATTCACGAATTCCCTGCAGTCCAGAAGTTCCGGAAGCAGGGTGTATGATGCTGTGGTCTTGCCTGAGCCGTTGCATCCTGATATGATATATAGTTTCGGCACGCCAGTATTTACTCTTCTTCCTGTTTTTTCTTACTCTGATTTACGACTCCGTAGCCGAAAAGTGCAAAATCTCCCTTGCACGGGTCGTCCGGGAACAGTTCCCTCATTGCATCGGTTATCTCCAGCGCGGTGGTTATGTCCTTGGATTTCCGGCTTGTAAGTCCTGTCTCGACCGCCTGCTGGTAGACATGCACGTCCAGCGGGATGATCAGTGAGGTCTTCGGGATGTCTTTCCATACGCCCAGGTCGACCTTGCCGTCGTCGCGCACCAGCCAGCGGCGCATCATGTTGATCTTCTTGTCCGGGGCCTTCCGGTCTTCCTTCTGCCCGAAGATGACAGTCCTGAATTGGGGCACCTGCAGGCTCTGGAGGCTGTCGGAGCCTTCGTAATATGTTCTCAGACGCCCGAAAATGGCAGCCAGTTCCGACCATTTGATGGTTCTGTGGGCGCTGACCGGGTCGTCTCTGTAGATGACACTTCCGTCCGCCGCGGTTCCGCGTCCTTTCATTATATAGTCGTATGGCTTCCAGTCCATCTCGTCGAGCACCCTTTTTGTGTCCCTGACAATCATGGCCCTGCGGCCCCAGGCGAGGTGTGCGGCCACTATCGCTGCCACTTCCACATCTTTCGTATCCGCCCCTTTCTCTACGAAATGTTTCGGAAAGATGATCGGGTCTTCCTGGAAGTAAACGGGGTCGTTGTATGTCTCAGCCCATTCGATGAGCTGTCTTGCTATCGCTTCTGTCATACCGGGTCTACGTCGATTGTGATATGTCCGTCGTAACGGTTCTGGATCTCGAATGCGATGACGGCCTTTCGCAGTCCGGCTTTCGCTGCCGCCAGGTCTTTGCTTCTGGCCAGGGATACGCGTATGGTGCGGGTGTGGCGTCCGTCTTCGATTTCTTTGGCAGGGACATACGGGCCCATGACGCCGGCGCTTCCGTTTTCCATCCTGCGTCCGAGTGCCATCTGCACGGCTGCGTTCAGGGCTGCGGCCATCCTGTCGGCCTTGTCGGCGTATGTGTCCCTTACATTTATATAGATAAGTCTGTAAAAAGGAGGGTAGCCGAAGTCTTTTCTTTCGCTGAGCAGATTCTCTTCAAATCCGCGGCTGTCTTCGGTGAAACGGGTGTAGACAGGGTGTTCCGGCTTTGAGGTCTGGATCACGAAAAGTCCTTTCCCGCCTCGTCTTGCGCAGCGTCCGCGTACCTGTTCCAGCAGCTGCACGGCCCTCTCGTCGGCCCTGAAGTCCTGTACGGCGAGCATCGAGTCGGCCTGCATCACGGCTACCAGCTTCAGCTTTTCAAAGTCGAAGCCTTTGCTGACCATCTGGGTGCCTATCAGTATGTCTGTGCGGCCTTCGGCGAATTCTTTTACGACCCTGGCTTCTTCTTTCGGATTCTTGGCTACGTCGCTGTCCAGGCGGACGATGCGGGCTGCCGGGAACAGGGCAGCGGCTTCTTCTTCAATCTTCTGGGTGCCGGCGCCGAGCCCTTCCATGCTGCCGCCGCATTTTTGGCAGCTTCCGTCGAATTTAACGGAATATCCGCAGTGGTGGCAGACCAGCCGGTCATTCGAGGCGGTTTTGTGCAGGCTCAGGCTGACGTTGCAGCGTGGACATTTCGGGATGTCTCCGCATTCGGTGCATTGGACGGCAGGGGAGTAGGATCTGCGGCTGCGGAGTATGAGCACCTGCGCCCCTTCTTCCAGGGTTTCGCTTATGTGCTGGATGAGTTTTCTGGAGAACGATCCGTGCATTCCGCGTTTCTTCCGCTCGGCCCTGGTGTCGATCAGTTCCACTTCCACAGGTTCGCCGCCGTGGTATTTTTCGTTGAGGCTTATCTCTGAGAATCGCCCGGCCTGGCAGTTGAACAGGGCTTCGAGCGATGGCGTGGCGGAGCCCAGGATCACGTCTGCGCCCTGGCTTTTGGCGAGCATTATGGCTACGTCGCGGCCGTTGTATCTCGGGGCAGGGGAGTCTTGCTTGTAGGAGCTGTCGTGTTCTTCGTCCACGATTACCAGACCGAGGTCATGGTGCGGCAGGAATATGGCGCTGCGGGTGCCCAGTACTATATAATTGGTACTGCCGGCTACGGTCGTGGCGACCTGTCCGCGTCTGGCTTGGGTTTCGTGCGAGTGGAACACCAGCAGGTCTTCTCCGAAGAAGGTTTCGAGTCTTTCTTCCAGCTGGCGGCTGAGGGCGATTTCGGGCACGAGGTATAGCACGTTGCGGCCTTTTGCCAGTGCTTCTGCGGCCAGTTTCGAGTATATTTCGGTTTTGCCGGAGCCTGTGACGCCGTGCAGCAGGGCAACTTTCTTTGCTTTGAATGCGGAGCGCACACCTGCGATGGCTTCGTTCTGGGCGCTGTTCAGCACTATGCCCGTGTCTACGCTCCCTTTTTTCTTTTCTTCCAGCTTTGCCTGCTGGATGGCAAGTTCCGCTTCCAGACGTTCCCTGGTGGATTCTTTGACTCTTTTGCTGGCCCTGGCTTTTTCCAGGCTCTCCCTGAGTCTTTCCACCCTGGCTTTCAGGCGTTCTTTCTTGCGAGCTTCGATTTCTTCCCTGTTGAAGGTCTGCGCGGGGCAGGCTGTCTTGAAGACTTCTCCGACGGTGCACATGTAGTAGTCTGCAATCTGCTGCCAGAGTTCTATTTCTTCTTTGCGGACCCTTGCAAGGGCGGTTTCGACCGATTTGATCGGGCGGACTTTGCTTGCCGGCAGGTCTTCCGGGAGCCGCTCGGCCAGGTTGCGGACTACTCCGATGTATTCCCGTCCGCTGAAGTTGACGCGTACCTTGTCTCCGGCTTCCACCACGGCGCTTATGCTGTCTGGAATACGGTAGTAGGGTACCCATTCGAGTTTGAGTGGGAGAATCACCTGTATGTACCTTGCGTCTGTCATAGATACAAAGATACACTAAACTTTTTTGAAGAAAAATTTGTGGAAAAGAAATTTATAGCTATCTTTGCAATCCCAAAACAATGGTGTCATAGCTCAGTTGGTAGAGCAAAGGACTGAAAATCCTTGTGTCCCTGGTTCGATTCCCGGTGACACCACAGAAAAGCCTCGGTTTCCGCCGAGGCTTTTTTGTGGTGTCACATACTTTATATCCGAGGGGCTGACCCCCTCGGGCTCCCCTACTCGCTTCGCTCGGAGGCTCGGTTTCCGCCGAGGCTTTTTTGTGTGGTGTCGCAAGGGCGGCTTGGGTCGAGGCGGCGGTGTGACAGTTTCGGCCAGTCTCGCTCCGCTCGACCCCTTTCTTCCGCTCGCCGAGGCTCGCGGAATTCTTGCTCGCTGCAACAGCCCACTGGGCTATTGCCGAGACACTCGCAGTCTCTTACGTTGCCGAGGGTGGCACGTGGCCGAAACTGTCACACCTCTGCCTCTCTTCTGCCGCCAGCGGGAGCGCAGGCGGACCATTCTCTCCCGCGCCGGATCTAAAAAATCCGCAGAAC
>JAKSJK010000061.1 GCA_024398095.1 Bacteroidales bacterium
CCACGAAAGAACCTCTGTAGATGAAGTGCAAGTATTGACATTGGTAGTTACGTCACCCTTGAGCGCAGACCCGGTAAATACAATAGAGTTAATCACATATCCTTTTGGAGCGGTAAATGTGAGCTCATTTGATTTATAGAAGCGGATTGCTGCAGTATTTGCATAGATGCTGCCGTTATTCCTAACATAGTCAAAGGTTACATTGTCCTTAGTCTGTGACACAAATTCAAAAGCACTGCCACTAAAAGATTCCGTCTTACCCCATGAAGTGTATCCAAGATTTCCAAATTCCACAGTTGTAGGCTGTGAGGAGGAGCCCTTCGACGTCCTAGTGGCGCTTGACATATTTATTGTAAGAAGATTCCTCTTACCGCAAACGAATGTCTTGGAATTAGAGGAGAGATCAATTTCTCGCTTATAGTGAGCAAGGTTTGTTTCAACATCTACGGAAAGTGAAGTTGCAGTAAACTCAAGAGTAGAAAACCATGCAACCAGGGAAGAATTGGCATCAAGAGATAATCCATTCAAACTTGAAACGGATACAGTATTTACCGCATTATTCGGTTCGATAGTACCCTCTTTGAGATCAACCTTGACTCCACCGGAAACGGCTGCACCATCTTGAGCTTCCAGTGTAATCTTCTTTACCAACTCTCCCTCAGCAGCACCATTCAGATTCTTAAATGTAATCTGAGAAAGTGCGACTAGTCTCTTAAACTGCATATCAACTTCCGTCTTGTCGTCAATTGCCTCCGTGTAAAGATTCTTTGATCTTCCCACAAGAATGTCCGCAGCAGAATCAAAAGTTGAAGAAGAAAAATTCTGTTCTGACTTTAGATTCATATTTAAATATGGAGCATCAGAAAAATTTGAGCTGGTAGGTGCTGGACTAATTGCAAAAAACTGATAAGATCCAGTCGTACTGCAATCAAATATGGAATTGGTATTGAATGTGAATCTTGCAATCTCGCAAGCTTCACTAAGTCGATCGCTGGCATAGATTTTTGCCACGCTACTGGCATTTGCATCAGACGCCTTGGCCTGCCAATACTGCCCATCACGAAGGCAAGCAGCTCTAATCTGATCATTCACACTCCAAAGTACTTTACCTTGATCAGCAAACCACGCAGTTTTGGTATCAACGTCAATTGCTGGTTTTTCTGCAACAAAAGTAATAACTGAATCAGACTCTGGAGCTTTAAGCTCCGGCTTTTCACAACTGGCAAAGACAGTCGCACATGCCAGTGAAATAAGTAAACTGAACTTTTTCATAAGCCTTTCGAACTATATTTCTCCGAGATCTTCGTCATCATCCACATCAACGGAATCCTTGTATCCCCGACTTCCGCAGAGCACACTTTGCGTGGAAATTTCCACGACAGAACACTTCGGAGAATCATAGTTCTCAGAAGTAGCATTTAACAGAACTTTAATCATGATTATGGTTTTTGAATTAATTTTCAAGATTGCTTCACAATACGCACAAATTTAAGAAAAATACCTAACTTTACATACAGAAAAAAACTAAACTTATGAAAGTTCGCTGGTATCGCCTATTAACCTGGATGCTTGGCACCATGGGACTGTCGTCCGGATGCACAGAGATGTATGGATCTCCATACCCGGCCCCTATGTATGGAAGTCCATACTCCGATTTCTCCGTCAGGATCAAAGTCACAGACGAGAACGGTACCCCAATCAAGGGAATCGAGGCGACCGAAAAGAAGTACGATCCACAAAAGCATTATTCTGACGAGAACGGAGAGATCAACGCAAGCTACAGAGACATAATCATCCCGACAATCTTTCTCAATGACATCGACGGAGAAGCTAACGGTGGTGATTTCCAGTCTGCCACTCTCAAACATGAAGACTACGAGCTGAAGCAGACAAAAGAGAGCGACAAGGCTTGGTACGACGGCGCTTTTGATGCCAATATCACAGTCGTCCTCAAGAAGAAATAATACTAGTAATTGACCACTCCCCCGTTGAGGAATCCGGCCATAGGCCATGCGGCAGTGAGAGAACTGTCGATGGTGCCATTGGTCCAGTTCAGATAATAGCCGTCGGCGGCCAGGTTCGCGGTACGGTAGCGGCCTATCAGCACTCCGATCGAAGGTGTTCCGGCAGAAGCATTTACCAAGGTAACATCTTTAAGTTCGTTCTTATCACAGGAAGACTTGCACTTTTCGATGGCGCCAAGGAAAGCGGCCATATAGGAATTACTGTTAGCCGAAGAAACCCGGACTCCGGAGACCTTGCAGGAATTGATCTCGTTCGAGTTGGCATAGCCGACCAGTCCTCCGATATCCACGGGACGTCCAGCCTCAGGGATAGTACCGCCATTCGACAAAGTGGCATTTTCAACACGGCAGGAATAAATATTGCCGTTGAAACAGCCAGCAACACCGCCAAGCACGCAAAGAAGTTCCGAATCGCTGACAACGTCTCCAGTTGAAACGCAGTCTCTCATGGTATGACCGTAATAGCCGGAATAACCACCCACGACACCGCCAAAGTATGTCCAGGCACCAGGTGTGTGGATGCCGCGGACAATTTTCAGATTGCCACTGTTGGTATTTGACAGAATCTGGCACTTGGACTGGAGCATAATGCCCACGACGCCGCCAAAGACGACAGCCTCGTAAGACGCAGCACTCGACTCCATTCCGTCAAAAGTAAGATCCTTCAGGTTGCTGCAATTCTCGACTGTGGCAGTTGTGGCGCCTGCAACACCTCCAAGATAGAGAACCTTAGGATTGGCAGTGAGCTTGAGCGAGCCGTTATTGCTGCAGGAAATCATTTTGGCTGAAGCGAAACCGACCACGCCGCCGATCGCGAAGGTTGGACCGCCGGAACTTGCCATTATCGGAGTCAGCACCAGGTCTGCATAATTATAGCAAGACTCAACCTTGACAGGGCAATCAGCAGGAGTGGCAGCCCAAAGGAACGGTCCCGCATCGCCGAAGACGCCTCCGATGCAGGAATAGGAACTGTTGCCTCCACTCTGGGCATACTGGGTACCGCCCGCGAACGCACCTGTAGTAGAGATAGTGCCGTAATTCTTGCAATTGTAGGCATTGTAGGTCACATATCCTGCCACACCGCCTATATTGGCGTCGGTCACCGCTACAGTCGCATTTCCGGCAAAGCTCAGATTTCCGGTATTGACGCAATTACGTATCTCGCCCTCTACTATGCCGGCTATTCCACCCATGCTCGGGTAGGCTCCGCTGCCTCCCTCTGTGTATGTCCACTTGATATTTGCAGAATTGACACAGCCGTCTATGACGCCATGATTCGGGGTCTCGATCCCCTTATTGACATCGGCTGCCACAGTACATGTCTGTCCCACGACACCACCGACACCGAACTTTCCCATCGCCTTTGCGGCACCGTTGAACATAAACTCAATATTGCCGCTGTTGCTGCAGTTCTTCACCAGGGTCTTGCCTGCACAGCTGCTGTGACCGATACGGCCGACAACGCCGGAAATCGCTGAGCATGAAGCAGATGCCGTAGCCTCAAGATAAACGGATCCGGCATTCTGACAATCCTCCACCACTCCGATCGGCAACTCTGCCTGACGGGCCACCAGACCCGCAACGAAAATTTTCTGCGCTCCGGTATTCTTGATCTTGATGGAACCATAGTTGATGCAGTTCTTCACAAGGCCAAAGTTATCTCCGACCAGGTAAGAGAACATACGCTCTTCCGCAAGAGCCCCGGACCACTCCAACTTGCAGCTGCGGTCAACCACAACATTTTTTACTGTTGCCGCAGAATTCAGGAACAGAGGACTGTCTGTGGTCCAGTTCAAGAGACTGTGTCCCTGGCCGTCAAGATCATTCCTGAGAGTGTCCCGTTTGGAGAAGGTCGGAAGTTTGACGCCCCTAAGATCGATGTCATTGGCAAACTTGTAGGTAGCTCCTGGTTTCAGTCTGTTGACATTAGTGATAAAATCCGTGAGTTCCGCAGCATTGTGGATCTCAAGCGGAACATCGAATGCTGCCTGGGACACAAGCATGGATATGTTTCCTGCAGGTGAACGGAATGTCAGCTCTGCAGAACGACCGTCACCCTTGTTTTCTGCAATTCGAAAGTAAAGGTAGGTATACAGTTCACTCTTGGTCTGTTCCGCCGTAATCCACCCGGCTTCTTCAGGAATTGTAACCGAATAGGCCGTATTATAGCCAACCTTTACCGTCAGCTTGCCACCGGATGAAGGAAAAACATCCGGAGCCGATACGCCATCAACCGTAAAGAAGTTCGGTTCCTCTGACTGCACGACCTTGATCTCACAGGTTTTTACGCCGGAGGTCACCACGATTGTCGCGCTGCGGCCCATGGATGCAGAACCCGGCGAGGCGATGTTGGATGGAACAGAAATCAAAATCTGATCTCCATTACGGCTGAATCCGAGCCAGGGAGAATCACAATCAACCGACCACTCCTGACTGCACTCCACAGTAACAGTCTCTGAACCGCCCGAGGCGGGAATCTCGATTTCAGACATACTTACAGTAAGCAGTATTCCGGCAGGTTTCTGACATGCAAGAATCAGGACAGTGGAAAGTATTATGGCTAGGTTGCGGACGAAAGTCTTCATACAAGGGCTATTTTGCACAAAGATAATAAAAAAGAGTCCCAGGCGAACCTGAGACCCCTTTATTATAGGAAAGAATCAATTATTCCTTTACATCATTTACAACGGTAGTTCCGTTCTGATCGAAGCCGATGAGCGGCATAGAAGAAAGGTAGCTTGAGAGAGTACCGTTCTTCCAGGTTACAGAATACTGTCCTGCAGAATTACCGGCGTTGCGAGCGCGGCCAACTACAGAACCGATCTTTGCATCAGCAGGAGCTGTGATTGCAGAGATATTTGCGGTGTTTCCTGTCCAGGTGAGGACGGTCTTGTCAACAGAAGCTGCGAAGCCACCGATGAAAGCACCTGCTGTCTTGACAGTTATGGTACCGCTTGTGCTGTTGTTGTCGCATGCAACGCCATTGTTATTGATATAACCTACAAAACCACCTACCTCGACAGGCTTGCCAGTCTCAGCGGTAGTAGCGTTATTGACGATATTACCGGTGTTTGAGCAGTTTGTCATAGTACCGTTGCAGCCACCTGCAACACCACCCATTACCATGCAGACATCTGCATCATTGGTAAGATTACCGGAGTTTGTACAATAGTCAAATACAAGACCTGCACCAGAGTAGCTGCCGAAGACACCACCGATGTAAGAATAAGATCCAGGTGCATGCTTAACATTCTGAACGGTAACGGACTTCTCATTGGTGCAATTCACCAGTTTGGTCTTGGCTGCAGAAGCAAGAGTAAATCCGAGAACACCGCCTACATAAACCTGGTTTGCATCAACAGGGCAGCCGCCCTCGCTGAGCCTTCCGTCAAATACGACCTCGCCCTTGTTCTGGCAGTTCTGGAGAAGTGCTGTCATTGCAGTACCTGCGATACCGCCTACGGTAGCAATCTTGACATTGGACTTGACAGTGAGCTTACCGTTGTTAACACAGTCGATGAGCTTTGAAGAAACAGCGCCTACGAGGCCACCGAATGCAGAGGTAGGGCCTCCGGTAGAGGTCATATCTGCCTCGATAACGATATCGGCGTTGTTTGTACAGTTCTTGACAGTGATAGGGTTCTCGTCGCCGGAAGCAGCAACTACGTAAGGACCGCAGTCACCGAACACACCGCCGAAGCATGAATATGTGGTATTGCCACCGCCCTGGGCATAACGGGTACCGGTAGCGAAATTACCGGTGATGTCCATTGTACCATAGTTGTGGCAATCCTCTGCGTCGTAGGTTACATAACCGGCAACACCACCGATGTTGGCATCAGTTGCAGCAGGAGCATCACCTACACCGCCGACATAAGTAAGCTTACCATAGTTCTTGCAGCCGTAGAGCTCGCCTTCAAGGGCACCTACGACACCACCCATACATGGATATGAACCCTTGCCGCCGGCAAGATATGACCACTTCACATCGCCTCTGTTTGTACAGCCGCGTACAATGCCGTGGTTAGGGGTCTCCTTGTCAGCAGCACCTGCAACAGTCCTGGAGGTACCTGCAACGCCGCCGACACCGAACTTCTTCATGCCCTCAGAGACACCGGTGAAGTTGAACTCTACATTACCCTCGTTGGTGCAGTCCTTGATGACTTCGATACCGGCAGCCTCGATATTTCCGAAACGGGCAACTACACCTGCGATTCCGGAGACGGATGCTGACATAGAAGCCTCGACATAGATATTTCCGAGGTTGGTACAGCCTTCTACAACACCGACAGGAAGAGTCTCCTGACGTGCAACGACACCTGCGACGAAGATCTTCTGGGCACCTGCATTCTTGATGTTGATGGAGCCCTTGGTAGTACAGTTCTTCACGAGACCGCAGTTGTCACCTGCGATGAATGCGAAGGTGCGCTCAGCAGCGAGCTCGCCTGCCCACTCAAGCTTGCAGGAAGCATCGATGACAAGGTTGCTGATGGTACCGGTTGACATCACGAAGAGAGGATACTCGGTGTTCCAGTTCTTGATTGAGTGGTTCTGACCATCGAGGTTAACCCTCACGGTATCAGACTTTGCAAAGTGATCGAGAGTGATGCCGGCAAGGTCGATGTCAGCACCGAGAGTGTAGGTCTCACCTGCAGGGAGGGTTGGAGACACCTTGATGAAGTTCACGAACTCAGCTGCAGTAGTGAGGTTCTTAGGAAGTACATAAGCCTCCTGCTCAACTGTAACAGTCTCTGTTGCACTTGCAGACTTGAAAGTGATGGTTGCAATACGTGCATCACCGAGGTTTGGCTCAACAGTGAAGCTGAGGTTGTCGGTTGCAACAGCCTTGCTTGAAGCTGCAACTACCCAGTCTGCGTCGCAGTTTACGGTGTAGCTGGTGTTGTAGTCAACCTTGACAGAAAGAGAGCCTCCCTCAGCGGTAAATTTGGCTGGAGCCGGAGATCCGACGACTGTAAACACAGTCTCTTCACCGGACTGGACAACATTGATCAAAGCTGTCTTGTCGGCAGCAACGATGTCAATGGTGGTTTTACGCTCTGGCGCAGCAACGCCTGCTGCACCCTCATTCTTTCCGACTGTGAGCACGAGCTTTCCATCTGAACGGGATGCAGAAAGCCATGCAGCACCTTCATTGCCGACTACCCAGTCAACAGAAGAAGTGACGTCGACAGTGACAGTGCCTCCGGCAGCGGAGAACGACACATTTTCCTGGCTCACTGTAAGAACTGTTTCTTTCTTACATGAGACTGCAACGGCAGCCACAAGGGCAACCATCGCGAGAAATACACTTTTGATTTTCATTTGAATATAAGATTGGTTATTGAAATTGATATTCGTGCTTCAAATATAAGGTTTATATTCCAATCTATTGCTCCCAGATTACGAAATTCCGGTCCAATTCTATTCTTTTTTCCTGTCCGGCCGTACCTTTTATACGATAAAGGGCAAGTAATCTATCATCCGGAAAGTAGTCTGAAAGGGATCGGGACAGGCGCGTGCGCATCGTGTTGATGGAATTATTGCAAGGATCCGTGAGACGTTCCACGGCCGTTTTCATGAGTGGAAGGTCACCGCTGCGGCAGACCCTGGAGTAGATGCCGAAGAGTTCCTCCCTGTGGTCTGCAAGGTCTTTGAAAACAATCCCTTCCGGGTGCTTGAGGAAAAAGATGAAAAGCGCCTTCACAAGCGGAGGCATATGCATTTCCTGATCTCCCCTGTCCGGGAGGAATATCCTCAGTTCACGGCTTATCCTGAGATGTTCCGGGACGATTGGAGCCTCCATGGCGAGTCCCAACTCTTCAAGACGCTTCTTTGCCCTTTCGATCAGATCAAGCAGTTCCTTCGCCTCCAATTCCTCCAGAGAGATTCCATATTCAGTCCTTCCCTCTTCAAGACTCCGTGCAGGTTCACCGCACAGCAAAAGCATAAGCAAGGCTTCAAGCCCTATTCCCTTCATATCTCGCGCACAAAAAAAAAGGCAGCCGACCGGCTGCCTGTAATGTTTGATTCAGGATTAATCTTCTACCTTATCAAAGAGAGCCAGAGTCATTACGTCTTCCTTTGAAACGACCTTCACATCCTTGTAACTGTGACGGTTTGCAGCGATGATGATGGTCTTGTCGCCCTTTGCCTGAACCTCCTCCTGGAGCACTTTAATGAGTTCTGATGCTTTCATATCCTATTTGGTTTTAGTTTCTTCCTCTAAGTTAGACATTATTTCTGAAATACACACATTATTGTGCAAAAATTTGTGGTAACTTTACGGCCATATGGTAAACGGGCAGATTTCATCAAACAGCAGCAGAGTGGCAAAAAACACCCTGCTTCTGTATGTGCGCATGCTTCTGCTCATGTTTATCGGTCTGCTGACCTCCCGTGTAATACTCCGTTCTCTCGGCATCGAGGACTACGGTGTCTACAACGCAGTAGGCGGAGTCGTGATCCTGTTCACCCTGCTGTCAAACTCCATCGCCCAGGCGATCAGCCGCTTCATCACCTTCGAACTCGGCAAGGGCGGAGCCAGGCTGAAAGAAATCTTTGCAGCCTCCGTATGGGTGCAGGCCGGACTGGCCCTGCTGCTCACCTTGCTCGTCAACAGCATCGGAATCTGGTTCCTGCTCTGCCGCATGAGCATTCCGGACGGCAGGATGGGCGCAGCTGTCTGGGTCCTTGAATTTTCACTCATAACACTGATCATCAACCTCTTCGCCGTACCATACAATGCTACTATCATTGCGCACGAGAAGATGGGGGCTTTCGCAGGCATCAGTCTGATAGAGGCAGCTCTCAAGCTTGCGGTCGCTGCAGCGATCTGGCTCTATCCAGGAGACAAGCTGATAATCTATGCCATCCTGATGGCAGCAGTCGCCCTTATTGTGCGCCTGAGCTATGCAAGCTACTGCCGCAGGCACTTTGTAGAAAGCCGCGGATGCAAGAAGATGCCGGAGCGCGCTCTGGTCAGGGAGCTCGCAGGATTCGCCGGGTGGAATTTCTTCGGCAGCAGCGCCTTTGTGATCAACACCCACGGAATCAACCTGCTTGTGAATGTGTTCTTCGGAGTAAGCGTGAATGCGGCCAGAGGTATCGCCGCCCAGGTCGAAGGCATAGTAAAGCAGTTCGCAACCAACTTCCTGACGGCACTCAACCCCCAGATCACGAAATCATACGCAGCAGGCAATACGGCATACTGCTACGACCTTGTAACCAAGGGAGCACGCTATACATATATTATATTACTGCTCTTCGCCATTCCGTTTGCGTTTGAGGCTGAAACTCTCCTGGACCTGTGGATCGGCTCTGACAAGGTCGCACCTTTCTCCGCGACCTTCGTCCGTCTGGTGATCGTCGGAATCATGGTCGACATGGTCTGCAATCCCCTCCTGACCCTTGAGCTGGCATACGGCAAGATACGCAACTACTATATCATCACAGGAGCGATAGCCTACCTTGCGCTGCCAGTCACCTGGATTCTGTTCAAGTGGGCCGCTGCGCCTGTCTGGACTCCTTATGTGGTATTCATCGTCACCTACCTGCTTGTGGATGTTGCCAAACTGGCTATCCTGAAATTCCAGGTCGACTTTCCTGTGGGGCATTTCCTTTTGGAGACCGTGCTCAAGTGCGGGGCTGTCACGATAATCTCAGCCTTCGCAGCGGGAACTGTATGGCATTTCATGCCGCAGGGATGGCTCAGGCTGCTGGCGGTACTGCTGTGCAGCACTGCAGCGATTGCAGTTTCCACCTGGCTGCTGGCGATGACCAAGGGCGAGAAGCAATTTGTAATTTCAAAACTCAGACGCAATGGATAACTGGCTGAGGAGAAAATCCCTTGGACTCCTGGAAATGATGGCTCCGATTCTCCCGGATGCAACTTTCCTGCGACTGAAATATCCATTGCTGATGGGTACGGCGCTGCATCTGAATCATCCAGAAACTTTCAACGAGAAGCTGCAGTGGCTGAAGCTGAACGACCGCAAGCCAGAATACGGCACCATGGCAGACAAGGTCGCGGCGAAGGATTATGTGGCAGGAATCATCGGCCGCGAACACATAATTCCGACGCTCGCAGTCTACGACGACATATCCCAGATAGACATTGACGCCCTGCCGGAGCAGTTCGTGCTGAAATGCGCACATGACAGCGGCGGTCTTGCCATCTGCCGCGACAAGTCAGTCTTCGAAAAAGACAAGGCACTGGCCTCTCTGGCACAGGCGCAGAAGCGAGATTTCTACTTCCGTGACCGTGAATGGGCCTACAAGAATGTGCCGCACCGCATTCTGGCCGAGCAGTTCATGGACGACGGCAGCAATGGTCTCACCGATTACAAGTTCTATTGCTTCGACGGAGAGCCGCACTACCTTTATATATCTTCGGGCCTCGAAGACCACAAGACTGCACGGATCAGTTTCCTGACCATGGACTGGAAGTTCGCGCCGTTCAACCGCAGCGACTACAGGCCATTCGACGAACTGCCCGCAAAACCGTCCGGCTTCGAGGAGATGATCGGAATTGCCCGAAAACTATCCTCCGGTCACAGGTTCCTGCGCGTGGACCTCTACCAGATCGGCGACACAGTCTACTTCTCAGAACTGACTTTCTACCCGAACAGCGGCTATATGCCTTTCACCCCGGCTGAGTGGGACCTTAAACTGGGCGAACTATTGAAGATATGAAGAAACTGGTGATATATACCTGCGTAAGCGGAAATTACGATAAGATTGCCGATCCGGAAGTCGTCGCCCCATGGGCAGACTACATCTGTTTCAGCAGCAAACGCATAGACAGTTCAGTATGGCAGTGGCGGCCTATCGAAGAGTCGGAGCTGCCAGAAGCCGTTCTACGCACCCCCACCCTGGTTTCGCGCTGGTACAAGCTGCGTCCGGAACTCTATTTCCCGGAATATGAGTACAGCCTCTGGATCGACGGCAATGTAATCATAGCCGGTCAGGAGATATACGACATCGTCGAACGCCAGATGGAGGCAGGAGTGCTGTATTCCGGCATCAGGCATCCCGAGCGTAACGATGTCTATGAAGAATCCGAACGTATTCTTACAGGCGGACGTGAAAGTGCTGCCAGGCTGCGCCGGACCGTAAGATTTCTGCAGAAGGAAGGCTTTCCCCGCCATTGGGGACTCTTTGAAAACAATGTGATACTGCGAAGGCATAATGATCCACAGGTCAGACGCTTCGATGAATTCTGGATGGGCATGCTGGTCAATTACAGCCAGAGGGACCAGATGAGCCAGACCTACTGCCTGTGGAAGACAGGGCTGCCATACGAATACCTCCTTCCCGAAGGCTTCAGCACCAGGAATCATCCAGCCTTCAAGTATGTTCCGCACGGACCGGTCT
The DNA here is from genome assembly GCA_024398095.1 of Bacteroidales bacterium. Taxonomy (GTDB): domain Bacteria; phylum Bacteroidota; class Bacteroidia; order Bacteroidales; family UBA932; genus Cryptobacteroides. Next base: position 11,397 of record JAKSJK010000061.1, read on the forward strand.
ATGTCAAGGACCGCAGCCTCCGCGGAAGAATTTCCGATGCACGAATCGCCCTTAGAGAACTCTGCTACCGGCTCTGGCTGAAGTGCCGTCTCTCCGGCCGCTGATCCAGCACCTGCAGTAAAAAAATGAGGCTACTCGCTGTTCTGAAGGAGCGAGTAGCCTCAAATATTTGTTTTTCCGGGCTACTCACCCCCGCGGGAGAGCGAGTAGCCTAGAAAATGATTATTCAGCGTTGAAGCCGTTGTTCTCGAGAGTTACAGCTGTGGTTGTAGCTGAGCCCTTGAACATCCAGTCTTCAATGTTGTCAGCTGCGATGGTGACAGTCTCGCCTGCGGCAGTAGTAACGACACCGGCGATCTTGCAGTTCTTGACTGTGAAGCCATCCTTGTTAGGACGGGCAGCGATCACACCGATGGACTTGGCAGTTGTAAAGCCGCGGATTGCAGACTTAGAAGTAGCCTTGCAACCATCGATGACGATATTTGCGCTACCGTTGTTGCCGTAGATACCGCCAAGATAAAGGTTACCGCCGTCAACAGCCTCGATGACACCATTGAATACGCAGTTGGAAATGGTTCCGGTCGCAGCTGCCTCAGAGAAACCAGGGCCTACACCGCCGATAAGACGGTCGACAGCCTCGGTGCTGGTGATATTGACCTTTCCTGCGAACTCGTTGTTGCTGATGTCATAGTCGGTAGATACACCGCAAGAGCCAAATACACCGCCGCCACGGATCTTAGGAGCCTTGATGATGTTCAGGTTGCCGCTGAACTTGCAGCCGGAAACGGTGAAGAGAGCAAACGGATTGGATGAAGCACCCATCTTGCCAATGACACCACCGATATAGTCCCAGTTAGCACCACTGTGGTTGATATCCACATCAGCAGTGTTGACGAGGTTCCTGAATGTCAGGGTAGGAGCAGAGCTGTTAGTCTGACCGTAAGCTGCCACGCCGCCGAAAATGGTCTGGCACGCGTTAGCCACTGTGAGCTTGCCATTGTTGGTACAATCGGTGATTGAAGCGCCATCGCCTTTGAGGTAAGCAATCACGCCGCCGACATTAGCATAGCCACCGGTGGAAGTACTTGCGTCGGTAATGGTCGCATTGTTGATACAATTCTCAACATGACCGCCGTCCACGACTGCAGCTACAGATGCCACTGAATACTCAGTATTGCCTGCATATGTATCTTTGATGCTTCCCGCAACAACAAGATTCTTGACAGTACCGGTAAGGGTCTGGATGATTGCGAGCTTGTCATAGTCACCGGTGTCGACCTTGAGAGTGAGAGTGTGACCCTTTCCGTCGAGGATACCAGCGAATGAAGCAGCTGGAATGAGCACCTCTGAAGAGTAGTCCACATCAGCCTCGAGGGTGAAGGTGTCGCTTGCAACAGCGTCAGGAGCGAGAACGAGGAAGGTCTTGAAGTCGGCAGCAGAAGTAATCTTGTTGCCTGCAAGGCCATCAACCTTGGCAGCCTGGGTTGCAGTTACGACAGCCTTGACAGTTGCATCGTTCTTGCTGGTGAAGGTTACGGTAGCAGTGCGCTCTGAATAGGTTGTATTCTCGGCAGCTGACAGAATTACAGAACCCTCGCCGTTACCCTCAGCGTCTGAGAGTGTGAGCCAAGCCTCTGAAGAAACTGCGGTCCATGCACAGTTTGCAGCTACGGTAACAGTCTTGGCCTCTCCAGCCGCAACGTATACCAGAGCAGCAGGAGCTGCGCTTACATAATCCTGAACTGAAGCGCCAGGGAAATAGCAAGCCACTGGAGCACCGGAGCCGGCACCCTGGATGTATGAGCTGAAGTTACCGGCAGTGAGGACAGTTCCGTTTACGGTACCGCCAACAGCACAGCTGGTGAGAGCGGCTTCGGCAGAACCTGCGATTGAACCTGCGGTTGTACCGGTGATGGTACCGAGGTTGGTGTTGTTCTTGACGCTTGAAGCTGCAACGTCAGCCTTGCCGAGTATACCGCCGGCAAATCCGTTGGCAGCGGAGATAGTGACCTCACCCTTGTTCTCGTTGTCCTCAACGATAGAAGCAGTAGTCTTGTCCCAGCCTACGATGCCGCCAACCTGGGTATTTGAACCGCTGGTATTGGTGAAGCTGATGTTGGCGTTGTTGGTGTTGCCGGTCACAGCAAAGTGAGAGCAGGTAATACCGATGACACCGCCTGCACAAACCTGGTTTGCGTGGGTAGTAGCATTGTCAACCTTGACGGTGATGATACCGTTGTTGACGCTGCCGGAGATAGAACCACCCTTCTCTTCTCCAACCAAGGTACACTTCTCCTCGAAGCCTACGATACCGCCGACTGACTGCCAGTTTGCGTTGGTAGGCTGCTCGAGGGTAAGGGATGCCTCGTTGCGGCAGTTGATTACCTTGCCGTTTGAGTTCATGGTACCTACGATACCGCCCATACGGTTAACCTGGTCGATGCATGAGGATACAGGGCCTTTGTTGACGCAGTTGCTGATCTCAGCTCCTGAGTACTCGGCACCGATGATACCTGCGATATGGAGATATGAACCTGGTTTCTCGGTGCAGCTGTAAGTTACGGCACCCTCGTTGACGCAGTCCTTGACTGTCATCATGGTACCGGTACGTCCTACGACGCCACCCATGGTGAATTCCTTCTGGGTCTTGTTGGCCTGAACGAGGTCGACATGGTTTACGCAAGCAACGACCTCTGTACCAGCCTGTGCATTGTAACCGAGCACACCACCCATCATACCACGGTAGTTGAGAGTACCGGTGAAGGTAACA
>JAKSJK010000062.1 GCA_024398095.1 Bacteroidales bacterium
AGTATATGGAATACATCGCCAGGACTGAAGGTTACCGCGAGGCCACCAAGGGTTCATCGAAGATGCTGGACGAATACAAGAAGCAGCTCGGCAGGGATGTAGAGACCTTCCTCGGCATAATCTTCAAGGATCCTAAGGCAGCTTCTGCCTTCATTGAGGATCCGTATCACTTCGAGAGCGACCTTATTTCCACCGCAAACTACTGCCAGTGCTTCGGGATCGAAGACGTCTTCCACCGCTGCATGCCTTTCGATGTATACTACAACGCCTGGTCCCTCAAGAACCACTCGCTCTATCTCCTGCACTGCAATTCCGTCGAGTTCGGAGACAGGAGAATCCCGATCGCAAGGCCGCTGGTGAACGACATAATCGAGCGTGCAGATGCAGCTGTGGCAGGTAACGGACGCGCGGCCGACCTCCGTTTCGGCCACGACTACCCTCTCCTCGCCCTTGGCGGCTACCTGGACATCGAGGGTGTCGGCGGACGCTACAGCTTCGACGAGATTGACGAGAACTGGTTCGGTTCCTATTATATATGCATGGCCAGCAACCTGCAGATCATATTCTACAAGAACAAGAAGAATGATGTGCTCGTGAAGTGCCTCTGGAACGAACGCGAATGCGCAATTCCGTCACTGACACCTGTCAGTGGGCCATACTACCGATGGAGCGAAGTCCGCGATTTCTGGGCCACACGCTACCCGGAAGACAAGTATCCGGACATCGATGCGGCCGACGAAGCAGCCGCACCAGGCATGCCGGCGCAGAAATAGGCTACTCACGCACCAGCACTACATTGGAATCGTAGACCTTGTTGAAGGATTTTGCGAGATCCTTGAAGCTTGCGTAGGCATCTTTCGGATAGGTACCCTTCTTGATACTGGAGGAAACCTTCACAACGAGCGTATTTCCATCAAGGGATGAACTGCAACTGATTCGGAAGAACTCGTTGTCAAGACTCAGATCCGCAGGCATGGCCTCAACCGACCAGCCCAGAGGGATGTCCATACGGACCTCATCCTCAAACCTGAAGCTGGAACGGACATTCAGAGGATAATGACGCTCTCCCCTTCTGATCTCCAAGCCTCGCGAGAACACTGGCACCGGAACAAACATCCTGTCACCGTTGATCTTGGCATATTTGCGGGCAGACAGGGTATAGCGCATGGTGATCTCCGGAACATAGCCGGGAAGACCATCATAGCCATTGAAATTGTCCTCAACTCCATTCAGCTTGAAGTTTTCCAGATTGGACCTGAAGCCTCTCGTCAGTGTAGAAAGCTGCTTCTTCCGCTCCCAGTTACGGACATTGAGGAACTCCTCTGCTCCGGAAAGATATTCGGTCTGGCGGCAATCCACAGAGGCGCTTCCGTCATCTGCCACCTTGAGAACAGAAACCGATACCGAACGGTCCAGGGAATCAGCGTAGGATGGTACCCTGATAAGTTCACTGTCATCTCCCTTAACAAGCAGTACCTCATGACCTGCCACAGAATCGTGACGGTAGCCCAGAGGCAGGGCCGGATTCGTACATTCCACCCAGACAGTATCCTTCTGGAGCGGCACACAGAGCATGGCATGATTCATCTGTCCCAGAGAAGCATAGCCAGGATACATATCGCTGTTCCTGGTACTGAGTGTAAAGTATTCCGAATGCACACCGAGGGCATCCAGCAGGGACTTTGCGAAGTAAGACAGAGCCTTGCAGTCGCCGTATCCGTTGGCAGCCACAGCCGACGGTTTCATAGGCGAATAGCCTCCGATTCCAAGCTGTATGCTCACATAGTGGGTATGCTCGCGCAGCCAGCCATATACATATTTCAGTTTCTGAAGATCGTCGGAACCCTCCGTAGCCCGAATAGCCTCATCCCTTACAGACTGCGGGACGTCCATCTCTGGAAGAAGCGTAGTCTTCCAGCGGCCAAGGTCCTTCCAACTGCGTTGCGAGCCCCTGGTGCCGAGATAAGCGAAGTCCACCGGAGAAGCAAACACATATGGCACCAGGTCCTTGAACTCCGGCATGAATGCCTCGTCCACCACTACCGGCACATCCTTGAAGGACCAGCTGTAGACCTGTAGTTTGCCCTTTGCCTCGACAGAAGGCTCTGCAGATGCATACCACTGTATCTCCTGTCCAGCCGGCACAGAGACCACGAATTCGGCCGACTTCAGCGCCACATCGCTTTCCTCAAGCGGAACAAACGCAGAAAAGGCCGGTACACCTTTCCTGAAGACTTCCGTATACTCAATCCTCACCTTGAAGGGATAGGGCGCAGTCGGGCTCCAGATGTTGTAGACACTTTTGTCCACCTGGCCTCCCTCGGCAAAGTGCTGCACAGCAGACATCTTATCCTTGTAGCCCTTCCCACCGGCAAGAGGGATCACCTCCGCAGTAAAAGACGCAAGGCTGTGGAAATCGTCATCCACAGACATGAATGACGCCGCGCGGAGTCCTTCTTCACTGTTTACCAGCACCTCCTTGCAGACTTTGTGGGTGGCGGATACAGGAGAATCCATCGTAAACCGGCTGGTGTACGAAAGAATCTCAGCCTTGAGTTCAGACTTCTTCTGCGCAGGGGCGGCAATAGCCACCAAGAGCAGAAGTAATGATGGCAGCAGGCGTTTCATCTACAATTTCTTTATAACGAACATGCTGTCGTAGAGTTCGCACACATACTCCCAGTAGGCGCGGAGGTTTGCATATTCCTCCACTCCGAGGAAGCTCTTCTGCCTCTTGAACTGGAATGTAAGCATCACGTTTGATTCATCCGGGCTCAGACACTGGAACTGTACCATGGAACCAAGCTGAGGGAAGGCAACTCTGGCCGGAGTCGGGAGAGACTCAACGGCATAGCCCTCGGGAAGTTTCAGTTTGAGACTGTATACGACAGTTTCAGAAGCATCAAATTCAACCGGATATACCCTCTCAGGGTTCTTGAACTCTGATTTGGAATGGAAGTGGTCGATGAAGGCCGGCACATAAAGGAGATTTCCCGCAGCATCGCAATTCTGCTCAAAGTCGAATGAGATTTTGCAAGATGAGGAATATGCATCCATACCCTGGCCGGAGATTCCGTCCACCTCTACAGACATGTCGTTCTCAAGCATTTCCATCAGCTCCTCTTCTGTTTTCTTTTCGAAGAGTTCCTTTGCGCCCATCGAGAAGAGTCCGGACAGGGACTGGCTGACGCTGCCCTTCAGTTTTCCATCGGCCTGGAGCTCAGCCATGACTGACATGGTGAGAACATTCTTCGAGCCCTCAGAAAGATCTACCCAGCGTCCTCCGTCAGCAGTTACAAGACGACCGGTCTTGACCAGATATTCATCGTCGAGAAGATCGTAGAAGCCATACTTGTCAGACGCGTCCAGGATCACGCTCTGATCCCCGAAGGAAACCATCAGCACGAAGACATTGAAGGCATTGAGTTTCGGAGAGAAATCGGCGACAATTCCGTTGCTGCGCCTCCTGATGAAGACAGGCTCTGCGGAGAAACCTGCATAATTGAGGGCCGATCCAAGGAAGGCGTTGAGGTCGGCATTGCTGCCGGTGGCACTCTTCTGGATTTCAGACAGAGAACGTGGCATGAGCCTGCTCTCGCCGTTCCAGCTGAGCATCGAAGCAACCATCGAACGTATCTCCTCCAGAAGTTCCATTCCGGAGACACCTTTCACAAGCAGCTCGTCAATCTGGTCTTTGATACGGCACTTTCCGTGAATAGCCTCGAAAGCGGAGGACTCCCTGAGGGACTTGTCCACATCCGGCCAGGTACGGCTGTAACTTCTATAATCGCCTGGAATGTCGAGCGCTGTAACATCATACTCCACAGCTGTCATATACTGTGAGAGACAATACACGTCAGAGTCTTTGTGCATTGCCGGGAGATCCACGGCCTCATATGTTTCCGTCAGGGCGTCAACCGTTCCCATGCCGTAGCGCGTATTTATCGTGACATTTTCCTTTTCGCTGGCATACGACACGCTGCAATAGCCGGTAGATCTCTTCTTGAACTTCAGCCAATCAATGGTAGTCACCTTGAGGTCGGCGCAATTGACAGGGATGCGCCTCTGAAAGAAGAATGTTCCCAGATCCCAGTAATAGTCGGACACAAGTTCATAGGTAACTTCGAACACAGAGCCGACACGCACATCCACAGCAGAGAAGTTCAATCTGAAATCACCATCCGCCTCATTGGTGCGGTATGCTCCCGACTTCGGCATTTTTATGGCTACGACCTTGCCGCCTTCAAGATTATAAGTAGTAACAGAGAGTTTGGATATGTTCTCGGAATAGCCTGTCCTGCTTGACAGATGGAATTCGAAATCGGCATAAGACTTTCCTTCCTCTTTGAGGATCTTGAATCTCTGTGTCCTGCGTATCTTCTTTTCGAGGTTGAGATTGCTGCCGTAGTTCACTTCCACCTCCCTGTCGTCCCAGAGGACCAGGGCAACAGCAGAAGTGTCGGCCTCGAATACAGACATCTCGACTTCAGCCTTGGAAACCTTGCCGGGTTTCTTGGTTATTTCAATCTGCTGGGCATAAAGGGCTGCAGAGAAGAGCAATGCTGCTGCAGCAAAAATGTATCTTTTCATAGTAAATGATGTATTAAAAAACACTACGCCTTCAATAATGCTTAAAACAAGACAAAATTAGACAAAAGTGTTGGGATATGCAAAGTAGTAATTTCAAAAGAAATCACTAAATTTGTAGACTACGTAAAAGTAATATTCAACAATAACATTCAAATATGCAGAACAAATTGCAGGAACTGACAGACAAACTCTATGCCGAGGGTCTGTCAAAAGGAAAACAGGAAGGCGAGGCAATCATCGTCAAGGCCAACACACAGGCCGAGGAGATCATCGCCGCAGCCAAGGCTGAAGCCGAGGCTATCGTGAACAAGGCCCGCAAGGAAGCTGAAGACCTCAAGGTAAAGGTAAGCTCCGATGTGAAGATGGCTGCGTCTGAAACCATCGCCACCACAAAGCAGGACATCGAGAACCTCCTCGTTGCCAAGATGACCGGAGAGGCTGTCAAGAGCGCTCTCGGAGAGGTTGACTTCGCAAAGCAGGTAATCAAGGCCGTAGCCGAAAAATTCTCTACCGAAGAGGCTGCAGACCTCGAGCTCGTGCTGCCGGAATCTCTCAAGGCAGAGCTTGAAGGCTTCGTAAACTCCGAACTCGCAGCGATCCTCGGACGCGGAGTCGAGGCATCTTTCTCAAAGAAAATCGCAGGCGGCTTCCAGATCGGCCCTAAGGATGGCGGCTGGTTCATAAGCCTCACCGACGAGACCTTCACCGAGCTTATCGGTTCATATCTCCGTCCTGCAACCAAGAAGATACTCTTCGGCTGATGGACAATTATCACTACATAGTAGCCGGCCTCCCTGTGGTTGAAGCGGACTACCGTTTCACCGACCAGACCCCGGAACTCATGATGGAGGAGATACGCGAGCAGCTGTCCGAGAAGGATAACGCCCTCGTGGACTTCCTGATGAAGGGTTTCCAGGCTGAGAACCTCTGCATGGACTTCTACCGCGAGGCTCTCACCCATCAGAACCGCTTCATCCGGGAATGGTTCGCCTTCGACCTCCATTCACGCAACGCCAAGGTTGCCTGGCTGAACAGGCAGCTCGGACGTCCTGCAGACAAGGATATCCTCGATGTCAACGCTGACGAGGACCTGCCTGCAATAGATTGCGGAGAGTTCGAGGAAGCAGCCGCCCTGGAAGCAGTGCTTTCGGTCAGCGACCTGCTCGCAAGGGAAAGAGGCGTCGACGAGCTGAGCTGGGACAAGCTGGGTGCGCTCACCACCTTCGATTACTTCGATATCGAAGCCGTGCTCGCATTCATCTGCAAGCTCCAGATAGCAGCCCGCTGGTTCCGCCTCGATGAGGCTAGCGGACGGGAGATGTTCCGCAGGCTCGTAGACGAGATCAGAGGCACCTTCAAGGGTGTCCATTACGAAGGATAAGAAAAACTAAAACAAACTACATAAGATGAAATCAACAGGAAAGGTTACGGGTATCGTCTCAAACCTCGTCACAGTTGAATGCAACGGCCCGGTGTCGCAGAACGAGATCTGCTTCATCAAGGTCGGCGATACCAAGCTCATGGCCGAGGTCATCAAGGTCAACGGCAAGAGTGCAGCTGTGCAGGTTTTCGAGAGCACCCGAGGACTCAAGAATGGTGACGAAGTAGAGTTCGAGAACCGCATGCTCGAGGTTACACTCGGCCCGGGCCTGCTCTCAAGCTGCTACGACGGTCTGCAGAACGACCTCACCACAATGACCGGCGTATTCCTCAAGAAGGGAGAATACACCGACCCACTCAACCACGAGAAGCTCTGGGACTTCACCCCTCTGGCAAAGGAGGGTGACAAGGTAGTCGCAGCAGACTGGCTCGGCAATGTCAAGGAAGGCTGGCTCGACCACAAGATCATGGTTCCATTCAGCTTCAAGGGCGAATTCACCGTCAAGTGTGTAGCCGAGGCTGGTCAGTACAACATCGACCAGACAATCGCAGTCCTTGTTAACGAAGAAGGCGAAGAGGTCAAGGTCAACATGACCCAGAAGTGGCCTGTAAAGGTTGCTGTCAAGGGATATAAGGAAAAGCCAAGGCCAAACCGCATCATGGAGACCGGTGTCCGCGTGATCGACACCCTCAACCCTATCGCCGAGGGCGGTACCGGCTTCATCCCGGGTCCGTTCGGCTGCGGCAAGACCGTGCTCCAGCATGCAATCGCAAAGCAGGGTGACGCAGACGTGATCGTGATGGCAGCCTGCGGCGAGCGTGCCAACGAGGTTGTGGAAATCTTTACCGAGTTCCCTGAACTTATCGACCCACACACCGGACGCCACCTGATGGAGCGTACCACCATCATCTGCAACACTTCCAACATGCCTGTGGCTGCCCGTGAGGCATCCGTCTACACAGCCATGACCCTCTGCGAGTACTACCGCGCGATGGGTCTCAAGGTCCTCCTCCTCGCCGACTCCACCTCCCGCTGGGCCCAGGCCCTCCGCGAGATGTCCAACCGTATGGAGGAGCTCCCTGGTGCAGACGCATTCCCGGTGGACCTCTCAGCCATCATCTCCAACTTCTACGCACGTGCCGGCATGGTCGTCCTCAACAACGGACAGACCGGAGCCGTCACCTTCCTCGGTACCGTATCCCCTGCGGGCGGTAACCTCAAGGAACCTGTGACCGAGTCTACAAAGAAGGCAGCCCGCTGCTTCTATGCACTCGAGCAGAACCGTGCCGACAAGAAGAGATATCCTGCAGTCAACCCTATCGACTCCTACTCGAAGTATCTCGAATATCCGGAAATCCGCGAACATCTTGCAGAAAGGATCGCTCCGGGCTGGGTGGAGATGGTCGAGAAGGCAAAGAACATCGTCCGCAAGGGCCGCGACGCCAGCGAGCAGATCAACATTCTCGGTGACGACGGCGTGCCTATGACCTACCATGAGCTCTTCTGGAAGTCCGAGCTCGTAGACTTCGTCATCCTCCAGCAGGATGCATTCGATTCAATCGACGCCCTCTGTCCTATCGAGCGCCAGCGCTTCATGCTCGAGCTCGTGCTCCGCATCTGCGACGCCAAGTTCGAATTCGAAAACTTCGAGGAGTGCCGCAACTTCTTCAAGGAGCTCATCAACACTCTCCGCCAGATGAACTACTCAGAGTTCCACAGCGAGGCATTCGAGAATTACAACAACCAGATAAACAACATCCTGAACAATGGCAAATAAGGCATATCAGAAAACCTACACCCAGCTGGAGGCAATCACAAAGGCAACCGTGTCCCTCCGCGCCCAGGGAGTTTCCAACGATGAGCTTGCCGTTGTAGACGGCAGACTTTCCCAGGTGGTAAAGACCAAGGGCGATCTCATCACCCTCCAGGTATTCTCAGGCACCGAGGGCATTCCTAACAATGCCGCAGTGACCTTCCTCGGTGAACCGCCTACCCTCCACGTGAGCGAGCAGCTCTCCGGACGTTTCTTCAACGCATACGGCCATCCTATCGACGGAGGTCCGGAAGTTGAAGGCGAGATCCGCCAGATCGGCGGTCCGTCCGTGAACCCATACAAGAGAAAGCAGCCTAGCGAGATCATCCCTACCGGTATCGCAGGCATTGACCTCAACAACACCCTCGTGTCCGGCCAGAAGATTCCTTTCTTCGCCGATGCTGACCAGCCTTACAACAATGTAATGGCACAGGTTGCCCTCCGCGCAGACGTAGACAAGATCATCCTCGGCGGCATGGGTCTTACCAACGACGACTACCTCTATTTCAAGCATGAGTTCGAGTCCGCCGGTGCCCTCGACAAGATCATTTCTTTCGTAAACACCACCGAGCAGCCTCCTGTAGAGCGACTCCTCATCCCGGACATGGCCCTCACCGCTGCAGAGTACTTCGCCGTGGACAAGAACGAGAAGGTGCTCGTGCTCCTCACCGACATGACCCTCTACGCCGATGCGCTCTCTATCGTGTCCAACCGTATGGACCAGATTCCGTCAAAGGACTCCATGCCAGGCTCTCTCTATTCAGACCTTGCAAAGATTTACGAGAAGGCCGTTCAGCTGCCTGACGGAGGTTCCATCACCATCATCGCTGTGACCACCCTCAATGACGGTGACATCACCCACGCGATTCCGGACAACACCGGTTACATCACCGAGGGACAGCTTTACCTGCGTAACGATCCGGATTCCGGAAAGGTCATCATCGACCCGTTCCGTTCCCTCTCACGACTCAAGCAGCTCGTTCAGGGAAAGAAGACCCGCGACGACCACAGCCAGGTCATGAACGCATCTGTACGTCTCTACTCAGACGCCCAGAATGCAAAGACCAAGCTCGAGAATGGCTTCGACCTCAGCGACTACGACCTCCGCTGCCTCGACTACGCGAAGGACTATGCGACCGAAATCCTCGCCATCGACGTCAACATCAACATCACCGAGATGCTCGACACCGCATGGAAGCTTTTCGCAAAGTACTTCTCTCCTGCCGAGACCGGTATCAAGCAGGTCTTCGTCGACAAGTACTGGCCTAGCAAGTAACAGATATACCTATATTTATTAATATGGCTATTAAATTCCAATATAATAAGACGTCTCTCAACGGTCTGACCAAGCAGCTGAAGATGCGTAAGAGCGCCCTCCCGACCCTGAAGAACAAGGAGAGCGCCCTCAGGCTCGAGGTCCGCAAGGCTAAGGAACGTTCCGAGAAACTTATTGAGGATCTTGATGCCGCCCTGAAGAAATACGACTATCTCGCAGCTCTATGGAACGAGTTCGAGCCCGGTCTGATCTCCATCACCGACGTGGACCTCACTACAGTGAAGGTTGCAGGTGTGAAGACGCCGGAACTGCTCGGCATCCACTACGAGATCAGCGAATTCAACGCCTTCACCAAACCGGCATGGTATGTTGACGGCGTGGCCATCCTCAAGGAACTCTCAAGGCTCGGAATCGAGTCGGAGGTCTACAAGGAGAAGAGCCGTATCCTGGACTACCAGCGCAGGAAGACCACCCAGAAGGTGAACCTCTACGAAAAGGTACAGATTCCAGGCTATCAGGAAGCTATCAGGAAGATCAAGCGATACATGGAAGACGAGGAGAACCTCTCCAAGGCAGCTTCCAAGATCGTGAAGAGCAGACACGCAGCCGAAGAAGCAGAAGAGGAGGCACGCAATGATAGATAAGATGACCAAATACTCCTTCATTCTCCTCAGCGGGGAGAGTGAGGAATTCCTCTCAAAACTTCAGGAACTCGGTCTGGTGGATATCACCAGGTCTGTGAAGCCGGTCGACGACGAGTCATCGGCAAAGCTTGAAAAGATCCTCAAAGTCACCAAGGCCATCAACATCCTCGAATCCCTCGATTTGAGCAAGGATGAGAAGTGCGCCGAGATAGAGGCACTTGCCGCCACGACCAAGATCGAAGGCTGCAAGATGCAGAACACCCTTGAGGCCCAGGAAAAGCTGGACAGCCTTGCAGCCGCGATCAATGCTGCCCGCAAGGAGGCAGAAGGACTCGAGCCTTGGGGCGACTACGACATGGAAGCTGTCAAAGGCCTCGCACAGAAGGGCCTGCAGCTCCACTACTATCACATTTCCGAAAAGCAGTTCGACCTTACCTGGCAGGCAGACTACGCCCTTCAGGAGATCTGCCGCGACAAGTCCGGAGTGTGGTTCGTAACCGTATCCAAGGCCGATGAAGAATACAATTTCCCTGTCGCTGAGCTCCCGGCACCTTTGATGAGCGTGAACGATGCAAAGGCTAAGGTTGAAGAACTCGAGGCGGAAGTGCTTGTCCAGAAGGCAAGGCTTCTCTGTCTGAGGAACAACCATCTTCCTCACATGCGCGAAGGTCTGGCGAAGAAAACTGCCGATCTGGACAGATACCTGGCAGCCGCAGTCGCATGCGACGCCGCAGAGGGTTACATCTGCACCTTCACAGGTTTTGCGCCTACCAGCGAGAAGGCAAAGCTTGACGAAGCATTCGATTCAATGGGAGTGCTCTATCTGAGCGATGATGCAAGCAAGGAGGACAATCCTCCGATCAGCCTCAAGAACAACCGCTTCGTGAAGATGTTCGAGGTGCTGACCGACATGTACGGACGTCCTACCTATGACGGCTTCGACCCGACCCCTTATATCTCCATCTTCTTCATGCTCTTCTTCGCGATGTGTATGGGAGATGCAGGATACGGCCTCGTGCTCGTGGCTGCAGGTCTGCTGCTCGGCCGCGTAAAGTCATTCGCAAGTCTCTCCCCTCTGGTTACAGTCCTCGGAGTCGCAACATTCGTGGTAGGTTTCTTCTTCCACACCTTCTTCTCCATCGACATCAGCCAGTGGGCCTGGATACAGGACCTCGGCCTCGACAAGGTCATGGTTCCGGCCAAACTCGCAGGATATGACGGCACCATGGTGGTTGCAATCATCGTGGGTATCGTCCATCTCTGCCTTGCAATGATCGTGAAGACCATCTACGCCACCAAGAACCAGGGTTTCATGAACAGCCTCAGCGTCTGGGGATGGACTCTCTTCCTCGTGGGCACCGTAGTGGTTCTCGCAGCAGGTATGGCTCTCCACCTCGATTCGGCAATCATCAAGTGGACCATCATCGCACTCGGCTGCATCGGCGCAGTGGGTATCTTCCCTCTGAGAAATCTCCACAAGAATCCGCTCATCAACATCGGTGGCGGTCTCTGGGAGACCTATAACACCGCAACCGGCGTACTCGGCGATGTGCTCAGCTACCTGCGTCTCTACGCTCTCGGCCTTGCCGGCAGCATGCTCGGCTTCGCCTTCAACACCCTCGCAGTGATGACACTCGGAGACGGCGGCTTCGGATGGATTCCTTTCATCCTCATCGCACTGATCGGGCATGTCCTGAACATCGCCATGGCGGTTCTCGGAGCATTTGTCCACCCTCTGCGACTCAATTTCCTCGAGTTCTTCAAGAACTCCGACTACGACGGCTCAGGCCGCAATTACAATCCTTTGAAGAAATAATTACAAACAATTTAAATTTATAACATTATGATGGAAACAGTTCTCGGCTATCTCGGACTCGGTCTCGTACTTAGCCTCGCAGGCATCGGAAGTGCATACGGCACTACCATCGCAGGCAACGCAGCTGAAGGTGCTCTCAAGAAGAAACCGGAAGGCTCAGGTAACTACATGGTGCTCTCAGCCCTCCCTGCAACCCAGGGTATCTACGGCTTTGTGGCATTCTTCATGCTCCTCAGCAAGATGAAGGCAGATCCAGCCGCAGGCGCAGTCATCTTCGGTATCGGCCTCTGCGTCGGTCTCGTCTGCATGCTCTCAGCAGTTCGTCAGGGCCAGGTTTGCGCCAACGGTATCGTAGGTGTTTCACAGGGACACAACGTGTTCACCAACACCCTCATCTACGCCGCTCTTCCTGAGTTCTACGCAATCCTCGGTCTGGTTGGCGCCCTCATGTGCTAATCATCCGGCAAACAAAAAAAGAAAGCTGGCCATCGGGTGATGGTCAGCTTTTTTTGAGACTGCTGAAGTTAGTAGCCCAGAATCTTCGCAAGACTTCTGTTCACATAGAACTCTTTGCTCTGGAATACTGAGACGGTACCTACCTTGACGGTCTTGCCATCGAGAATCACATCCGCATGGTCGGCAGGAATGACAAGTTCGTGGCCGTTCTGACGCACGATAAGCCTCTGTCTCTCATTCTCCACCACAGTCTCCATTTCAGCGCCTTCAAAGAGCTTGGAAGCTTTGACAAACCAAGAATCGGAGAGTTCGCGGAGGGAATGCTTAAGCCCCATGGTCTTCCACATATACTCACAGACTTCAACATTGTCGTGATAGCCGAGCGGAAGCACCCCGTTCGGATGATAGCCGCAGAGGAAGACATCCTCACCGGTATGTCCGGAGCCAGAGAAACCGACATGGGTATGTGAAGCCATGATCTTTGCCAGGCAGCCCTGGAGGGTTGGATCAATGGCCGCCTTCATGTAATCGACGGTCATCTTATCCTTATTGGCAAGTACATCTGCATACTCCTCGTCAGTAAGTTCAAGACCCGTGTACTGCTTAACCAGGTCACGTACCTGCTCCACAGGCGCATCCATGATGATGCCTGAAAGCTGCTTTGCAGATACCTTGTAGTCATAGAGATGGTCAAAAGCATGTCTGAGATGCTTGCTGCCGTAATGCTCATATCCGAATGCACCGATGGTGGTACCGGAAGTACCATGGTCGGCAAGAACCACAACTGTCGTATTCTTGTGCTTTTTCGCATAATCCATGGCAACACCGACAGCCTTGTCAAAGGCAAGGATCTCGTTAGCCTGCCCTACAGCGTCCAGCGAATGCGCCGCATAATCGATACGACTGCCCTCAACCATAAGGAAGAAGCCCTTCCTGTTGCGCTCGAGAATACTGAGTGCCTTTGCGGTCATCTCAGCAAGAGACGGCTCCGCGAGGGTATCGCGGTCCATATCGTTGCGAAGGTCAATTTCTCCCCAGATAGACCACAACTTGTCATCCTTGCAGCTACGGAAACCTTCCAGATCATTCTCCAGAACCGTAGTTCCATTTTCCGCAAGAATTCCACGCACCTCCGGAGTAAGGTAGTCCGTACCGCCTCCGAAGAGCACATCGATGTCGTTTGAAGCCATCTGGGCGCAGATTGCAGCTATATTATAGCGATTCTTTGAATGAGAGGCACAGGCAGCAGGAGTTGCATGCCAGTACTCCACAGTCACAGCGATGCCCACAGACTTGCCCTGCTCTACCTTTGCCGCCTCCATAAGGGTTGCGAGAGGCTGGTACTTGCGGGCTGTGTCAATTTCGATCATCGCATCCTCCTTGTACTTCGGATACATGCTGACATAGCCGGAACCGGTCTTTTCCCCCGTCATGAAGGCACTCATCGACTCGGAGGACCCGGTCGTCGGAGAGTAGGCGCTGGAGGTGCGCACATAGCCGCAGAGGAAAGGATCCAGGTAGAGATTGCCCTTCTCTCCAAGGACTTCCTGCTTATACCATCTTGCAACGGAAAGCGCACTTGTCGAGCAGCCATCCGCAACTATGAAAATCGTGTTCTTCGTCTCTGGTCCCTTGGAGCAGGAAAGAACTAAAAAGGCAACCAGAAGTACACTGATTGCCTTTATTTCTTTTGTAAGAAAAATCTTCATCAGAATGATTATTTCTTCTTGTTACCGTATCTTGAGTAGAATTTGTCGACGCGACCTGCGGTATCCACGAGCTTCATCTTACCAGTGTAGAATGGGTGAGAAGTTGAAGAGATCTCGACCTTTACTACAGGATACTCAACGCCTTCGTAAACGATGGTCTCCTTGGTGTTAGCACATGAACGGGTGATGAACACTGTGTCGTTAGACATATCCTTGAAAGCTACAAGACGGTAGGTTTCGGGATGGGTTCCTTTTTTCATGATTCTTAAGAATTATTATAGTTAACTATTTTGGGA
>JAKSJK010000063.1 GCA_024398095.1 Bacteroidales bacterium
AACCCTTTTGAAAATATTCTTTACACTATCCTCTTCAGGATATTCTTTTTCTTTGCCTAATGCAGGACCGACATAACCATCATAACCGGGTTCAAATTCCACGCAAGGGTCATCGCTAATCTCAGCACCGACAACCCTCGGCCTCCCGTTCTCTGTCGTCACATGAAAATACGCATTCTTTCCTCCAAGGTGCTCCTTCAATTTTACAGCCTGCACAAAATCGTAAAGAAGATTCACATATTCGTCATTCTGGTCCGCCTGGTGGCCTTTTTCACACAACCATCCAAGCAAAAACTCCAATGACTCAACGTCCTTGATACCTGTCGTTTCCATCAGGTATGAGTAAATTACATTGTCTTTCATAATCACAATACAACGTCCTATCGAAGCGTTCTAAATACTATTACACAAACTAGAAATCTATCATACTATAAAACGTCATAGCCGCATCAAACCAATCCGGTTGAAAACGATTTGAATGTTCACAGACGGTTTTCCAATCAAGACCATCAAGAACAAGTAGGACATATCCTTTAAACTCAAATCGAGAAGGAATGAGGCCTTTTTTCTGCGCTTTCGATACACTCTCATCAGCAAATTCATCGATTTCCCGTTCGCTACAACCAATCATAGCCAGATGCTCGATTTCTTCAAGCGTCTCATCTACATCAAAAAAGCCAGAATTTTCATCAAACGGTCCACATGCAACCAATTCACGCTGCTGTTTTGCCAACTCTTTGATATGAAACCAGCAATACTCAAAGAATTTTATGTTGCTGACATTGAGAACGAGCAGACCATTCCTCGCCTTAAAAGCAGATAAAATAATCCTGTTCACGCATAACTTGGAATCAGAATTAACTATACTCGGAGTCCAGGAGTCGTCTACCGTTAGTTCAGACACCTTGCCAGATTTTTGAAGCTTAGCCACTTTGAGGTAGTCCTTCACAAAATCAAGCCTTGATTCAGTTCCTGCAACTTTTTCAACGATAAAGCCTTTCCGGCTACCAAAGCGCTTATTATCTTCTCCTGTTTCGATACTGTTATAGACAGCGGTTAAGTACCGCCTCCAATAGCCAAAATCCGTCCAATAATTATCTATCGACATGATTCTATTTTTATATTACTATATTATTCTTTTGTCTCGTAAACTACCATGACGGTATTATCATCTTCACGGCTAGCAAATGAAATATTCTTGATATCCGAGGAATCGATTGTCTCGAGGAATTTGTTTACATCACTCTCCAACGCTTTTAAAGTGACTCTCTGAAATAATTTAACCCGTGTGACGCTTTTATTGGTTTTCTCGATCTGTGTGACTTCAGATTCCACCTTTTCTTCTCTGACATCGTCAGCAGACGCGTCAGTCAAGTCTCTCTTTACTAATTCTCCCCATCCCATAATAATGTGGTTTTAAATTTTACTTATTCTTCATCATTAGTGACTAATGATCTTCCATAAATCAATTTAAGAATTTCCATATTCTAATACGCTATCAATCCAAGATTATTTCATGATAACGAAATTTTATTCTTCCGAAAGCGAATCCCGCCACTGGTCGTATTCCTCCCAAGGGATCTCATCTTCATAAACATCGAAGTCTTCATCCAGATAAAAGGCAGGAACGCTGAAGCTGAAGAACTCATTCCACGGGTCATATACGATCGGGAGAGGAGCCACATCACAGTCCGTGGTTATATACATTGCAACCTTGACATCCTCATAAGCCCGCGTAAGATGAAACATTATCCTGCCTAGCGGAGCATACTTGTCGTATAGCAGATCAAACTCCAGCTGTGTCGGAGATTTCAACTCAACAGCCTCAACGGACTCGTAATCCATCATTTTGGCGAGATGAACGGTCTTATAATCGAAAGGCACCACGCCACCGGTCCTGGAGGCCTCAAGACGCTCATGGAGATCCTTGATATCAGATTCGCTACCCTTGACAGCGATGGTTATACAAAATACTACAGACATGGCTAGCAATAATAATGTTATCTTTCTTGGGTCTGGTCACACACACCAGTCTTCAAAGTTACCAAAACAACTGCAATTATCCAATACGAGCTATTTCCGGAGAAATCACCGTTAGATTCACCGTTCTTCGGCGTATATGTAGCCGTACCTATTGACAGATGAACGAAGAAATGATGAAAGAACTGAGGATGGAGACCGAGAGGCTTATCCTCGAGCCGATGGAGCCGTATCAGGCTGACATGCTCTTTGAACTGCTGAAAGACGAAAAGACCGCGAAATTCTTCATGGGCTATGCCTACAAGGACATTGAGGAGGCAAAGGAGGAACTCTACAAGTATGTCTACTACAACTTCCGCATCAATGACAGGAACGACATACAGTATTCGATGTATGCAATGTTCGAGAAAGACACACGTAACTTCGTGGGAGTCATACAGTTCTGCAACACGAAATGGGTTAAGAACGGATGGAGGAAGAACATCGGCTATGCCCTCCTCCCGCAGTACAGGGGTAAGGGCTACATGAGGGAGGCAGTGACTATGGTCCGTGACCTTTTCTTCGAGAGAGAGCCCTATCTCGACGAGCTGCAGATACGTTTCGAATTCGAGAACGAGGCCTCTGCAAATGTCGCAAAGGCATGCGGATTCTACTACGAGGAGAGCAGCATAGATTCCTACTGCGAAAGGGCTCAGGACTTCCTCAATGAGGAAATTTGGATCTACTCAAGAGCCGATTACGATTGGGCGCACAGCTACAGCCAGTGCGCTTGATCGCAAGATTTTGCAATCATTATGCAATCAAACTACACCATATTGAAACTTTTTTATAAATTTGTAGCGAACTAAAATATTTGAATCATGTCACAAGTTGCAATGACTGTCCGTATGGACTCGGACCTCAAAAAGTCCTTTGACTCTCTCTGCTCGCAGTTTGGTCTCAGCGCCAATGCTGCAATGAATGTATTTGCCAGAGCTGTAGTACAGCGTGGCAAGATTCCCTTTGAGGTTATGTCTGATAAAGTTGCTGCGGCAGAATCTGCCCAAATGGCTATTGACAAATATTTTACTGATAACCATTTGGGAGTCTCTGATATCGAAGCGATGCTCAGCGAGCATATGAGAACCCCGTACTCTCACGCACAGAAATAGTTATGAGAACCATCGTTCTTGATACGAACTGTCTGCTGGCTGTACTGCCGTCAATAAGTCCATACCATCAGGTTTGGATTGACATCCTCGCCGGTGAGATCTGCATATGTATTTCAAATGAAATACTTGGAGAATATGAAGAGATTCTAGTAAACAAGACCAACCCGATCGTTGCCCAAGCAGTCGTTCGTGCCCTCCTTGAAGCGCCAAAAATAATAAAAAGAGTAGAGCCGACGTTTTACTATCATATGATTACAGCCGATCCCGATGACAATAAATTTGTTGACTGTGCTATATGTGGAAATGCAGAACTGCTGGTAACTAATGATGCTCATTTTGACATCCTAAAAACAATTGAATTTCCCAAAGTGGAGGTTATCAAACTTCAGGAGTACATAAAACTTAGAAAATAACCATGCTCGGAGCTATCACCGGTTCCATTGCCGAGGCATACTACGGCATCCCGGAAGAGATCCGAGCCAAGGCGCTGCTGTTCCTGCCTGAGGATATACTCGAGGTGTACGAAGCTTATTCACGAATCTAGCCCCCTACGCGGCACAGCAGTACTTGAAACCCACGGGCACCCAGCCGTAGAGGTTTCTGATGGCGTTGCTCTTATGGCGTCTTGTAGCGTATCGGGCGTTGCCGTTTACGTGCGGATGGATTTTGTAGTAGTCTTGGCAGACACGCTTCTCCACGATGCGGCGGACTTTTCTCAGGGTGGCGTTGTCTTCAATGCCTATCGAGAGGTCGCCGAGCTTCTGACCGCCCTTGAAGGAGAGCTTTTCGTTACGGAGTGCGTGGGTCTTGGACTTGATGTAGCGTGTCTCGCTGTAGATGATGTTCTTCATTGCTCAATCTGTTATGTTTCGCGGATATATACGCCACGAATGATATTTTCTAACAGTTGAGGAATATGTGGAATTCGAGTTGCTCTAGCGCCTACTCCGGGAAACCATCCCAGACAGGACGGACTGTGTAGCCGTAATAGCGTTTGTTAGGGCTCATATCGACTATTGCGTCGTTGCTGCGGGAGAAAATGGCCTTGTCGCGCTCCCGTAGACGACACAAATCGTTGCTGCGGGAGGAAATAGCCCTGCTGCGCTCCCGTGGGCGACACAAATCGTTGCTGCAGGAGAAAATAGCCCTGCTGCGCTCCCGTGGGCGACACAAATCGTTGCTGCAGGAGAGAATGGCCCTGCTGCGCTCCCGTAGACGACACAAATCGTTGCTGCGGGAGAAAATGGCCCTGCCGCGCTCCCGTAGGCGACACAAATCGTTGCTGCAGGAGAAAATGGCCCTGCTGGGCTCCCGTAGGCGACACAAATCGTTGCTGCAGGAGAAAATAGCCTTGTCGCGCTCCCGTAGGCGACACAAACCGTTGCGACGGGAGAAAATGGCCCTGCCGCGCTCCCGTAGGCGGCACAAATCGTTGCTGCAGGAGAAAATAGCCCTGTTACGCACTCTGGACGCCTGTGATAAAGAAACTGGGCACGATACGCTCAAGCAACTACATCTACCTGAATCCGGTCTTCACCCTGGCGGGCTCGTTGATATTCCTCAACGAACAGATGAACTGGCTCTCCCTGCTGGGATCCCTCATCACCCTGCTGGGTGTCTGGCAGGCAAGCCGCAAGTAATTGGCTGATAGGATAATAATTTTCATATATTTGTACAGTGAAACATCTGTGCAGATACATATCGATGCTGTGTCTGGCCGTATGCATTCCAGCAGCGGCACAGAACAGTCACGAGCCCGGCAGCTACGAGATGCTCGAGCCACGTCACGACTGGCTCTGGTGCTCTCGTCCCGGTTTCCTGAACGACTGGTACTGTACGATAAAAGTCAAGGATTTCATCGGACGCCGCAAGATCTGGAAGAACCCTTCCGACTACGACAAGATGATGTCCACCTACAGAAGGATTTCAGAAGAAAAATTATAATATAGAAGCAGTATGAAAACCAAACTGATCAAAACTATGATTCTTGCACTGGGATGCGTCGTTTCAGGCATCTCGTGCAAAAAGCAGCCGGAGCCTATAGTCGTTCCGGACCCCGTCATCACACTTGACACAAGCGAAGGGAACTACGGTTATGAGGCCGGTTCCGATTTCGTGTCATTTTCCATTGAAAACCCCATCGAGGGCGTAGAAGCTGAAGTAAAGTCCACGGTCCCATGGGTAAAGATTACCGAAACCAGGAAGTCTGCTTTCAGATTCAGCTATGACGAGAATGAAAACCTGTCCGAAAGGACGGGCACACTCATCCTGAACTACGAGAAAGCAGAGGAGAAAGTGTTCATCGTACACCAGGCCGCGGCTCCGGAACCGGATCCCGAGCCCGAGCCGGTTCCTGACCCGATCATACTCCTCAGCCAGGACACTTTCAACATCGGTGCTGACGCCGGTCAGTATTCTTTCAACATCTCTATCGAGAATCCGGTACAGGGCGAGAACGTACAGTTGACCAACGACAGCGAGTCATGGCTCACGATCACAGCTTCATCAAACGCAGGAGTGAATTTCAGCGTGAGCGAGAACTTCGACAGGCAGAGAGTCGGCAAGATAGGCGTCACCTATGGAAATGCCACTCCATGCACAGTCACGGTCACCCAGGACTTCAAGGTCAGGAAACCGGTGATCGTGGTAAGCCGAGCCAATGTTTCAGCTGACTGCAGATACCAGGAGATCACTCTGTCCTGCAATATAGAAAACTCCGTCAGGAACGTTTACCCGGATTGCCAGAGAGGCGACTGCGAGTGGGCACGATGGATAGGCAGCAGCTCGTGGGAAAGCAAGTCCGAGATGACATACAGGCTTGAGGCCAACAACTCCGGCGCAGAGAGGAGCTTCACTCACATTTGGAAATACGAGGGAGCCGAGGACGTCCCGGTCACTGTGACCCAGTCACCTTTGGGCGAGGTAGGATTCAGCATCGGCAGCGACGTCGTAATACTCAACAAGGCCGGTTCTCAGCTGATCCTGCCATACACCATCGCCAATCCGCCTGACGAATTCTCCTACCTGATGTTCAGCAAGGGCTGTACCTGGCTTGCCGTCGGACATAACGAGAGCGGACGATATATCTTCATGAGGGCAGAAGAGAACGAGACCGGAGCCGTCAGAGAGTATGACCTGCAGATCACGATCGGCTTCATGGGAGGTCTTGAAGCGGTCAAGCACATAACAGTCAAGCAGAGTTGCAAGTCCATGGCCATAAGCATCAGCCCTAGCAGCGCACAGAAGGACTACAAGGCAGGTGAGTTCAGCATCAATGTCAATCTCGAGGACAGTTCCGTTTCAGGCGAGCCAGACTTCAGCACAAGCGCTAGCTGGGTCGTGATGTCGCGATATACCAGTTCGAGCCTGACCATGTCCTACAGCAGGAACGACAGCAGGGATGACAGGACCGCAGAAATCACCATCACCTACCCTAACCACGAGTCCGCAAGCTTCACCCTCACCCAGAAGGGCAATCCGGACTTCCCTGTCAACGTTGTGGACCTCGGTCTCCCTGACGGACTCCTCTGGGCTGCAAGCAACATAGGCGCAAGCAGTTCAAGCGATGCCGGAAACTATTACGCATGGGGCGAGACCAGCACCAAGAGTAGCTACACCTGGTCCAACTACCTCTGGGGTTCGGAGAATGCACTGACCAAGTACACCGGCGATTCCTACAGGCTCGATGCTTCAGACGACGTCGCTGCCAAGACTCTCGGTTCCGCATGGAGGATGCCTAGCAGCTTCGACTGGATCGATCTCGAGGACTATTGCAGGTTCTCCGAGGCCACAGTAAACGGTGTGCAGGGTCTCAAGATCACTTCCAGGAAGAACGGCAAGAGCATCTTCATCCCATATGCCGGATATATGGACAACAACACCAAGAAGAACGCCAACAACGGATCCACTTACCTCTGGTGCCGCGACCGTCCGTACAACGGCAGCGCAAGCGCAAGCAACGACAAGAGCGGCTGGTCATTCACAGGCCAGGGCGCCACTTCGATGAGCCGCTACCTCGGAATGCCGGTCAGAGCGGTATTCGATCCTAGCAAACTGTAAACGAAAAAATCCCGGACTCATCATCCGGGATTTCTTTTGCTTCGTTATGGACTACTGCTCGTCTGGAGTGTTCTCTTCGTTCATAGTGTTATCTGTTTAAAATGTTCGATCTTCAACAAATTTAGCAAAATTTGGACAAAAAGACTACATTTGACCATACATGAAATATTTCGTTCTCATATTGATGGCCTTCGTCGCCATTCAGACGTCGGCATTTGCCCAGGAAGCGGCAATACAACAGATCAAGATAGGCTGCGTCCTCGACAACGAGGGCACGGCACACATTCACGAATATTGGGACATCACTGCAGTCAGGGGCACGGAATGGTACCTCGTGAGGGAGAATCTGGGCGACATCGAGATCGAGAATTTCTCCGTGAAGGATGAGAACGGAGTCCAGTTCGTGAACGAAGGAGACTGGGATGTCAACCGCAGCCTTGCGCAGAAGGCAAACCGCTGCGGAATCCACAAGACCGAGAAGGGCTGCGAGCTCTGCTGGGGTCTCGGCAGCTACGGCGACCATCATTACGAGGTGAAGTACAAGATGCGCAATGCTGCGAAGTCTCTCAATGATTACGACATGCTCCACCTGCAGTTCGTCGGAGACGGGCTTTCCTCAAACCCTCAGAATGTCAGACTGGTGCTGGAGGTTCAGGGCGAGAGGATAGATACGACCCGGGCACGCATCTGGGGATTCGGCTACGAGGGCGAATGTGTGTTCAAGAATGGTTTCGTGGTAATGCAGTCCGCACATGAGTTCGACGAAAAAAGCTCTCTCATCCTGCTCCTGAGGCTGGACAAGGGCATAATCAACCCTACCAGCACCATGGAAAAGGACTTCCAGGAGCATCTGGACGGAGCACTCCGCGGCTCAGGCTTCTACAAAGCGCCGCCTACTTTGTGGGACAAGATTTCCGAAGTCCTGGCCAATATCTTTGCATACATCACGGTCTTCCTGCTTTTCGGAGGATGGATTCCTGTAATGTCCGTCATTCATGCCATCGAGCACATTTCAACCAGATGGAAGTGGCTCGGCACTGCATTTCCGAAGAGGCTCAGGTGGAACAGGGATATTCCTTTCGGAGGCAACATACTCGCCGCCAACCATGTGATTCTCGAGATGAGTCCGGCCAAGATTGCCAAGAAGGCCAGGGTCGCTTCTGCGATGATCATCAGGATGATACAGCTCGGAGCTCTCAGCGTGCGCAAGGACAGCAAGGGCAAGATCGAGATAATGTTCGACAATCGCAACAAGATTCCTGAGGGAGAGACGGTCATGAAGGATCTCTGGCAGATGATGCGGGAGGCGGCCGGCAAGGACAAGATTCTCCAGGAGTCGGAGTTCAGCAAGTGGTCCTCCAGCGCCGGCAACAAGAAGGTCATTGCCAAGTGGGTCACCGCAGTCAAGGACGGCGGAACCAGATATCTCAAGACCAATAATTATATGCGTGGCACAACCCTCCTGAGCAGCGGCAAGGAGGAGTCGCGCAAGCTTTACGGTCTGAAGAATTTCCTTACGGACTTTACTCTTATCGATGAGAGACGTTCATCCGAGGCCGTCCTTTGGCAGGATTATCTCGTCTACGCTTCCCTTTTCGGCATTGCGGACAAGGTAGCCAAGGAGCTCAAGGACATCAAGCCATTCGAGGATTTCGATGCTGAGGCTGTCGTCAGGACCGTCTATCTCTCCAACGATCTCGGCCGCAGCATCATGAATGCGAAGACTGCTTACGACTCCAGCGTTGCCCGTTCCTCATGGTCGAGCAGCAGCAGCAGCAGTGGCAGCTACAGCAGCTATTCCGGCGGTGGCGGACACTCTTCCTACAGCGGCGGCAGCGGCTATTCCGGCGGCGGCCACGGCGGCGGATGCAGGTAGTCCTTTCGGCGCCAGAAAAGCTGCGGCAGACAGATACATTCCAGATCCATGGCCACCCTCGGCCATGTAAGAGGGCACGGGAAAAGGGTAGCTTTTAATAAGTCCTTTGTCTTTGTCTTTATGAGCCCCTTCTCCATGGCGGGCTCGTTGATATTCCTCAACGAACAGATGAACTGGCTGTCGCTGGCCGGCTCACTGATAACCCTTCTGGGTGTTTGGCTCGCAAGTCGCAAGTAATTGGCTGATAGGATAATATTTTTCATATATTTGTACAGTGAAACATCTGTGCAGATACATATCGATGCTGTGTCTGGCCGTATGCATTCCAGCCGCGGCACAGAACAGTCACGAGCCCGGCAGCTCCGGGACGCCCTTCGATCAGACTACGACAAGATGATGTCGACCTACAGAAGGATTTCCGGGGAATGACATAGGTAACGTAACCATTACATACTATTAGACAAAAAAACGAAACTGACACTATGAACAATAGGCTTAACAAAATTCTGCATGCAGCATCATTACTGCTTGCCTTTTCTGCGCTCGGTTGCGTAAAACCGACGCCGGAACCTGTCAAAGATCCTGTCATCAAGCTGGAATCGGAGAGCATCGAGCTTGGGTACGGATCCGGCACCGAGACGCTTGCGTGCACAATTGAAAATCCGGTCGACGGAGTGGAGCTCAAGGCAGAATCCAACGCGGAATGGCTTCAGGTCAGCAAGATAACAAATGGTGTGATCGTCTACCGATTCGAAGAAAACACCAAGCAGGAAAGCCGTGTCGCCAAACTTGCAATCAGCTACGGAAAGGCCGCCACGAAGACCTTTACAGCAACCCAGGCTGCGTCCCCGGCAAAGCCGATAATCCTGCTTTCCATCGAGACTGCGTACCTGAATTACCTAGGTGGAGAGTTTGCAATCGGCTACGCGATCCAGAATGCTGTAGAAGGCTCTGTACTTGAGTACACCTCAAGCCAGAGATGGCTCACTGTGACAGATATTACCGAAAATATAATCCATTGCTCCGCAGAGATAAATACAGGCGAAGCCAGGACAGCACTGCTTGAATTCAGCTACGCGAATGCGGAGAAGACAAGTATCGTAGTTTCGCAGGAGGCGACACTGCCCGCGGCACCGGTTATCACGATCAGTCCTTCTGCAGCAACGGTGTCAAGCAAATCCGGAAGCGGATATTTCAATGTCAGCATCGACAATGCCATCAAAGGAGAAATGATTGCTGCCTATCCGACAAGAGAATGGGTCAAGGTCGATCCTGTCACTGACAACGGCGGAATCACATACAGGTACGAAGAGAATACCTCATCACTAAGCAGGCAGGCTGATATCACCGTACTATACCTCAATGCCGAGTCCCAGGTATTTACGCTTACCCAGGAAGCGGCTGCCAATGTTCCGGCCCCGGAAATAATACTGGCCCAGAACCGGTTCGTGCTGAATGGAGAAGGCGGAGAATATACAATAGATGTAGAGATACGCAACCCGATTGAGGGCAAGCAGATCTACGTGTCCAACTACAATTCATGGATCAAGGTCACATCATCATCCAACAGCAGGATAACCTTCACTGTAGATCCGAACTATGACTACGAAAGGCAGGCAAACATCTGGGTCAACTACGAAGGAGCCGAGGAGAAGAGGGTTTTGATCTTGCAGGCTGCGATTCCGAAGAAACCGGTGATCCGCGTAGACAAGTCCGAAGTCCTCTGTTCATGCAAAAGACAGAGTCTCAAACTGAGCTGCACCATCGAGAACCCTCAGCCAAACGCCTACGCCAACTCGGAATTCAATGAAGAAGGAGAATGGTTCCATTGGACAACCAAAGGCGGCAGCGAGGTGGAATTCAATCTGGATGCCAACAACACAGCAGCATCAAGATCCTTCACCGTCACTTGGAAGTATCCGGATGCCGATGATGTAACCGTCACAGTGACCCAGAATCCTCTGGGCGATGTAGGCTTCTCTCTCGGCAGCAATGTAATCATCCTGGACAAGCTCGGCACAACCGTCGAGGTTCCGTTCACAATTGCCAATCCACCATCCGAGCTCAGTCAGGTATACCTCAGATCAGGTGTATCATGGGTATGGTCATACTCGAATGTGTCCGATTCGAAGATCAGAATCGCAGCAGACAGCAATACAACCGGTGCGGTCAGGGAAACCCCGGCAACACTCGAGATATACTTCGACGGCGGCCTTGCGACTAACTATGATGTCATTGTGAGACAGAACTGCGAGGATCTGGACATGAGCATCAACCCGACAAGCGCCGAGGTTGGCTGCGATGCAGGAAATATTACCATCGGAGTACAGCTCAGCGCCAACGTCTCCGGAAGGGTTCAGTTCACCACCGGTGCAAACTGGGTCAAGCTGGGCACCTACAGCAACACATCTCTGACGATAGCTTATACAAAGATCAACAGCAGGTATGACAGGACAGCTGTGATCACTATCACCTACCCTAACCATAAGCCAGCGACCTTCACCCTCGTCCAGAAGGGCAATCCTGCCATTCCGGCCAATGTCGTGGATTTGGGACATCCGGATGGAATTCTGTTCGCTACAGAAAACATCGGAGCTAGCTCGCCTACCGCCGTCGGCAACCGATACGCATGGGGCGAGACCACAACCAAGAGCAGCTACAACTGGTCCAACTACCTCTGGGGCGGAGAGAATTCCCTCACCAAGTACACGGACAGTTCGACCAGGCTCGACAGCAATGACGATGTGGCGGAAAAGACTCTCGGCAAGGGTTGGCGTATGCCTACGTCGTATGACTGGCTTGTCATCTACGATTACTGCACCTTCACGGAAACCAGGCAGAACGGTGTCAAAGGTCTGCTTATCAGAGGAAATGGCACCGGCAAGTCAATCTTCCTGCCTGGCTGCGGCTACATGGAAGGTTCCAATGTAATCGAACCGGAAGAGCTCCACACTTGGTGCAAGGACCGTCCTTCAGGCAGCGGCACAAGCCAGAAGATGGGTTGGTCTTTCAATGGAGAAGGTACCGGTATCATGTACCGCTATATAGGACTCCCTGTCCGCGCGGTTTTCGATCCATCGAAATTGTAAAACATCAAATACATTCAAATTATGAACGAAGAGAATAAAATCAATCCTGCCGATCTGGATGGAGACGGCAAGGTAAGCATCAAGGAAAAGATCCAGTTTGCCGCAAATCAGGCAATCGAGAAGGCTGGCGAACTGATTGCAAAAGCCAAGTCCAAGAAGTCCGAGGACACACCGGACGAGCAGTAAGGTTCCCGTTCAATAAACATACTTACCCAGGCAGCGGCCTCGCTGCGCGAAGCATAGGGATATGCTCCGCTCGGCCGTCTGCCTGGGTAAGCCGTTATTCTTTCCTGCTCATCCAATAACGCCTGTCGGATTCCGGGAGTTGTTCGATAGCATAGCGGAGAGTAGTGCGGGGCATCGTTGCGGCGTGTTTTTTCAGAAACTCCTCAAGATAGTCCATCCCACCTCTCTTCCCTACTTCGCGCAACATCCATCCCACAGCCTTATGTATCAGGTCATGATCGTGGTTTACAAGACGTTCGGCGTAGCGGAGAGCATATTCTGGATGTCCCTGCTGGGTTGTTTTCCATGTGCTGACCATTGCGATACGCTGTCGCCAAAGGATAGGGCTCCCGGCAAGCGAGTCCATGATTGCGTCCTTATCTTCTATTTCGCTCGGCAGCAGTAGCCACGGTCCGACAATCTTCGGTGCTGACAGGTCCACAAGGTCCCAGTTATTCGCATAGTCGGCATATTCGAGATAGAGCCTCACTATTTCGTCACGCTGACTGATGGCACTGATATTCCGTGCCATCTTCCGGGTATACAGCCTCTCCATCTTGTATGTGAGAATCAGAAATCCACACAGCCGGACCTCGTGCCAGCTGTTCACAAGCAGCTCTGGAACGGATTCCAACGGCAAGTCACGGCTCATCTTCGCGATGGTCCTCACTTCAGGGACCTTAAGCCCCAGGAATTGGTCGCCTTCGCCATACTGGCCTGGGCCAGATTTGAAAAAACGCATCAGTATTGCCCGCTGCTCGTCATTCTTCAGATTCTGAAGAGCTTCGATGATATCAGATGCCATAGACATATTCAATTGCAATACAAAGGTAATCCTTTTGCGAAGAATTTGAGGGGAAATTGTCCGTCTACGCTCCCGTAGGCAACACAAGTCGTCGCTGCGGGAGAAACCAGAAATTCAGTTGGGCAGTGAGACTAATATTTACAGCGAGTATACCAGAGAAAAAGAAGCGGACGGATGCTTAAGCAGATACAAT
Organism: Bacteroidales bacterium; assembly: GCA_024398095.1. Taxonomy (GTDB): domain Bacteria; phylum Bacteroidota; class Bacteroidia; order Bacteroidales; family UBA932; genus Cryptobacteroides. The sequence goes on from JAKSJK010000063.1 coordinate 13,379, forward strand.
CCCACTTCCTGTGCCACGGAAACCGCAGGAATGCGCTTAGGATTGCCCTCGACAGAAGACAGATCCATAGGGAGAGTTCCCGGCTGGTTGTTGACAACGATAATTCCCGCCGCACCTGCATCACTCGCATTGAGAATCTTATCAGTAAAGGTTATTTTTCCCCTGTCCACGAGAACGACCTTTCCTTTGACATCAATTCCAGTATAGTCTTCCGGCTCTCCAGGCTTAGCAAGATAAACCCACGAAGATGTCTTTAAAAGTTCGCCGATCATCTGCGCATTGTCCATTCCGTACCCGGTATCAGACACGTCATATATGCTGCCATCGATGACGATATATGGAATGAATTCGCGTGCAGACACCACATCCTCCTTGCTTATGGCATACTTCAGAGTATACATCTTTCCTGCCTTTACATCAAGGTCTGCGGTGAATATTTGAGAGAAGTTATAACAGCAATGTCTGTCGTCCTCAGCGTACAGTTCGACATACGGGTTGCTGAACTTACCC
>JAKSJK010000064.1 GCA_024398095.1 Bacteroidales bacterium
CGGACGCGTCGTGCGCAGAATCCGCCATTTCACGCACGACAGGATTGGTGTCGGACGCGTCGTGCGCAGAATCCGCCATTTCACGCACGACAGGATTGGTGTCGGATGCGTCGTGCGCAGAATCCTCCATTTCACGCACGACAGGATTGGTGTGGTAAGATAGATGGCAGCGAAAGTGCAAAGGAAGAGGCAATCACTCCGCCGCATGGCCAGAGGGGGGTGGGGATTCCTCCCCACTTAAAAATAGTATATTCTCCACAAAAAAAGCCAGACTTGTCGTCTGGCTTTTGTGTGGAGAATAAGAGATTCGAACTCTTGACCCCCTGCTTGCAAAGCAGGTGCTCTACCAACTGAGCTAATCCCCCGAATGCGGATGCAAAGATGAGACAAATTTTTGAATCCGCAAATTTTTTTTGCTATTTGTCGCAGATAATCGGATTCGTGAGGCTACTTGTCCTGCGAATATCGAGGTCTGGGCACTTTGAATTCAGGTAATCCACCAGCAGATCCTGAGTGAACTGCTCGCTCTCGTAGTGGCCGAGCTCAACGAGCATGGTGCCGGTATCGAAGTAGTCGTGGTAGTGGAACTCGCCGCTGATAAAGCAGTCAGCACCGGCTGCAACGGCGTTGCCCAGCAAGAAGGCACCCGAGCCGCCGCAGAGGGCGACTTTACGTATCAAGTCTGTCGATGGGACGCTGTGCATAAGCGCGGATACTCCGAACTTTTCCTTGACCGAAGTCAGGAATTCAGAGGCAGGAACAGCCCTTGGAAGATCTCCGATGAGACCGGAGCCCTTTGTGCCGCTGACCGCATCCTCGAGAGAATCCAGCCATTTCAGGTTGATGAGCCCCAGCACCGAGGCGATCTTGTGATTCACACCTCTAAAAGAATTGTCGAGACTGGTGTGGGCCGAGTAGATGCTGATGCCGTTCTGCAGCGCCTTGATCACGCAACGTTCCTGGTAGCTCAGACCGGCCACGGTTCGCAGCCCCTTGAAGATGAGGGGATGGTGCGAAACGATGAGACCGGCTCCGCTTGCGATGGCTTCATCCACCACCTCTTCCGTAACATCCAGACAGACGAGAACGGAACCGATTTCCGCGTCGATGGCCGTCGTCACCTGCAGTCCTGAGTTGTCCCAATCGTCCTGATGTCCGAGTGGCGCCAAAGTCTCGATGATGCCGATTATTTCCTTGAGTTTCATATCTTTAGTAATCTGTCAGTTTCAATCTGAATTTGATGCTGGAGGCTTCAACCCCATTCTTGACAAAGGACTTGACGCCCTCGCGGACGAATCCGAGCTTTTCGTAGACCTCGCCCTCGTAATGCTCTGCCGGAGCGTAGCTCATGACGTCATCCGGGTGGACCTCCTCCACGAAGGTGCTGAGTATGCGTCCCATGCCGCCGATCACCCGGACTTCCGGCAGGGAGGCGTAGCGCAGCCACTCGTAGGAGCGGATCTCGGCCTCGGACTTCTTCCATCTGCGCCCGTTCGAGAAACTTGCCACGGCAACCAGCGTGCCGATGGGGTAGGGGTGCTGTCTCTCCGTAGCCGTGCCGTCTTGGCCTGTCAGCGCCGTGTTTTCCTCGCCAGAGTAGCGTCGGACATAGATTCCATACCTGTATTTCGCTGCGCAGTCACCGTAAAGATGATGCTTCTGCAGAAAACCTGCGGCCACATCCTTGTCGATGCGGCGGACCTCGCAGTTGCGGGCGAAGATGCTATGGAACTTTTCTGGGTAACTCATCTTTGTCAAACAGTACAAAATTACGTAATATTCCTTACTTTTGTATTATTGAAGAATCTAACCAATTATAATATGAAAAGAACACTAGTCTATCTGATGCTCTTCGCGGCATTGACCTTTGCGTTTACAGGGTGTGACAAACCTGCACCGGGACCTGATACTCCTCCGGTTGAGGAACCGGATCCAACCCCGGACCCTACACCAGATCCTGATCCGGACCCGACTCCTGACCCAGATCCTGATCCGGACCCGGAACCGGCGAAAGTGCCGGTTGCAGACCTCCTGGACGTGGTATTCAGCCAGGACGGCAGCGCTAAGGATGTGTCAGCCAATAAAATGCCTGTAACCCTCGTAGACAGCCCTGCGACCGTAACCTTCTGGGACGAGGACCGTCAGATGTGGGTGAGCCACTTCAACCATGCAGGTTCCGATGTCACTTCCGGTTACTACAAGTGTGATTATTCCAAAGGTGACCAGACCGACAGGACCCTTTCCGAAGGCTTCTCCATGGAAACCCTCTTCTGCATCGACAAGAAGAGCGACGGCGCCCTTGAGTGGAAGATGTTCAGTGCGATGGATTCAGGCGGACTCGGCTTCCTCATCTCCAAGACAGCCAGAGGCTGCGCCCTGACCTTCCTCCCGAGCATCACCACCAGCGGCAGCAACAATTACATATGGTGCTCCAGCCAGATCAATCCGGAACCTGGCCGCTACTATCATGCGGTAGGTGTGTGGGACAAGGCAGAAGGTGTCACCAGGATATACGTGGACGGCGAACTGAAGGGCACTGCAGCTTCTCCAGGTAGCTACTTCCCTCAGAAGAACGCCAACGCCTATTGGTTTGCAGTCGGCGGCGACTCGGCCAACGGCAAGTGCAACAGCGGCTGGAAGGGGGATGTGGCCATTGCACGTGTGTTCAGCAAGTCGCTCACAGCCGAAGAGGTCAAGGCCCTCTACGACGCTTCCTACAAAGAAAAATCCACTAGCAGTTTCTTCTGCATCGACGATATAAACTTCGTCGGCGACTGCACTGTGGCGGCTGGTAACAAGTTCTGTATCTACGGCAACGGCTTTGCAGCCGGCGACAAGATCCGTTTCGAGAGCATCTCCGACCGCAGCAAGAGCTTCACCTGTGAGACCGTCATCGAGAGCGGAGTGGCGAAGGCCGTCATCCCGGCAACTTTCGCAAGCGATTCATACCGCATCGTGGCCGTACGTGGCTCGCAGCCTTACTATCTCGGCAAGGCGACCATCAGCTTCGGCACCGGCGGAACCGACCCTGCAGGTGTAAAGGTCGTGGCTCACAGAGGTTTGCACACCACTGCCCCTGAGAACTCTGTGGCTGCGTTGAAGGCTGCTCAGGATATCAATGTGTTTGGCTCGGAATTCGATATATGGCTGACCACCGACGGCCGTTGCGTGGTGAACCATGACAGCAGCTTCAGCGGTGACTCGCATGTGATCCAGAACAGCACTTATGCCGATCTTGCATCCGTAAGACTCAGCAACGGCGAGCCGGCTCCAACCCTCGAGGCTTATCTCGCGCAGGGTCTGCAGAAACCGGCGGTGAAGCTGGTCTGCGAGATCAAGACCCATAGCACCACCGAGCGCAATCACGCCTGCTTCGATGCCGCATGGAAACTTATCCAGGACAGGCACATGGAGGACCAGGTGGTCTGGATTGCCTTCGACTGGGACCTGAGCAACTATATCCATTCCCAGGCTCCGTCAGCCCATGTGCAGTATCTCTGCTCGGCTGAGAGCAAGCTCAAGACTCCTGCCGAAATCAAGGCTGCAGGCATCTCAGGCATTGATTACAAGACCACCATCATGGACGCGCATATCGACTTCTTCGACAAGTGCCGCGCCCTCGGAATTGCCTCTAACGTGTGGACTGTCGATGTGGAATCGGATATGATCAAGTATCTCTATCACGGTGCCGACTACATCACCACCAACAAGCCGGTTGAACTGCAGGAGCTGACCAAGAAAGTATTCATCGAAAAATAAACTGCCATGAAAAGATCCGTTATTGTTCTTGTGGCCCTCTTCCTGTCACTCGTTCCTGCGAGTGCGGGCAAGATTGTGACCGATTCGCTCGACAGCAAGATTCTGAAGGCCCAGGTGAAGTACAATGTCTACCTGCCTGACGGCTTCGAAAAGAGTGATGCAAAATATCCTCTGGTATGCCTGCTGCATGGACTTTACGGCAACTACAAGAGTTGGGCGGATCACTGCAAACCGATTGCGGACGAACTCATCGGTTCTCAGGAGGCGTGCCCTATGGTAATCCTCATGCCGAATGCGGGTGGCAAGGATGCGCACAAGATACATAACGGCTATTTCAATGTGGATGGCTGGAATTACGAGGATTTCTTTTTCAATGAGCTACTTCCTCTGGTGGAGGAGAAATACCGTTGCGGCGGAAGCAAGGGGCAGCGTGCCATCATGGGCCTCTCCATGGGTGGTGGCGGATCCACCGTCTATGCCCAGACCCATCCGGACATGTTCTCATCCTGCTACGCTATGAGCGCGTGGATGGACCAGTCCCTGGATAATGGCGGCAAGAAGGTGGACCCGAAGGATTTCTTCGTGCTGACCTGCAAGTCTGTCCACGAGCATTCCACCGTGGCCTTCCTGGAGAATGCCGACGACGCAACAAAGGAAAAACTGCGTACGGTGCGCTGGTTCGTGGATTGCGGAGACGACGACTTTCTGCTCGATGTGAATGTGAAGTTCTACCAGCTCATGCGCAACTCCAAGATCAAGACCGAATTCCGTGTTCGCAACGGAGTCCACAACTGGGAATACTGGCATGGCGCCCTGAGGCTTGCCCTGCCGTTCGTGACCAGAGGATTTTACGAGGATTGATTGCTATGAAAGTATCTGGAATCGACATTGAAAACCATATGGTAAGCGGTATGGTGCACGACCTGATTCCGTAATCTTTCGGCTGGTATACTCCGGTTATTGATTTTTTTTAAAAATAACTGTGGTATACTGTGGTATTATGTGCAAAAGTTTATATCTTTGCATTGTGATACCACAGTATACCACAGTTGCTTTATATATAGTTATAGGTAATACCACATAATTGATATGAAAAAAATCGGTTTTGTTTTGTTAGTAGTGATGATTGCAGCGTCCTGTGCCGGAACCAGAAAGGCCGGGAAGGATGCTGCTTCATCCAAATCTCAGGTAATTGCAGCAAGGATAGGAACCTTCAACCTCTGGCGTTCAGACATCGGCAAGGATGCCTATGCATGGTCTAACCGAAAGGACAAACTCGCCCAGGCCATCATTGATAACGATATGGATATATTTGCGGGTGAGGAGGTCGACACTACCATGTTCCGCGAACTTCCTTCACTCGTGGCTGCAAAGGGTGGCCGTTACACCTGGAAAACCTTCAGCCCGTACAAGGCAGACGGCAGCACAGCCCTCAAGGCCCAGGCTTTGATCTTCAAGACAGACAAGTATGAACTCCTGGATTTCCACCACTTCTGGTGTTCGGAGACCCCAGATGAAATGAGTACCGGATGGGATGAGCAGAAGTTCAAGAGGGGAGCTTGTTGCGGTACACTCCTGGACAAGGCCAGCGGCAGAAAGATCTTTGTGATGGTAAGTCATTTCCCTCTGGGAGCCGAGGCGAGGCTCCACTTCGCACCTATCATAATCGAGAGGGCGAAGATGTACAATCCGGAAGGACTTCCAGCTTTTTTCATAGGCGACCTCAATACCCGCGAGGAAAGGCCTGAATCGGTTCTCCTGCGCGAATACTGGACAGATGCCTATCTCTCTGTTCCTATGGAGAAGCACATCGGTCCAAAAGGTACCTTCAACCTCTATGGCCGCAATGTGGACATGGACGCGGCTCCACGCATCGATTTCGTCTATTATCGCGGCGAGGGTATAACCGCAACAAGTTATGTTGTAAATACCAGGCAGTATGACGGTATCTATCCGTCTGACCACTGTCCGGTTTATGTCGATTTTTTAATAAACTAACTGTAATATGCGTAAATCTGTATTCTCGGGAATAGTAGTGCTTGCCATCGCTCTTCTGGCAAGCCTCTGTGCTTTTGCGCAGTCCCCGGTGAAGGTGACCGGCAAGGTTACTGACTCACAGACAGGCGATCCTGTACTCGGCGCGGTGGTTATGCTGAAAGGAACCAACACCGCTTCCGTGGTTGATATGGATGGCCGATATTCAATCCAGGCTGCTCCTGGCAGTACGCTCGTCTGCCAGTGCCTTGGCTATATTGAGCAAGAACAGGTCCTCTCGGGATCTTCCTCAGTTGATTTCGTCCTTTCAGTGGACAGCCAGATGATCGAGGAAACGGTCGTCGTTGGTTACGGTACTCTAAAGAAATCCCAGCTTGTGGGTTCGGTCGAGAGTGTCAGCGGCGAGGTCCTGGAAGACAGGGCCAATTCCAATATTTCCCGTTCACTCCAAGGACAGGTAGCCGGCTTGAATATTATCCAGGCTGACGGCAAGCCGACCCATGGCGGTGACATCTACATCCGCGGAGGTGCTACTTCTTACATCGCGAAGGGCAGCAGCGGTACCGGCAAGGCTTCCTACTCCATTGGCCAGGGAGGCGGTGCACTTGTACTCATCGACGGTGTCGAGGGATCGATGTCTTCCGTCAACCCGGACGATGTGGAGAGTATATCCGTGCTCAAAGATGCCTCATCTTCAGTTATCTATGGTGCAAGGGCTGCATACGGTGTTATCCTCATCACTACCAAGAATTCCAAGAGTGACAGGATATCCGTCAATTACAATGGCTCTGTCTCTGTCAACTCCAGGACTGTAAAGTGGGAAGACCAGGTCATTGACAATGGTCTGGAATTCACGGAGGTGTTCTATAAGCACTGGCTCGGCAACACCGCGACTCCGACCTCTGCGGGCAAGCTTCCGACCAAGATGAACATCTATTCCATCCCGTCAGACTATCTGGAGCGCTATCGCCAGCATGTGGAGAACGGCGACACCAACGGCTACGAGATATGGGACGGCCGCTATCTCTATTATGGCGACTACAACTATATCAAGATGTTCTATAAGCGTGCAAACGTAACCACCACCCACAATCTCAGCGTGAATGGCTCCTCGGGCAAGGTAAGTTACGGTATTTCGGGACGTTACTACACCCAGGAAGGCATCTACAGGATAGGTCACGAGAACTACAATACCTTCAATTTCCGCACCAAGCTGAAGATCCAGGCCAACAACTGGCTCTCAATAGACAACAATACCTCCCTGTACAAGATGAAGTACCGCCAGCCTATCTTCTCGAAGGAAGACGGCAACGTGGGCAGCCAGCTCAGGCAGATAGCAATGATGGGACTTCCTATGATTCCGACAAACAACGAGGATGGTACCTACACCGTGGCTGCAGCTGCAGGCGGATTTGCGGCTTTCAACGACGGCAATTCATCGCAGGACAGCGACAATCTTACAGTGGTTACTTCCACCGGCATCACCGTGGAACCTATCAAGAACGTACTCAACTTCCGCGGTGAATTCGCCTACAGACGTGTGAACAGTTCTACTGACCGCTACGTCACTCCGGTGGCCTACAGTGTCTCTCCGGGTGTGATGACAGACTATGTGAAGCAGGTTGACTCCTATCACAGAAGGTACGACTACAGCCGTGACCATATCACGGCCAATGTGATCGCCACATGGACTCCGAAACTGGGCGAAAACCACAACCTCAATATTGTGGGCGGTTGGAACCTCGAGAATGATGTATATCATAGAAGGGGACAGTTCCGCACAGGCATTCTCTATCCTGAGAATCCGAATTTCGAACTCATGGATGGGGTCGAGACCACCGAATTCATCCAGGACGGCAACTCCTACGGTGTCGTAGGCTTCTTCGGCCGTATCAACTATTCTCTCCTCAAAAGATATATCTTCGAGGTTTCGGCGCGAGAGGATGGCAGCTCCAAGTTCCCTGCAAACCAGCGCTGGGGCTTCTTCCCGTCCGCTTCCCTCGGCTGGCGAATCTCAGAAGAGCCTTGGATGGCTTCAACCAAGAGCTGGATGGACAACCTCAAGCTGCGTGCAAACGCCGGTGCCCTCGGCAATGGTACTGTTGCTGCCTATGCGTACCTGACTACCATGGGCATCAGCAAGACTTCCGCGGTCTTCGACGGAACTTTCCAGAACAAGGTTTCGGATCCTTCTGTGGTTCCGGACAATCTTACCTGGGAAAAGGTCGCCACCTATGACGTCGGTCTCGATGCGGACTTCCTCAAGAGCCGCCTGTCGCTTTCTGTAGACTACTATGTCCGCAACACGACAGACCTCTACATCGCAGGTCCCGAGATCCCGGCAACCTTCGGTGATTCCACTCCTAAGGGCAATTACGGTGCCCTCCAGACCCGCGGATGGGAACTTACCCTCTCCTGGAGGGATCAGGTCAAACTCGGAGGAAAGGACTTCGTCTACAGCATCAAGGGCAGCCTCTGGGACAGCCGTACCTGGGTGACCAGGTACTATAACCAGAGCGGAAACATCTATAACTTCTATGCCGGCAAGGAACTCGGAGAAATCTGGGGCTTCAGGACCGACGGCTATTTCATGTCAAACGAGGAGGCTGCATCCTGGTTCAAAGATGAGTTCCATCAGTTTGCACCGGCTTCAGGCCCTTACGCAGGAGATCTCAAGTTCCTCGATCTCAACGATGACAAGGTGATAAATACAGGGTCATATACCCTCGGCAACCATGGCGACCTTGAGCGCATCGGCAACGAGATGCCTCGCTATCAGTATGGCGTCAATCTCGACTTCAAGTGGAACGGCATCGGCCTCAGCGCCTTCATCCAGGGCGTGGGCAAGCGCGACTGGTATCCGTCGAAGGGCACCGACTTTTTCTGGGGTTCATACGGCCGTGCATACGCATATGCCCTCAAGAGCCAGCAGGCCAGCATGGTCAACCTCGATATGAGCACCGAGAACTGGGTTGTCACCAATGCGGCCGACAAACCTTACTGGACCCGTCCTACCTACGGCAATGCAGAGAACAACCAGGGCTCTCTGACCTATCCTTGCGATTACTTCCTCCAGAATGCCTCATACGTGCGCCTGAAGACCCTGACCCTCGATTACAGCTTCCCTAAGAAGCTCCTCGAGAAGGCCCGTATCCAGAATCTCCGCCTTTTCCTTACCGGTGAGAATCTCTGGACATGGTCACCTATGTTTAAGTATACCCAGATGTTCGACCCTGAGGTTATCTCCCCGGGTGATTCCGACTTCCATTCCGGAACCGGAGATTCACAGGGTGACGGCTACAGCTACCCGATGCTCAGGACTGTCACTTTCGGAATCAACCTTACTTTCTAATACTGCGGCGATATGAAAAAGACAATCATAAACATCATCTGCTGCGTTGCAGCAATCGTGAGCCTGGCTTCTTGCGAGAAATTCTTCACCAGGGTGCCAGAGGACAAGTTCGACGCTGCCCAGTTCTTTGCAAGCGAGACTGACCTTATATATTATACCAACGGACTCATAGATGTGGCACTGCCTTCATTCGAAGCCGTTGCTCTGACCGGAGGTGACCGTTACACCGATTTCTGCGGTACCAGGGACTCTGAGACCTACCTGCAGCCGGGCAAGTACAATTCGTCCATCGCTACAGGATGGGCGTACTCCAACTGGGGATTCCTGCGTCAGGTTGCCTATATGCTCGACAATATGGAGAATGCCAAAGGAAATGTGTCTGCCGAGGCCTACAACCATTACGAGGGCGTGGCGCGCTTCTTCCGCGCATTGTCCACCTTCAACAAAGTCAAGACCTTCGGCGACTGCTACTGGATCGACCACGTGGTCAGCCCGGCAGACTCAACCATACTCTACGGACCACGCCAGGACCGCGAGTTCATCATGCACAAGGTCGCAGAGGACCTTCAGTTCGCCTGTGCGAACTGCCGTGAGACCAAGTCTACCATTTACATCAGCAGATACACTGCTCTGGCCCTTGCATCCAGGATCTGCCTCTTCGAGGGAACCTACCGCAAGTACCACAGCGTGAATCCGTCCACCGGAAAGCCATGGAACGGAGAGTACGAGTCTGCCGAGGACTTCCTCCGGATGGCCATGGACTACTCTGCCGAGCTGGTGGACAAGGGCGCCTATTCACTCCATTCGAATTTCCGAGAGCTTTTCACCTCCATCAAACTTCCGACCGACGAGGTCATCTGGGGCAGAAGCTGTAACGAGGAACTCGGTGTGGCACATAAGGTTACCTACAAATATTGCTCGACTACCTCGTCGCTCAGCTATGGACCAACCAAGGATTTCGTGATGAACTTCCTCAACCTGGACGGCACTCCTGCACCAGGAGAGGTATCCGTCACCAAGGAGTTCCAGAACCGAGACAAACGTCTTGCAGCGACAATCCTGGCTCCGGGTCAGAAGAAGACCGATGCCGCAGGCAAGTCAGTGGATTTCGCTCCGGATTTCACCTGGACTACCACCGGATACATATGGATCAAATGGGTGATGCCACAGTATTCGCCTATGAATGAGGGCGGTACCGACAAGTCGCTTAACGGTGTTCCTGTGCTTCGTTATGGTGAGGTGCTGCTTAACTATGCCGAGGCAGCCGAGGAACTCGGTCTTATGACCGCAGATATATGGAACAAAACCATTGGCCAGCTTCGCAAGGTGCACGGCGGCATCAGTTCCGCTCCTCTTCCTGCATCTGTCGATCCTTATCTCTGGGATTACTATACAAAGGACGTGCTCCATCCGACCTCACTCTCGGCCGTGAATCTTGAAATCCGTCGCGAAAGGGCAGTGGAACTCACTTTCGAGGAGGGACACCGTTGGGATGATCTCATGAGGTGGAATCTCGGTGACATTGTTGAACGCCGTTACCAGCACAAGGGATGGAGGGGTATCTACATCACTCCTGAGGAGGCTGCTTCCGGATTTGACTTCCAGGGAAGGCACTACACGGTTTCCAAGACCAAGACATCCAACGAGACCAACTACAAGATAACCACTCCTGACGATAAGAACCACACTCTGTCCAACGGCAGCTACGGTTACCTTATCTACAACTACAGGCTTGAGTGGGATGACAAGATGTATCTGCATCCGATTCCTGTAACCGCTGCGAATGTCAACCCTAATCTCGGTCAGAACGAGGGATGGCAGTGGCTTTAATCCTTAATCCGTCATCTATATGAAAAAGAGAATATTAGCAATGATGCTTGCAGGCGTGGCGTTTTTTGCCTGCAAACCGGAAACTATCGTGGAGATAGATCCGGAAATCGACGTGACTCCGGCCTCAATCACCGCTGATTACACCTCAGCCATCTATGACATCACTGTCAACGCGAATACATCCTGGGTCCTTTCCAGGACGGATGCCGAGGGAAATGAGATCAACTGGGTCAAAGTTGATCAGCTCAGTGGCAAGGGATCCTGCGTGATGCATTTCAAGGTGCTTGAGAACCCGACAGAGAATGAAAGGGCTGCTGTCATGAAGTTTTCTGCGGGGCCCAACGGCGAGGCTGTTGCCTTCGTGGATGTGGTCCAAGCTGCAAATCCTGATCCGGTGAAGGAGCCGGAACCAGATCCGGAGGATCCTCCTGTCGTGGATCCTGATCCTGTATTCTTCACCCTCCAGTTCGATTTTACACGAACCGATCTAGGATGGCCGACTGCAAAGACTGCAGACTGGTCACAGCTGAAGAATCCTGATTCAGGTCTTGCTGGCGACAATGGAGGAACTGCCACCGAGAATACCCATAGAAGGGCTCAGGTGACCTATGAAATCGACGGTACCGGCTATGACTTTACCTTTGTGGATCCTGACGGTTCAACCGCCCATAACATCTATCTCAGCCTGGAGAAGGGAGTCTATAGCGGAACCCTCCGCAGTTTCGGTCTTCCTGCCATCCCAGGCAAGAGACTCGTCAAGGTAGTCATGGTGCAGAATGCCAGCACCAAGGATCCGTCTGCATTCGTCAGGAATGTCGGCATCACCTCACAGGTATACGATGTAGCAGCAAAGCCTGAGGATATGACTTATATCAAGGGTGGCGAGCCTCAGAACCAGTATACCAATCTGGGTGAGTATACCTATGAACTCAGTGATACGGAGGCGAATACTATCTATTATGTAAATTCTCCTACCAATGCCAGCATCATCATGTCCATGACTCTGTCATACGAGGATGCTGAAGGCGGCGATACTCCTGGACCTGAGCCGGAAGATCCGTCCACGAAGCAGCTTCTGTTCGATTTCACCGGCGATCCTCAGGCAGGCTGGCCGGTCAATAAGACCGAGTCCGACTACAACAACGGCGGCCATGAGGTTGATTATGTGCTTGACGGCGTGTCATACACCTTCCTGCTTGCGACCTGCGATGTGGATGCGGGACATACCAATGCGCCTTACTGGGTTCCGCCTACAGAAACAGCTGCAGGCTACCTCCATACAAATGCCCAGTATCGCTATGTCGGTCTTCCAGTGATTGAGGGCTACGTCCTCTCGAAGGTAGTCCTTGTGGGTGCAGGTGTATCCCTTCACGCCAGCAACAAGCCTAAGTACTGCATCACTAACTGTATCGCGAAGAACACCACCGAGGCTGCGGCGATTGACGATGGTCAGGATTGCGTTGTCAAGGGTGGCGGCTACCAGGAAATGGAGGCCAGCGGTATCGGTACATGTACGTTTGAGCTCGAAGGCACAGTCTCAAACGAGCGTTACTTTGTCTATGACCGTGTGAAAGGTACGCTCAGTACGATCACTTTGACCTATAATAAACAGTAAATTGCTATCTTTACGAAGAATGAGAAGCCTACTTGGATCAACTGTACTTTTTATAACTGCTTTGATGCTCCTGTCCTGTGACGGGGGCATCAAGCCTGAAGAAAGCATCTCCGTTTCACCGGAGAACATCGAAGCCGAAGTTTCACTCGCGTCCTACGAAATGATACTTGAGACAGAATCTCCGTGGACAGCGGAACTCAGGGGAGAAGGAGCCGCCGAGGTTTCTTGGATTACCCTTAGCAAATCAAAGGGAACAGGCGGCGCCAAGATTACTGCGAGGGTTTTCGAGAATAAATACAAAGAGGTGAGAACAGCAACTGTGGTGTTCAAAACCGCTGGTGGCGCAGAAGCTTCCGTGAAGATTTCCCAGAAGGGCAAGGAGAGCGGTGAGGAACTCTCTTCCATTTCCCTGCGTGTGGGTTCCTACAATCTCAGGATGTCTACGATTTCCGAGTCGGATGCAGCCAATTCATGGGCTGCCAGGAAGGAACGTCTGCAGGTATCCATCCAGGAGAACGATTTCGATGTCGTGGGTATGCAGGAGGTTAGCACAACGACCCAGAACTGGCTCGTGAGCACATTCGGTACTGAATACACCTGCATCTTCTTCAGCCCTTATTCCCAGGGCGGCACTGGCGACAAGGCGCAGGCTATCCTCTACAGGACAGCCAAGTTCAAGGCTTCCGACCCTCATTTCTTCTGGGCTTCCGGCACTCCGGAAAGTTGCACAACCAACGATGATGGCAGCCAGGGTAGTTTCAAGCGTGGAGGCCACTGCGTCACACTTGCCCACAAGGAAACCGGCGTGCAGTTCTTCTTCATGAATACCCATGCCTGCCTCAACTCGGACCCGAATGCCTTAAATGCACCTGTCTACGAGCAGATGGAGAAGAAGTACAATCCGAACGGCCTGCCTTCATTCTTCGTGGGCGACATGAATGCCAGACCAGACTCTCCGGCCACGGTTACCTATCTCGGCTGGTGGAAGGATTCCTATTCGACTGCCGCTGCCCGCTCCGGTGCGAATGCTTCATACAACGCATTCTCTTATGCCAGCGGCAAATCCCGCATCGATTACATCTATCATCGTGGATCCGGCATAACCGTCAAAGAGTTCTGCATAAACAACACTCTCTATGATTCCAAATACGCATCTGACCATTTCCCAATCTGGGCGGATGTGGAAATC
>JAKSJK010000065.1 GCA_024398095.1 Bacteroidales bacterium
ACGGCCACCAAGGTTTGGATATTTCCTACAATGTGCTTAACTTTCCGAAAGAAATAACCAATGATGAAGGTATGACGGCTACCTACACATATCTCTCTGACGGAAGCAAGCGAAGCGTCTGCACGCACGATGGCCTCGGAAAGCTCTACCGTGGCAGCTTCGTGTACGATGGCGGATCAGATGTAGGTAGTTCAGTCTCATGGGAGAGCATCGCTACCCCTGAAGGCCGCCTTGTCAGCACCACCGACGGCATCCTGGATCTCTGGTACGCCAAGGACTACCTGGGCAATGCCAGGTCGGTGATTGACCTTGCCTCCGGTGTCATCGAGGAGAACGACTACCTACCGTTCGGCACGAGGATCCAGGATGACAACCAGACTACTCTGTCTGACAACCGCTGGCGTTACGCCAACAAGGAGGAACAGGCATCGCTAGTTGGTGGCAGCTGCAACCTCATCGACTTCGGTGCCCGAAACTATGACCCTTGGAGTGCAAGATGGACCACCACTGATCCGATGGCTCAGAAGTATGTCGGCATGAGTCCGTACAACTACTGCGCAGGGAATCCGGTGATGATGGTGGACGACGATGGCAGAAAGCCAAGAGTTTATATTGAAACAAAAGGATTTGGACATGCTTTTCTCACGACAGGTGAAGGACACAATCTAACTATATACACTATGGGAAGAACCGGTAATATCCCACGTTTAATAAAAAAAATTGGACTGTCAGGAGTTTCTCCTGTTGGTGAAGGTGTTCTTTCTGTTTTGAGAGGTGAGGATGCAAAGAAATACCTTTCTGATAGGACTAGCAATGGCATTCATTATTCCATATTTGAGTTTGATGGTGATGATTCAAAAGTTGATGAACATTTTCAATCATTATTCAATAATGGTACTGATCCAACAGGAGGGATCTCTATGAATAAAGAATATGCCAAAGTCATCTCTGAGTATGTTCTGTTCTATAATAATTGTGTTACAACAACGATTGGGGGACTTGCCTCTGCAGGGATTGACGTTGTATCAGAAAGGGGAACTCTGTTATTGTCTCCTACTGAATTTATCTCTGAGATAATGAAGAGTAACATTTACTGTGAATTCTACTTAGGGGAAGATGCGCAAAACTTTGTTAAGAATTTGATAGATGAGTTATCCAATAAGTAAATTATTGCTTAAGTCTTTATTATTTGTGACTTGGCTGATTTCAGGACTATATTATAGTTTCGGGGGCAATTTTTCGTCCATAGTATTGGTGTGGCTATCTGCAACTATCGCATCTCTGGCGTTTCTTATTTCAATTAGAAAATCTAGAAAATACGAAAAATGCAACGTGGCTTTCTTTCTTTTACTAGGATTGACCTTATTTATTAGTTTGGTAGCTTTCGGGGGGATGCTGTTCGTCGATTCAACCAAAGAGGAAATGTTGGTCAATAGTACGATTATTGATGATTGGATTAGATTGAACATTTTCGAAACAATGGGGTTTTCCTTTGTGGTTGTTGTCGGGACGATTCTGCCGGGCACATTGTTGAACCTGTATAGCCGTCTTCTGGTAATTGTAAATATGTTGTATGCTGTTATCTCAATAATCGTTTCTGCACATCTCTATTTTCTGCTCCCTACCAATGTCAGTGGAAATTGGCAAGCATGGTTTGATAAAGCATGGCTGATTCAAGATATTTATTTCCATTGTTTCCTTGTGTTTGCTCTAGTCGCTTTCTGCGTGTTTGTGTATCGTACTAACAAAAATATTCAGTAGTTCAATTCCACCGCACTCCGGCAGATGGCCGAGCGGAGCATATCCCTATGCTTCGCGAAGCGAGGCCGCTGCCTGGGTGCGTGTGGACATAAACCTATTTGGGGATGTCAATACCGCTAGATGAAAAACACCTCGGAGCTGAATGCGCCACCTGCAGCGTATATTGCCAATCTTCCTCCGAGGTGTCGCACAAATTGGTGCACCTCGGATTTGAATCGGCCACACACGGCGTAAAACGATGATTGGCCTCCGAGGTGTTTTTCATCAAAGCCGAGCGGAGCATATCCCTATGCTTCGCGAAGCGAGGCCGCTGCCTGGGTGCGAGTGGACATAAACGGTCTCCAGAACCTAGTCGATATTCTCGTCGAAAGCCTTTGGACGTACGAGCTCCTGTTCACGGACGACACGGCCGTCAGCATCGGTTATGCGGATCAGGACCGGTGCGGTCGCAGTCTTAGCTGTCGCGGTGAACATGTGCGGATATCGGTACTTGCGGAGGCTCTTCTTGAGCTCTCCTGCCTTCACGCTCTCAGGCACGAAGTAGATGATGTTGTAGAGCGGATCCTCCATGTTGGCCTGCTCCACAGCCAGTTCCACGCCATTCTCGATAATATGCACTGTCTCGCCAGGACGGTGGAACCAGTAGTTCGCGAAAATCATGTTCTTGTAACGTGACTCGGCGAAATCGTGCTTATAGTCCTTGTAGAGCGACATCTGGAAGCGTACATCCTCGTGTGAGGCGTAGTACTTGCCGACCTCGTTCATGTCGTAGACACGCATATACTTCTGACCATAGGTATTGGTCACATAGTCATAGTCCGGAGTGCCGCTGGCATAGTTGTCTCCGAGGAAAACGCCCGCATCGGTGCCGTCGCTGCTGGTGCTCTGGAAGCCGCGTACATCAGTCTGCCACATGCTGCCAGAGGTAGCTGGGAGCACATACTGCTCGAAACGGGTGTGCTCACCGGTAGAAGGGAAGTGCATCATATGCGCGTGCCCGGAATAGCAGGTAACCTTTGGGAAACGGGCGAAGATGGTATCCAGCACCGCAACCTGTCCATCGCCGATCTTTTCGTCTGGACGGTGAGTGTTGAAAATCGGTGCGTGTGTGCAGAGATATATGTTGGTGCCCTCTGCAACGCTCTCGAGATCCTTGCGGAGCCACTCAAGCTGCGAGTCGGTCAGCATGCAGATGTAGTCCCTCTTGCCGTTGATACCCTTCTTGAACGGACCCTCGCCGGGTGTGTTGACATAGAAGATGTTGTCCAGCAGTATCCAGTGGTCGTTGTTGATATCCATAGCGTAGCGGTCCGGGCCCCAGGTGCGGCGTAGCTGCCACGCGCTGCCGAAATCGTCCTCGGTGATGGCACCGTCGTTGTCGTGGTTGCCGCTCACGCCGAAAGTAGGCGCGGTGTAGTTCAGCGAAGAGAGGAAGTTGAAAGCCTCGATCTCGTCGCAGCCGTTCTCGTACCAGTACTCGTCATGCGAGAAATCGCCCAACTCAAAGCAGAAGACAGCCTTGCCCGCATCCTGACGTTCTGTGGTAAGATTCTGGAGGTTGGGGAGGACCTTGTGCTCGAAGTGGTCTCTGTCGACATTGTTCTTTACTATCCTGCCGAAGTGTACGTCGGTGATGAACACGACAGAGTAGTTGCTCTGATCCTGCTTCTCTAGTTTGAAATCGTGTCTTTCCTTCTTGTCCGCAGGCTCGGTCAGGAGTGCGAAGAAGTCCGGACGCATGGAACTGCTACGTTCTGCGACATATCCCGAAGGTGTCGTGATGAACACAAGGCTGTCCTTCTTGTCCGTGAGCATGCGGTAGCGTCCCTTCGAATCGGTTCTTACGATCTGATGGCCGTCTGAGACCTGTACGCCGGCGACGCCTTTTCCCTCGCAGGTAATCCTGCCTTTGACATTGTATTCAGTGCAGTTGCAGGCGGTCAGAGCCAGTGCAAGTGCGAGCGCTGTGATGTGTTTCATTACAATAAGAATAAGAGCTGTACTATGATATAAACAGGGAGAAGCACGATGAATGAGAACTTGAACATATAGCCGAAGAAGCTAGGCATTTTCACGCCGTTCTGCTCGGCGATGGACTTGACCATAAAGTTAGGACCATTGCCGATGTAGGTGAGTGCTCCGAAGAATACAGCGCCCATTGAGATGGCCTTGAGGATGATCTCCGGGATGCCGGCCACCATGACATCGCTTGCGATGGCACCGTTCTCGACGAGGCCATGGGCGACGGTATAGAACGATACTGCGGTCGGTGCGTTGTCAAGGAAGGAACTGAGCAGACCGGTGGCATAGTAGAAATGCCATGGCTTGGTCAGACCGAGCTCCGGTGCATGTGCGTTGAGGTAGAGCAGTGCAGGGGTCATGGTCGTGAATATACCCACGAAGAGTATCGCTACTTCAAGGATCGGCTCCCATGAGAATTTGTTCTGGAGGCGTACCCTCTTGCTGGTTGTGAGCAGACTGGCTGCTATGATTGCAACAAGGGCGTATTCGCGTAGGAATTTCAGCACGAGGACATCCTTCATCGCCGGGATGTAGCTTTCGTTGAGGAAGACAACTGCGGCGATTATGAGGGCGAGGTAGACGAAATTTACAAGACCGGTGAGCTGGAGAGGGGTCTTTTCTTCCAGGTCTCGCTTGATGGCCTCAAGCGGCTCGCGGCGGAACATTATCACATCCCAGATGTAGTAGATGGTGAGCAGGAGGGCTCCGACGACAGCCCATTCGAGGAATAGCCCGAAGAACCAGGTGAATTCGGCGCCGCGTAGGTAGAGCAGGAAAAGAGGCGGGTCTCCAAGCGGGGTGAGTATGCCTCCGCAGTTTGCCACAAGGGCTATGAAAAAGAGCACCGTGTGGGTCTTGAGCGTTCTCTGCTGGTTGATTTCCAGAAGCGGACGAATCATCAGCATTGCCGCTCCTGTGGTTCCCATGAAGGAGGCCAGCAGCCATCCGATGAAGAGAATGCACACATTGGTGGACGGCCTTGCCGTGATATCACCGGTGATCCTGATGCCTCCGGTTACCACGAAGAGTGCCAGCAGCAGGATGATGAACGGCACATAGTCGAAGAGAATCTGGTGCATCAGGTTGTGCCCCAGACCGAGACAGATGAGCAGGATTGCTGTCGGTACTGCTATAACTCCCGTGATTATGAGCTTGTTGCGATTGCTTTCCCAAAATTTTTCCGCGAAGAGCGGGAGCACAGCGATGCTGAGCAGCATAATCGCGAATGGAATCAGGAGAAAGGCACTTATATCTGCGGTATGTTCCATATTTGATCTGTTATTATTCTGCGCGCAAAGATAACCCTCTTTCGTTTCATTCGCAAATTTGAAGTTTTTTATCTACCTTTGCGGTCGGAATTGAGGTATGGTGTAATGGTAGCACTACAGATTTTGGTTCTGTCTGTCCAAGTTCGAATCTTGGTATCTCAACAGAAAAAGGTCAGCCGCGGCTGACCTTTTTCTGTTGAGATATGTATGTTATGTTATTCTTTAACTTCTTTCTCGCGAGGGAGGATGAGGTTGAGGAGGACGGCGAGCAGGAATACCACTGCCACGCAGTTCTCTGCGAAGATGGTCTTGATGATCTGTGGGAAGATGTCAAACATCTGGGAAGCAGAGGTGAATCCGAGACCAACACTCAGTGCGATGCTGACAATCACCATGTTACGGTTGCCGAAACCGCAGTTGGACATCATGCCGAAGCCAGCGAAGAGGATGCTTCCGAACATCATGATGGTGCAGCCGCCGAGTACAGCCTGAGGGATGGTGGTGAGAACCACACCGACAGCAGGGAAGATACCGCCGAGAACCATTATGATGGCGCCGGTTGCGATTGCGAAACGGTTCACAACGCCGCTCATTGCTGCGAGACCCACATTCTGGCTGAATGAGGTGATAGGGGTACAGCCGAAGAGACCTGCGATAGAACTTACAAAGCCGTCACAAGCAAGGCTGCCGCCGAGTTCCTTGTTGGTTACAGGACGCTTGAGGGCACCTGCGCAGAGTGCGCTGGTATCGCCGATGGTCTCGGTTGCGCTCACCATGAAGATGGCAATCACAGAAAGGATGGCGCCGAGGTTGAACTCGAGGTGGAAAGGCAGGAACTTAGGCAGGGATACGATACCCACGCCGTGGAGTGCACTGAAGTCCACCATGCCCATGCACAGGGAGAGGATATAGCCCACTACGAGGCCGACGAGCACTGAGAGGGAACGGAGGAAGCCGCGTCCGAAAACCTGGCAGAGCAGGCAGGTTACGAGGGTGACAGAACCGACAATCCAGTTGTGTGCGGCACCGAAATCTGCTGCACCCTGTCCGCCGGCGAAGCTGTTTGCACCGATAGGCAGGAGAGAGAAGCCGATTGCTGTTACGACGGTAGCTGTCACGATCGGTGGAACGAGTTTGATCCAGTACTTCACGAAGAGGCCGAGAATACCCTCGAAGATACCGCCGATTACGACTGCACCCATCAGGGTTCCCATACCCATTGTAGTACCGATGAAGATGGACAGGGACAGGAAGGTGAAGCTGATACCCATCACGATAGGCAGCTTTGCACCGACTTTCCAGAGAGGGTAGAGCTGGATGAGCGTGCCGATTCCGGCAATGATCATACAGTTCTGGATGAGTGCGCCCTGCAGTGACGGCTCAACACCAACGATGCCTGCGAGGATGATGATTGGGGTGATGTTGCTCACGAACATCGCAAGCACATGCTGGAGGCCGAATGGAATGGCCTGAGCCACCGGAACGGTTCCGTTGAGCTCGTAGATACTGGTTTTTGCCATGGTATTGTTCAGTTGTAGGTTTGTTTGCTAAAGCTGTCTGAAGGTGATGGTCTGCGCATCTGCATCCATACCGTCGATGATGGCGATGGACTCGAGGTGATAGCCCGCCTCGCGCAGCAGTGAACCGCCTTTCTGCTGACCCTTCTCGATTGCCACGCCGAGTCCCACGACTTCTGCGCCGGCCTGCTTCACTATGTCGGTGAGAGCGAGCATGGCCTGCCCGTCAGCCAGGAAGTCATCCACGATGAGCACCTTCTCTCCCGCGTTCAGGTAAGGCTTGGACACGAAGACATTGTTCATGCGCTTGTGGGTGAAGGAGTAGGCATGGGAAACATACTTGTCGTCGGTGCTGTTTGCGGTCTCTCCTTTTTTCGCAAACACGACAGGTACATCGTAGAGGTCTGCCAGCATGGTTGCAATCGCGATTCCGCTTGCTTCGATGGTGAGAATCTTGGTTACGGCCTTTCCGCGGAAACGGCGCTTGAATTCGTAGGCGATCTGCCTCATTATGTCAATGTCGATCTGGTGGTTGAGAAAATTGTCCACCTTCAGGATGTTGCCGGCTTTGATCACACCGTCGGCGAGAATCTTTTCTTCGAGAAAGTTCATTATATATAAGGTAGTTTAGTTTCTTTGGACCATATCTTCGAGTCTTCGGAACCCGTCGATCATGCAACTCGGGTTTGCGGTCTTCAATGTCGGGATGTCGTGGTTGCCCCAGGTTACAGCACAGGTCCGGCAGCCGGCCCCGTTTCCCATTGCTATGTCAAAGACAGTGTCGCCTGCGACAAGAGTTTCATCCTTCATCTTATCGGTGCTTTCCGCAAGTGAGATCTCTAGCTTGAGCCCTATGGTCTGTCTCATGTCAGCTTCCGGTGGCACAGGAATCCCCAGGTCCTGGAAAGTCGCAGTCATGGTTGCCACAATCACCGTCGCGGTGTCCGCCAAGGTGCCGTCGAAGTCGAAGATTATATTCCTGATCGCTTTCATCGCATCGCAAATATAAGCATTTTACTGCAAATGTGTATATTTGTGCCATAGGTGTATTTTACGTTGCGCAAACCTGCCTTC
Organism: Bacteroidales bacterium; assembly: GCA_024398095.1. Lineage (GTDB taxonomy): Bacteria > Bacteroidota > Bacteroidia > Bacteroidales > UBA932 > Cryptobacteroides. Next base: position 7,643 of record JAKSJK010000065.1, read on the forward strand.
AGGCTGTCTATTACAGTCAAGTAGTATATCGCGACAAGGAAAAAGAATGGTATCATCAAACATACTCAAAGAAGAACAGAGGCTGCTGGATGGGCTTGTCACTGGGGACAAGAAGGCCTTTCATGCAATCTTTGTGCGCTATTATGCGGACCTGGTTATGTTTGCAGGATCGTTCATCCACCAGAGGGATGTATGTGAGGATATAGTGCAGGATGTATTTGTCAAACTGCTTGACTCGCACGACAGGCTCCAGATAAGAACATCACTGAAGGCCTATCTGCTCAGTATGGTTCATAACAGATGTCTCGGGGTGATTGAACATGGCAAGGTGGAAAAGCATTATCTCGAGTATTCTCTGCGTCAGTCATCATCTTCTTCTCAGTGGGAGGATTATGTATTTTATTCTGACTTTCAAAAGCACCTTAAGGCAGCGTTGGGAACCCTGTCTGAAAGAGAGAGGGATATCTTCATCCGCTGCCTGATCGAGGGCCGCAATACCAAGGAGGTCTCGCAAGAGTTGGAAATTCCTCTCAGAACCATCCAGTATAATCTGCAGAAGGCAACTGCTAAATTATCGTCCTTCTTCAAGGGAATTGGATTCGCGATGATTTCCGCAATAATGATATTAATCGGATGACAGTTATGAAAAGATTGATATTGATATGTATAGCTGTACTTAGTACAGTCTCATCCTTTGCCAGGGTTGTGCTTCCTCCTGTTTTTTCGGACAATATGGTCCTGCAGCAGAATACTGAGGTCGCAATCTGGGGATGGACAAGTCCGGGCCAAGTCGTAAAGGTGAGCGCTTCCTGGACAAGACAGGTAACTAAGGTTAAAGCTTCTTCTGACGGGAAATTTATGGCGCGCATCCCAACATGTGCGGCAGGTGGACCGTATACCGTTACAATAAACGACGGTGACAAGACGGTCTTGAGCAATGTTCTGTTGGGTGAGGTCTGGTTCTGCGGTGGACAGAGCAATATGGAGATGCCTATGTCCGGCTTTACCAACCAGCCGGTAGAAGGTGCATCCAGAGTTATAGCAACTGCCAGGCCGTCCCGAAATATCCGTATGTTCACGGCGAAAAGAAAGGCTTCCCTCAAAGAGGAGGATTCTTTGTCGGGGGATGGCTGGCAGGCCAATACACCAGAAGCAGTGGCGAAGACAAGCGCTGTTGCGTATTTTTTTGCGCAGATGCTGGAGCAGGTGTTGGATGTTCCTGTGGGCCTGCTGATATCCGATTGGGGCGGAACGCCTATCGAAGCCTGGATGGACCGATCTTCGATTGAAAAGGATTTTTCCTCGGAGTTCGACATCTCATACCTTGACGGAAACGTGTTGCCGGAGTTACCTTCAAAGAAACCATGCACTTTGTTCAACGGTCAGATTGCACCTCTAATTCCATTCACCTTCAAGGGAATGATCTGGTATCAGGGGTGTGATAACAGAAACAGGGCGGAGCAGTACACACGGCTTCAGCCCTCATATGTCAGAATGATGAGGGAGCGTTTCAATAATCCTGACGCACCGTTTTATTTTGTCCAGCTGGCACCTCACAAATACAGCAATCCGGACGAGTTTACTTTGGGTTACATGTGCGAGGCACAGCAGAAGACTCTGGAAATGATTCCAAATAGCGGGATGGCAGCCACTCTTGACATTGGCGAGTTCGGTACCATTCATCCTTGCAAGAAGCAGCAGGTGGGTGAGAGACTGGCTCTTCTGGCACTTCAGGATACTTACGGTTTCAAGGGATTTGATGCCCATAGTCCTCATTTCGAGAGCATGGAGACAAAGGACGGAAACCTTGTACTCCATCTTTCCGGAGCGGAAGGAGGCCTTGCCCCGATCGGTATCGACCTTCCCGGATTCGAGGTGGCCGGCGTGGACAGAGTGTTCCATCCGGCTACCGCCAGGGTGAGAAGTTTCGGTGTGGTTGTTTCCTGCCCTCAGGTTGAGCATCCTGTCGCTGTCCGCTATTGTTTCCGAAATTGGGCGACAGCCACTTTGTTCAGCAACTATGGAATACCGGTGGGACCTTTCAGAACTGATGATTGGGACGATATCAAGGAATAGCGGGATATAGACGAGAAATATATTTATAATATAAGTAAATGGAACGAACTGAAGATATAGAGGAACTTGTACTCAAGTACCTGAAGGAAGAAGCGACTGCAGAGGAGTGTTCTGTGGTCGAATCCTGGATTTCCGCTTCGCCGGACAACCTGAGACAGTTCAATGCGGTTAAGAGCATCGTGGATGCGTCTGAGATTACGATTGATTATGACAGCATCGACACAGAAAGGGCTTATCGCAATGTCCTGGTGAGGTCTAACAGACACAGGATGCCTTTCTTGTATTATTTCCAGAGGATTGCGGCAGTCCTGATAATACCGTTGGCGACCATCTCTGCGATTTTGGCTGCGAAGTTGCTGACCGGAAGTGATGATACGGCTTCGCCACTTCAGAAACTTTCCGTCCCATTCGGTGCGGTTGCAGAATTCGATCTGTCTGACGGATCGAAGGTTTGGCTTGGCTCAGGGAGCCATCTTGAATGTCCTGTTTCTTTCGGAAACGGTCTGAGAACTGTATCCCTTGAAGGCGAGGCGCTTTTCAGTGTCGCGTCAGATGTCGACCATCCTTTTGTCGTCAATGCCGGCGAAATGTCGGTGACTGCTGTCGGAACCGAATTCATGGTCAACAGCTATGACCGGGATTCACTTGCTGTCGTTGCGCTCAGAAAGGGAGCTGTGAATGTGAATTTCAGATCCCGTCCTGGACTTTGTGTGAAAATGAAGCCTGATGATGTCCTTACATTTCACAAGAACAGTTCGGACTACGATGTGGCAACCAGCGATCTGGACAAGTGGTATTGCTGGACAAATGGACGCATAGTTTTCAGCAAGGACAGGTTTGATTCTGTGCTATCCAGACTTGAGCAGCTGTACGATGTGGATTTCAAACTGGATGATCCATCGATACGTTCATATCTGTACAGGGCGTCTTTCTCCGATGAGTCGTTTGAGGAGATACTCAGCATCATTCAAATGTCAATTCCGGTTAAATTCCGGAGAATTGACACGGACGGCGGATCGCGTGTTACATACGAGGTGGTCGCCTTGAAATAAAATCCATTTTCTTTTGCGTGAATTCCTTTGCTGGCTATCTATATGGGTAGCCAGTAATTATATGTAATAACCAAGCATAGTCAATTTTCAATTAAATATTATGTATACTGTTCTTAAAAAGGTTATCTGCCTTGCTGCCTTGCTAGCTTCTTCGCTTGCAGTGATGGCCCAGTCGAGAAACCTTGTTACCATTGGTTTCAAGGATGCTCCTCTGGAAACGGTCTTGGCAGAGATTGAACGTCAGACGGACTACACGTTCTCTTTCAGCCCGTCCATTGTTGACGTCAATCAGAAAGTAAGCTGCTCGTTCACACAGACCGATGTTAAAAAGGTCGCTGAGAAGATTCTTCCCGGCTGCGGTATCGCTTACGAATTCAAGGGACGTCAGATCGTTCTTTCCAAGGCTAAACCGCAGAAGACTGAGGCTGCCACGCCCAGTGTCGTCCGGGGAAAAGTCACGGATGAGTCTGGCAATCCGCTCCCGGGCGCGATGATCCAACTCGTCGGAGGAGGAAACACCTATTGCGTCGCAGACCTGGATGGAAACTGGGAGATAGCGGCAAAGTCACCTGCGAGGGTTTCTGTCTCGTATCTTGGTTTCGTTCCGAAGGAGATGGTTGTTGAGGCATCCAAGGTGCAGACCATAGTTCTCGTAGAGGATGTCAACCTTCTGAATGAAATCGTCGTGATCGGCTATGGTACCTTGGAAAAGAAGCAGGTTACTTCATCCATAACCTCAATCTCGTCCAAGGACCTCATTGCCGGCCAGGGTGGTTCGACGATAGCCACCGCTCTCAAGGGAAAGATCTCCGGCATGACCATCAACGAGACATCATCTCCGAACACGACTTCGAGTTTCCAGCTCCGTGGTGTGGCATCCATCAATGCTGCGGCTTCACCTCTTATTGTCGTCGACGGCATGCCCGGTGCTGATATCAGGAGCATCAATTTCGAAGATGTGCTTACAATCGATGTGCTGAAGGATGGTTCCGCTGGTGCTATCTATGGTACCCGTGCCGCTGGCGGTGTCATTCTCATCACTACAAAGAAGGCTAACGAAGGCCCGGTAAAACTGACATATTCTGGTGAGCTCTCCACAGAGCAGGTAACCAAGCGCCCTCAACTCTTGACAGGTGAGGACTTCCTTCGTTTCGGTATGGGCTCCGATTACGGAGAGGACAATGACTGGTATGGCGCGCTTCTAAATGAGTGGGCACTTTCGCAGAGGCATGTCGTCAGCCTCACCGGAGGCGTTCACAATGCCAAGGTCTATGCTACTTTTACTGCCCAGGATCAGAAGGGTATCGCAATCGGTGACGGAAGAAAGGATTATTCCGGCCGTATAAACGGTGCCTTCAACATGTTCGATGACATCCTCCAGATCAATGTCCATACGGAATATCGTGAGGCACATAGGGATGTGAGAGCCGGAACCGGCAACTTCAACATGGCCATGAAGATGAATCCTACCGAGCATATCTATGACCTTGATAGTGCTTCTGGCTACAACGTCATTACAGGTGGTGCCGACTATTACAACCCCGTTGCGGATATCGCCCTCAAGCAGAGGGATAAGATTGACAAGTGGATGCTTGCTGATGCCAGCGTAAAGCTCAACCTGCCTTACGGTTTCTCCGGTAATGTGACTATGGGTTGGCAGGACCGTCAGATGCAGGCTACCTACTATACTTCCTCTCTTCACAAGACAAGCATCGACAACAACAGGAACGGTGAGGCTTATCATGAGTTCAACAAGACCATCGATGTCTCTATCGAGCCTACCATCAATTTCGACCGTACCTTCGCTGAAGACCATACTGTCAATGCAGTGCTCGGATACAGTTTCTGGGAGACCAACAGCGAGAACTTTACCCAGACTAATTATAACTTCCCTGTTGACGGTACAGGCGCCTGGGATATCGGAGCCGGTTCGTGGCTCAAGGATGGCAAGGCGAACATGACATCGCATAAATATCCGCGTACCAGACTCATCGCATTCTTCGGACGTGTGAACTATAACTACAAGAGCCGTTACATGCTTACGGCGAGTCTGCGTCACGAGGGTTCCTCAAAATTCGGTACTGACCACAAGTGGGGAAACTTCTGGGCCGTTTCCGGTGGTTGGCGTATTTCCAGCGAGCCGTGGATGAAGGCTGCTTCTTCTTTCCTCGATGACCTCAAGGTCAGGGTCGGCTACGGTGTGACAGGTAACAACGGTTTTGATTCCGGTCAGACTGCCTTCCGTTATGCATCCGGTTCACTCTGGCCGATGAATGGAGATTGGATCATGTCCTACGGCCCAGGCAACAATGTCAACTATGACCTTCACTGGGAGGAGAAATCTGAGCTCAATGTCGGTCTGGACTACTCTTTCTTCAAAGGACGTCTTTATGGCAAGTTCGACTGGTATCACCGCTGGGTCAGTGGCATGATCTACAATATCACCGTATCAACCCCTCCTGCTCTGTTTGATAAGACCGTCATGAACTACGGTAACCTTGAGAACTGGGGATGGGAGCTTGAGATCGGTGGCGTGCCGGTCAAGAAGGGTGATTTCGAGTGGACCTCTTCACTGAGATTCTCCAACAACCAGTCACAGGTGACCTCCCTATGGGGAAATCACACCTATCAGGATCGTGTGAACTTCCCGGCTCCAGGTGCACCAGGTTCTGGCGGACGTCTTGAAAACGGTACCAGGATTGGCAAATACTATCTTTGGGAGAGTGCAGGTTTCACCGAGTCTGGCAAGTGGCTCATTTATAACAAGGATGGGGACGTGATTCTTGCCGATAATAAGACTTACGAGGACAAGCGTTATCTTGGGAATGCCATTCCTACCCTCATCGCCTCATGGGACAATACTCTCAGGTACAAGAATCTGTACTTCGGTATGTCACTCAGGAGCTGGCTGGACTTCGATGTCTTCA
>JAKSJK010000066.1 GCA_024398095.1 Bacteroidales bacterium
ATCGCAGGCTGCGCCAACACCTCCAACGTGCTGACCGGCTCCATCTTCGACTACGGCAGCACCGGAACCATGGCACATAGCTATGTAACCTCGTTCGGATGCACCGTCGAAGGCGAGCACACCGCGTTCGACACATATATCAAGACCCACCGCGGAGAACCGCTGATCATGCTTATCGACACCTACAACACCCTCAAGTGCGGCGTGCTCAATGCCATCCGCGCCTTCAAGGAGAACGGCATCGACGACAGCTACCCGCAGGGCTACGGCGTGCGTCTGGACAGCGGCGACCTCGCATATCTCTCGATAGAAGTGCGCAAGATTCTCGATGAGAACGGCCTCCAGGGCTGCAAGATATTCGCAACCAACTCCCTCGACGAGTACCTCATCTCAGACCTCGAGCGCCAGGGAGCATGCATCGACTCCTACGGCGTTGGCGATGCGATCGCTACCAGCAAGGCGGCCCCATGCTTCGGCAACGTCTACAAACTCGTGCAGCTTGACGGCGAACCTGTGATGAAGATGTCCGAAGACCGCATCAAGGTCATCAACCCCGGCTTCCAGCGCACCTGGAGAATCAGCAAGCAGTACGAAAAGGAAGGCGAGATCTACAAGATCGACGTGACCTGCCTGCGCGGCGATGCAAGCGACCTCAAGCTCGCATCCGGCGAGACCATCACCCTCTACGACGAGTTCGACCGCTATAAGTACAAGACACTCGAGCAGGGCGAATACACAGCAAAGCCGCTTCAGGACCTCGTTATGGAAAACGGCAAGAGAGTAGCGCCGGAGCATACCCTCGCCCAGAAGAAGGCCTACTACGACGACACCCTTCACAAGTTCAGCCCTAGCGAGAGGCGTCTTATCAACCCTCACTACTACAAAGTCGACATCTCCGAGGAACTCTACGAGGTGAAGTTCGGAATCATCGACCGTCTGGTAAAGGAAATAAAAGAATTCTCAATCTAAGATGAAAGACACTGCAATAGTTGTCGTGGACATGCTCTACGACTTCATAGACGGATCGCTCGCATGTCTGAACGCAGACGCGGCGGTGAAGGCTACGGCAAAGTTCATAGACAGCAACATAGCCAGCGACGGCGACAAGGATGTGGAGATACTCGACACCCTGCCGGTGCTCTTCATACGTGACCATCACCCTGCAGACCACTGTTCCTTCAAGGAGAATGGCGGCATATGGCCCGTACACTGCGTGGCAGGCACCCGTGGAGGAGAAATCCACAAGGATCTGCTCCAGTATGTGAACGAGGACCTCGTCTTTGACAAAGGCTGCGACAGAGCCATGGAACAGTACTCCGGTTTCGACGGCGTAAATGAAGGCGGCCAGTCCCTCGGAGAGGTACTCGAGCTCCTTGACATCAAGGAAGTGGCAGTGGTCGGCATCGCCACCGAATTCTGCGTGCGCAACACCTGCGAGGATCTTCTGAAGGCAGGCTTCAAGGTCACTCTGATGAAAGACTGTCTGGCATATGTCGATGCCGCAGGCCACGACAAGGCTCTCGCCGAAATGGCAGCAGAAGGCATCGTTATCAAGTAAAGCACATATGAAAAATCCGCACAGACATATTCTCGCACTGCTGATGTTCCTGACATCGGCGGTCCTGTCTGCGCAGAGGACTTTCACAGGCACGGTTCTCGACACCGACGGTCTGCCGGTCATCGGAGCCGGAGTATACTGCAACGGTACCGACGGCAAGCCGGAAGCGCTCCACGGAGCCATCGCGGACCTGGACGGAAAGTTCAGCCTGGAACTGCACTCCGAATGCAGCACCGTCACGATTTCAGCCCTTGGAATGGAGTCCCAGGTCTATGACGTATCGAGCCAGCCGCTGAACAACGTCACTATCATCCTTCAGATCGAGAGCACCATGCTCGACCAGGTCGTAGTCACCGGATATGCCCAGACCACGGTCAAGAAACTCACCGGTTCCGTCGGGGTGCTCAACTCGGATGTGTTCAAGGACAAGCCCCTGGCCAGCGTCAGCGCCCTTATGCAGGGTGAGATCGCCGGCGTGCAGGTGCAGGCCACATCCGGTCAGCCGGGTACCCAATCCAAGATCAGGATCAGAGGTACCAACAATCTCTCCGGCAGCAACAACCCTCTCTGGGTGGTTGACGGCGTGCCTCTGCAGAACGACAGCCCGAACCTCTCATCCGAAGAACTCGCAGCAGGCGGCTTCGATGACATCTTCGTAAGCGGCGTGGGCGGCATCAATCCGAACGACATCGAGAGCATCACGATACTCAAAGACGCTGCAGCCGCGGCAATCTACGGTTCACGTGCTGCGAATGGTGTCATAGTGGTGTCAACCAAGCGAGGCAAGGCCGGCAGGATAAATATCAACTACTCCAACAACTTCACCTGGTCATTCAGGCCGCAGAGGAACCTCGACCTGATGAACTCGGAAGAGAAACTCGCATGGGAGCAAGAGCTGTGGGACGAATTTTCCGCCAGCCGCTTCCAGCAGTACCAGAGTGACAAGACCATCATATTCCCGGTGGTCGGAATCGTCGGGCAGATACGCTCCGGCAGCGGTCCGTACGCAGGCTGGTCAAAGGCCAGGCAGGATGAATATATCGAAGAGCTCAAAAAGGTCGACACCAACTGGTATGACCTTCTCTTCCGAAACGCCTTCTCCCACAACCACCATCTCTCCCTGAGCGGCGGAAGCGACAAGGTAACATACTACGTGTCAATGGGTCTGAACGACGACCGCGGCATGCTGATCCACAACGGATACCAGCGCTACAACGTCAGCACCAATGTGACCATAACCCCGATTGACCGCATCAAGCTTGACATCGGCAATGAATTCGCCCGCCAGTCTTCGACCAATCCGGACAGTTATGTGAACGCCTTCACCTACGCCTACTTTGCAAACCCGTACGAGAAGGCCTACAACGCCGACAAGTCCTACGGCAGCGACAACACCTACTTCTCGCTGGGCTACTACAACGGCCGAGGTGTCGAGGAAGTCATGCCTCTGGACGGCTTCAACATAATGAAGGAGCTGGACCTGAACAGCACCAAGACGGTAAATCTGGCCAACACCATCCGCGCCCAGATCGACATAAGGATACTCGAACCGCTCAAGTTCGTGGGACTCGCCTCCTACTCCTATTCCAACAACGCGACCGACAAGATAGTCGACGAGACCACCTACACTGCCTTCCGTGACCGTCTGGGCTATGACGACAAGTCCCAGACCAAGCTTTACGGCAACATAACCCAGAACAGAACCAACCGCAGCAGCTATGTGGCCCGAGGACACTTCGCCTACAACCAGACCTTCGAAGACATACATACCCTGAATGTGATCGCCGGCGCCGAACTCAGGGGCTCCGACTCCAACACCACCTTCGAGAAGAGATACGGATACAACAAGATCACCGGAACCTCTTCCATGCCGTCCATCAGCGGTCCCGTTGACGAATGGGTGAAGCAGGTGGAGAGGCTCAGCGGCGAATATTTCACCAGGCAGCGCTACGCCTCCTTCTACGCATCTGCCGACTACTATCTCGGCAAGTCATTGGTATTCAATGCATCAGTCCGCACAGACGGTTCATCGAACTTCGGTTCGGACAAGCAGTTCAACCCTACCTGGAGCGCCGGTGCGGCATGGCATTTCGGGGAAGAGGAGTTCATGAAGAGGCAGAATGTCATCTCACACGGAACGGTGCGCGCAGCCTACGGATACACGGGCGACGTCAACACCAGCGCCCCTCACTATCTGGTGATGCAGTACCAGCTGCAGGAATACCGCTACTTCGGCGGCAAGTCCTACATGATGGCAGACATCCCTACCGCACCTAACCCTGACCTCGGATGGGAGAAGACCTCCGACGCCAAGATCGGCCTGGACCTGGGATTCCTGAAGGACCGCATCAACCTCCAGGCTGAATACTACTACCGCCTCAGCACCGATGTGGTGACCTCGTCACAGGTGGCCTCCACAACCGGTTTCCGCTATGTCTACTTCAACTCCGCCAACCTCATGAACAGCGGCGTGGAGCTCAGTCTCAACGGCAAGATACTCAAGAAAAAGGACTGGAACGTGAGCGCTTCGGTGAACTTCGCCTACAACTACAACAAAGTGCTCAAGTACATGCCTGCCAGCAAAACCATCACGGCCAAGGACCGCTACATCCAGGGCTACCCTGTCGGCGCCATCATCTCCGGCAGATACACAGGCATTGACGAATTCACCGGACTGTACAATTTTGCCCTGCGTCCGGATGCATCCATCATAAACAAGACAGACCTGAACAAGGCGGACAACTACAGATTCTACCTCGGCACCACCATAGCCCCATACAGCGGCGGTTTCAACATCACAGCCGGATGGAAGATGCTCAGGCTGAGCGTCAGCGGCGTATATTCCTTCGGCAACAAGGTCTACGAGAAGATCGACTCACCTGCCAGCTACCTGAAGGCAAGGCACGAGGGAGTGTCCGTGGAAGAGGTCCAGAGCCAGTTCAGCGACCTCTACTCCAACCATCTGAATGTGCGTAAGGACCGCACAGACAGGTGGACCGAGACCAGCACCACCGGAGTGAAGTATCCGAGAATCTACGACTATTACGGCAGGAAATACAATTTCTCCCAGACCAACCCGATGGACTGGAACATTGTCAACGCCGTCTACCTCAAGGACCTGTCCTACCTCAGGTTCAAGACCATACTCCTTTCCTGCGACCTGCCTGACAAGTGGGTGAAGACGATGCACCTGCGTTCATGGAGCCTCAACCTCTCCATGAACAACATGCTGACCATCACCGGCTACGACGGCATGGACCCGGAGGTGCCGGGAGCAACATATCCAACCACCAGAAGCGTCAGCTTCGGCATGAGCATAGGATTCTGATGAAGAGACTGGCCATCATACTTACCTGCCTGGCCGCTGCGGCCTGCGGACGCTACCTCGATGTGAGGCCGCAGGGTTATGTGATACCTTCGACCGATGCAGAGTTCGCCTCCGTGATGCACAAGCACCTGCAGGACATCGAGGGCGGCGGAGACGAAATCATAATCGGAAACATGGAGACCCTCTCCAAGCTGGAGGGCTGCGCAGACGACCTGGACGCCAACATCGCAGTGGGCAACCTCAAGGCCTACGCTGGCGACCTGATCAACAACCGCATGACCGAGTACTGCAACTACTACGAGATCATACGCGACTGCAACATAGTGATCGGAAACCTGGACGGAAGGTCTTCCAGACTGGCCTCAGATGTACTTAGCTGCGCCTACGCAATCAAGGGCATCTGCTACTACGACCTCATCAGGATGTACTGCGACGCACCGGAGGAAGGAGTTCAGCAGCTGGGCGTGCCGATCGTGGACCGTTTCGACATCCAGGACCGTCCTGCCAGGGCAACTCTCGAGGAAAGCATCGACTACACGGAAAAACTGCTGCGCAAATCAATCGAGCTGAAGATGTCGGACGACCTGTTCATCTTCAAGGAATACATCACAAAGTGCTGGCTCGCAAGGACCATGTTCTGGGCAGAGCAGTGGGACGGATGCGCAAAAGTCTGCGAGGACATTATCGCCAACGGAGGATATGAGCTCAGCAGCAGGGAAACCTACGCCGACGTCATCCAGGCCGAAAACGACCGCAAGGGCGAGGTCATAATCCGCACCCACATAAACAACGCCAGCGAGCTGGACTGGTACTTCGGCTACATCAAGGGCTATATCAACGGACGCCCGATCTCGGCCGATTTCGTGAAACTTTTCGGGGACGAGCCTCAGAAAGACGTGAGGTACGGAGTTTGCGTAGGAGCCAAGAGGCTCAACGGGAAGACCCCGGAGATGCGGGTGCGCCTGTCGGAAATCGTGCTGATGCTCGCCGAGTGCTACTATCACCAGGGCAAGGCAGACAAGGCGCTCGAACAGCTCAACAAGCTGCGCCGCGAGAGGATAGAAGGCGTGACCGACCTGACGGAAGCGACTCTCCCTGCAGTACGCGGAGGGGGCAGGATCACTGCTGACGCCCGCGGCAATGCCCTCACCCCGCTGATGCAGGCCATAATGGACGAGAGGCGCAAGGAGCTCTTCATGGAGGGCGACCGCTGGTTCGAGCTCAAACGCAACGGCAGCCCCGAATGGTGGATCATAAACAACGGCCTGAAGTACACGACGAGGCGTTATATGTACACAGCACCTATATATAAAGGTGATGTGGACCTCAACCCTCAGATGGCACAGAACGAAGGATATGAGTAGATTTTTATATATTTGCACATTTATGGCCCTCCTCGGCCTGGCTACCGGCTGCAAGTACAACGAGCTGCCGCCCAAGACCGACGACGCCACGACGACCTACACCCTGCCTGCCGGAGAAATTCCGTCGGCGGAGGAAAAAGCCGTACAGACACAGGCAAGAAATGAATACAATCAATATTTAGAACAAAACAAATGAAAAAGTTTTTCGCAATCATCGCAGCCACAGTGCTCTGCGCTGTATCCTGCACCAAACTCGGCATCCCTACAGTCGAGTTCGCGAACGTAGTGGGCAACTTCTATGTCGGCGCACCATCCAACCCAGTTGCAATCCGTGTAAACATCGCCCAGGACATTGACTGCAAGGTAACTGTCAAGGCGACCTATATCAAGCTTACCGAGGAGGTAGAGTCCAAGGACATCGAAGTGGTAATCCCGGCAGGCGAGCGTGAGGCTTACGCAGAAATCCCTAACAGCGAAGACGAGGGTATCACCACCATCAGGCTCACTCTCAACAACCTCCCTGCAGGCTTCATCTGGGGCGGCAAGCTCGTATGCCTGCTCACCCCGACCCTCGACGAGCCGGTCGTATACTCTTTTGTGTCAGAGACTGCAAACCTCCACGAGAGCCTCAAGCTCAAGGTGAACCTTACCGGAATGAACAGCGGCAAAGACTGGAAGGCAAGCTCCACCATGCAGTTCAAGGCCATCGTCAAGGGCGCCACAGACAGCGTGAGTGCAGACGATTACTTTGTAGTTGAGGAAGGCGAAAGCTCAGCAGTCCTCATCATCAAGACTGATGAACTTTTCGATGCAGAAGGCAAACTCTATGTCAGCATAGCTCCGCAGCCGGGCCTCATCGCAGGCGATCAGGAGTCCTGTACCGTAAGCGTGATGGGTCTCCCTACCGCAAAGACCCTCGCAGGCACCTGGAGTTTCTCTGAGCTGATTGACGCCGAGGAGATGGAACTCTGGTACATGGAAATGGAAGATGACTTCTCCCTCTGCCCTGCAAAGAACGAAGGTTTCCAGCTCACCATCGCAGAAAAGGACGGTGCACTCACCCTCACCCCTAACACCACCGGTGACTTTGCAAAGTACTTCCGCACTGCAACCATGACTCTTTGTGAGCCTGTCAACCCTGTCGCAAAGTCCGTCAACCTCGGAAAATATACCGCAGATGAAGGCAACATGTTCGTTTCTGAGGTCTACATGCCTTACCAGCAGAGCATCTTCTACGAACTCTCAAGCGTGAACCGCAGCTTCGATACCACCGAGAAGCTCGGCAAGGGCGCCATGTCAATCGCATTCATCGACGCTGACAGCATCATCGTTACCATCCGCGACTACGACGAGCCGCCATTCGGATTCATGTGGTGGGACACTACATTTGATCCTGAGATGCTCGGCTTCGCATCCGTATTCACCCGCAAATAAACAATGCGCCGCGGGCTCACGAAAATACTGGTCCCGGTCGTCGTGATCGGCCTTGCTGCCATCCAATCCTTCGGAGTGGATGCCGGCAGGGCCATCCATTTCAACTCGGAAAGAGCTGAAGCACGGCGCCTCGGACTCGACCGGCCTGACACCAGCGACTACATCCCTGCAGCCGCTGGCGACAGCCTGGTCAAAGTGACGCCCGACAGCACAGAACTCGCACGTCTCGACAGCCTCAAGCATCTCAGATGGCTGCGGGACAGTGTGATCATAGACTCCCTGAAGGCCCAGATCGACAGTTTCGGACTGGACTGGATGGACTCCTCAGACCTCGTCCTGCTGGACTCTCTCCAGGCATTGTGGGCAGAACCTGAATTCAATCCTGCCGACACTGTCAGGATTCCGGATTCCCTTGAATTCAAGGATCCATTCAAGTTCAAATACTATGTAGCCCTCAAGGACACAGCCACCAGGCGCCATGTCAGGGATTCGCTCATCGCAGCCCTAGACACATTGGAACTTGAGAGGTTCGACTCGCTCTACTTCAAAGATTCCTCCGAAGTGGCAGCCTGGAGATGGCAGCTCAAGTGGGAAAGCATGAGCAAGAGTGAGAGGAAGAAATGGAAATACGAGCAGGAACTGCCAGGCAAGATACACCGCATGGACAGCATCCAGAGGCGGAAAGACAGTATCAAAGCCCGCAAAGACAGCATCCGGGAGAACACCCCGCGAATCCTGGAGACCTCCTACATGCCGGACTCCCTCCAGTACCTCAGGCTGGTGATGTGGAAGCACGAACGCTATGTCAATGACATCAAGCGCGTGCCATACGACACCACCTATAACAACTGGTTCTACGACTACCGGATGTTCAAGGAGGACCTCAACGCCACCTGGCTCGGTATTTCCGGATCTCCAACCCAGAAAAACAACTTCTTCAAGAGGGATCACGAAGAAAATGTGGGATTCTACTCAGCCTATCTCCCATGGAGCTATACCCCTGAGAACCTCACCCAGTACAACACCAAGACCCCATATACGGAACTCGCCTACTGGGGCACCATTCTCAACGGAGTACAGACAGAGGAATCCAACATCAAGATCCTCACCACACAGAATATCACCCCGGCCCTCAACCTGTGCCTTGAATATTCCCGCTTCGGCGCCAACGGCATTCTCCAGAACGAGAAGACAAACAACAGGACAGCAGTCGTCGGTCTGAACTACCTGGGCAAGAACTATCTCATGCACGGCGGCTACATCCACAACCGCATCGAGAGGACAGAGAACGGCGGCGCAATCGACACCGATCCCGCAACCGGCATCAACTGGTTCCGCGACACAACCGTGAAGGATGCCCGTGAAGTCAGCATACGTCTCAGCGAGGCCTCCAACCACACCAAGCGAAACACCTACTTCCTCGACCAGAGTTACCGTTTCCCGATGGAGTTCTTCAAGAAACTCGGTCATCTGAAGGAGATCAAGGAAGAGAAACTCTACAGGGACAGCCTCATGAACAGCGGGGACACCCTCGCAATCAAGGAATATCTTGACTGGGAGGCGGCCGTGCAGGCAGAAGCCGATTCTCTGGACAAGGATGTGACCAGCGCCTTCGTGGGCCACTCCACCGAATACAGCGTATTCAGCAAGTACTACAAGGATAACATCACCAATGCTGCAGGGCGCGAATTCTACAACAACAATTTCTTCCTCCACCCTAGCAAGAGTGCCGACTCGATGAGGGTGATGAGACTGGAAAACAGGATCTATCTCCGGCTCCAGCCATGGAAGAGTGACGCCGTCCTGTCGAAGATAGATGTGGGTGTAGGCGACAAACTCCTCTCCTACTACAACTTCAACAACAAGAGTTACCTTGGAGGAAAGAGCACGGTATGGCAGAACAGCCTCTATGCATACGCCGGTGCCCAGGGCCAGTACAAGAAATACCTGCACTGGGACGCCAACGGGCGCTATACCTTCGCCGGCGCCGAGCTTAACGACTTCAACATAAACGCGGATGTGGACCTGAACTTCTTCCCGTTCCACCGCGACCGCAACAGCCCGCTCAGCCTCTCCGCCCGTTTCGAGACAGACCTCAAGGAGGCGGACTGGTACCAGAAGCACATGTACAGCAACCACTACAGGTGGGACAACGACTTCAAGAAGATTTCCACGACCAAGGTCACCGCCGAACTCGATGTGCCTAGAATAGGCCTGAAGGCTGATTTCGGCTACGCCCTCATTGGCAACCACGTCTTCTATGACACCCTCGGACTGGCCAAGCAGGCAGCAACCCCCGTCAGCGTGATTTCCGCCGGCCTCACAGAGAATTTCCAGATCTGGAAATTCCACTTCGACAACAGTGTCCAGATACAGTACTCTTCAGATCAGGACGTGCTGCCTCTGCCTCTGGTGACTGCACGCCTCCGCTGGTATGCCCAGTTCGACATCGTGAAGAACGTCATGCAGTGGCAGGTAGGCCTCAATGTCTGGTACAATACCCTCTGGTACGCCCAGGCATGGAATCCGGCACTGGGTACCTTCCAGAATCAGAAAGAAATCAAGATCGGCAACGCACCTTATGCGGATGCCTTCATCAACATACAGTGGAAGCGCGCCTGCCTCTTCCTCAAGGTCATGAACGTGAACGAAGGATGGCCGGCCAAGAAGCATGACTACTTCAGCGCACCGCATTACATCAGGACCACCAGGACCTTCAAATTCGGAATCTACTGGCCGTTCTATGTCTCTCCGTCAAGCAAGGGCAACTCATCAGTCAACACGGGAGGCACCCCTAGGGGTCATCTGACAGCAGGGCACTGATGAAGTACAAAGCACTGATAACATCCAGCCTCGTCCTGCTGCTGATGATTTTCTGCCCGAACCTCTACCAGTCCAGGCATTCGAAAGACACGCACGACGACAGAACTCTTGCCGGATGCACGCTCAGCTGCGGCGTCCCCCAGGGACTGGGGCTTGACAACTATCTCAACTACGGTTTCCATTACCGCATGCTCAAGAGCTTCGGCGAGCACTACCACTGCAACATAGACATCCACCCGATCAAGGACACGGTGAACTTCTGTGATTCCCTGCTTATGGGAATATACGACCTTGTCATCGTCCCCGAAGGCGACAGTGTGGACACTCACGGCATTCTTCTCCACCACAATGCAGACAGCAGCATAATATGGGCTACTGTGGCAAAGAAACCGCGTCACGCCCTTGTCTACGACAGTTTTCTCGCCTACGCCAGCCGTGAAGACAAAGAACTTATCGAACTTGCAAAACTGTTCAACTACGATTGCCGCCACCAAAGACAATTCTTCAACGGCGTCAGAAGGAGCCATATCAGCCCATACGACGACATAATAAAGGAATATGCCCCGACGGTAGGCTGGGACTGGCGTCTGCTGGCAGCCCTGATCTACAAAGAGTCGCGCTTCTATGCCAATGCACTGTCACCCAAGGGAGCAGTCGGCATAATGCAGGTGGTGCCCAATTCAGTGGAGAAATTCGATCCGGGCGACCTCTACGACCCCGTGGAAAACATCAGAGTGGGGACTCTCTACCTCAAGACCCTGCTGGACAGGCACGATGGAGAGGACATCAGTGCGGAAGAAAGGGATAAGTTCGCAATAGGCTCCTACAACGCAGGTTTCTACCACATAGATGAGGCGAGGGATTCCGCACGGGTAGTCGGCGTGGATGCGAATGTATGGGACAATGTAGCCGAAGCCTTCTGCCTGGTGCCGGATTTCGACGGCTCGACTACAAAAGTATATGTCCAGAAGGTGCTCGAGACCTACGAATATTTCTGTCTCTGCTGTCCCCGCAGATAATTACTTCACACGCACGGTCTCTGCCGGATCCACCTTCGCGATGAATAGCGACGGGATCAGCAGAAGCAGCATGATCACCAGATATGCCAGCAGATCGGCAACCAGGATCAATGGGATATTCAGCTGCGCAGGCACATATGAAACGAAGTAATTCACCGGATCCAGCGGAATCAGCCTCAGCCAGTCTTCCAGCAGGCAGAAAGCGATTGCAAGTACATTTCCGATCAGCATACCCTTCAGCACAACCCCAGATGCGGTAGTCAGGAAAACCTTTGCTATCCCCTTGTCTGACATTCCCATGGACTTGAAGAGACCTATTGTGGAGATGTTCTCGAAGAGCATTATCAGCAGTCCGGAAATCATGTTGAAGCCGGCCACGATTGTCATCAGGATCAGGATAAACAGGACGTTGAAATCAATCAGATTCAGCCAGTCGAAGAGTTGTGGATAGGTCGAGACAGAAGATGTGACATATACCGGGACCTCGTCCTCTGCGGTGTAGGCATGGGTAATGAACCCGATCTCACCCTGGGCCTGCTGAATGTCCTGAACCGACCTGTGGGACGGCTTCAGTCTCACCTCCAGGGCGGAAGCCTGGTCTTCGTCCCATCCGTTCAGCCTCTGCATGTCCTCCAGGGAGGCGTACACTACCAGTTTGTCGTCTGCGGTCAGGATGCCGTCGTATATATCCGTAACGGTGAAATTTCGGGCACGCACCTTCTCTCCGACAAAATATGTCTGCAGTCTGTCGCCCACCCCGATTGAGAGCAGTGAAGCCAGACGGCGCGGGATGCTCACCCCGAGAGAGGTCGTATCCTGACGGCCGGGCACACCTTTGAAAAGTACACCATGGATATTATCCTGCTTCTTGATTATGCCCACGCGATACACTGCCGGGATAATCTCAGACACATAGGTCAGCGAGTCAACCTTTCCCAGATACGACGGACTGCAGTCCAGGAAACTCTCCTCGCCTGAGAAATCGCGGGTGTTCGGCAGAATCTGCACATCCCCGCTCACGGAGCCAACTCCGTCGCGTATCTCGCGCCGGAAGCCGGAACTCACTCCTACCGCTATTATCATAACCAGAAAACTTACCGCTATGCAGATCAGCGGCAACTTTCCCTTGAAGCGGAGGCGTGAGGCTATGAAACCAGTAGTATTCACCGTTGCAAATTTAGATAAAAAAGGTCATCTTTGCCGCCCGTTATGAGCAAGATTGAAAAATTCGTCAGAGATTGGATGCTTCCGCTGGGTATGGCGACCGGAGCAGCCATGTATCTCATCTATGCCGAGATGGACTTTCTCCACCCGGCTGGCCCGTACCTGCTTCACGCTATGGGCATCATCCAGCCGCTTCTGCTCTTCACGATGCTCTTCCTGACCTTCTGCAAGATCGAACCGCGTCAGATGAAGCCCCACAGGTGGCACTGGTGGCTTTTGCTGATCCAGGTGGGCTCCTACGCCGCCATGGGAACCGTCCTCGCACTGCTGCCCGACAGCCGCTACGATGTGATAGTCGAAGCCGCAATGATCTGCATGATCTGCCCGACCGCTACAGCCGCAGCCGTCGTGACCGACAAGCTGGGCGGCGACATTGCCGGCATCATCACCTACACGGTACTGATCAACATCGCGACCGCGATCGTGGTGCCTGTCTTCGTGCCTCTCCTCCACCCTTCCGACGGTAAAACCTTCCTGGAGGCATTCTGGCTGATTCTCGCGAAGGTCTTCCCGCTGCTGATCTGCCCTTGCCTGCTCGCCTGGATGGTCCGCTACATGGCCCCGCACCTGCACCGCAAAATCGTTCGTTTCAAGGACCTGGCCTTCTACATCTGGGCCGTTTCACTCACCCTCGCAATACTGATGACCACCCGTTCCCTGGTCCACAGCGGCACTACCCTTCCAATCCTCACGGCCATGGGCCTCGCAACCCTCCTGACCTGCATACTCCAGTTCGCCCTGGGCAAAAAGATAGGCGCCCGATACAATCACAAGATCACAGCCGGACAGGCCCTGGGCCAGAAAAACACAGTCTTCGCAATCTGGATGGGCTACACCTTCATGGAACCGGTAACCGCCGTAGCCGGCGGCTTCTACAGCATCTGGCACAACTGCTTCAACAGCTGGCAACTCTACCGCAAAAGAAAATCCGGAGAATA
>JAKSJK010000067.1 GCA_024398095.1 Bacteroidales bacterium
ATGCTACAATACAAATTCGTCGACGACGGACCCTTACAGCAGCCAGAATATGTTCATTGTGACTGCCGGCTCTGCTACTTCCACCTTGGAAATCAAGGTTACGGACCGCTTCGGCAATGTCTACACCGAGACGATGACCCGTCCGAGAAAATTTGTCATGGAGGATTACAAGTAGTATGTCAAGACTTGGAATGCCGCTTTCGGCCGCGTTGCTGGCTGCTTTGACGCCGGGGTTGGCTCACGCCACGAATGTACTTCTGATTGTGGCTGATGACCAGTCCTTTCCGCATGCTGGTGCCTATGGCTGTAGCTGGGTGGACACTCCAGGTTTCGATAGGATTGCCTCCGAAGGCATACTTTTCAATCGCTGCTATACCCCGAACGCCAAGTCCGCTCCTTCCAGGGCGAGCCTGCTTACCGGACGCTATTCCTGGCAGCTGGGACCACTTGGAAACCATATTCCGGTCTGGCCGGATGATGAGTATGTGACTCTTTTCGAGGCGCTCGGAGACAGGGGCGTGAGGACAGGTTTCACAGGCAAGGGCTGGGCTCCCGGGGATGCCGGCAAGCGTAACGGCGCAGCCCGCAGACTCACAGGCAAACCTTATCAGAAATGTCTCGTGGAGAATCCTCCGACAACTGAACTGGGCAAATGGGATTACGCCGCCAATTTCAAGCAGTTTCTCGAGTTGGGAGATAAGGACCAGCCTTGGATCTTCTGGATGGGAATACGCGAACCACACCGGAAGTATCAGCAGGGTTCAGGAATGGCACTCACCGGCAAGACTCCTTCCGATGTCGATTACGTGCCGGGATACTGGCCGGACAATGACATAGTCCGAGGCGATATGCTTGACTACGGCTTCGAGATAAGCTACTACGACACCCATGTCGTCCAGACCTTGAATCTCCTGGAGGAAGCAGGTGTTGCAGACGATACCATTATTATAATAACCTCGGACAACGGCATGCCTTTCCCGCGCCGCAAGGGTAATTCCTACGAGTGCTCGACTCACCTTCCGCTGGCGATCCGCTGGCCTCAGGGAATCAAGAATCCAGGCAGGTCCTGCGACCAGTATGTCTCTTTGGTGGATCTGGCTCCTACAATCATGGAAATAATGGGCGTGGATGCACAGGAGGCCGGGATGGAGCCTTTTGAAGGTGTAAGCCTTGGTCCGATTCTGCGCAGTGACCGGAAAATCAGCAGGGACTTTGCCCTTTTCGGCCGTGAGAGACACGACGAGGCGCGTCCTGGCAATGCAGGTTATCCTATCAGAGGCATACTCCGCGACGGATTCCTGTACCTGGTGAATTTCGAGGAAGGACTCTATCCTGCCGGAAATCCGGAATATGGCTACAGGGATGCCGACAGTTCGCCTACCAAGACTTTCATCCTGGATGAACACAGGGAAGGAAGGGAGACTGATACCTGGAATCTGTGCTTCGGACTGCGCCCGCACGAGGAACTCTATAAGCTTGATGACGACCCTGACTGCATGCGGAACCTCTCTTGTGACAGGCGTTTCAGCTGTGTCAGAAGGAAGCTGCACAAACTGCTCTGGGCTGAATTGAAGCGTACTGGAGACCCTCGTCTGAAGGGGGATGGGGATGTGTTCAACTCCTATCCTTTCTATAAGGACTATCTATGGAACGGCTACGAGAAGTATGTGGCCGGCGGAGATATCACAGACGAGGTTTTCCTCAGGTCGGATTACGAAATAAAGAAATAGTGACTTGAACATGAAAGCTATCATCACCGGTGCGACCGGCTATGTGGGGGAGGGAATGCTCCTGGCAATGCTTGACAATGAAAAGTTCGACGAGGTGCTGTCCATCTCGCGCAGACCTTGTGGACATTCACATCCGAAGCTGAAGGAACTGGTTGTTCCCGATCTGATGGAACTTGAGGAAGGAGATCCCAGGCTGGCCGGATACGACACAGTATTCTTCGCCGCTGGAATCACTTCGGTCGGAACGCCTCACGAGGTTTACGATGTGATTTCCCACGATATACCTGTACACCTTGGAAAGATTCTTCCGGACAAGGATAAAACGACTTTCATCTATGTTTCCGGCGCAGGTACGACCGATAAGGGCGTCCAGCACTGGCAGAAGGTGAAAAGCTCTACTGAACATGAACTCGCCGGCATGGGATTCAGACACAGCTTTGGCTGGAGGCCTATGTTCATGGCTCCTTTCAAGGGACAGATCAATCACCAGCTCAAGGCCCAGAAGGTCGCGCTGGCGATGTATCCGCTCCTGCGTCTGCTCGGGCAGTACACTTCGATGAAAGAGATGTGCAGGGCTGTGGTCAAGGTTACTGAAGAAGGCTTCCGCAAGATGGAAGTCAACGCGTCGGACATCATAAGGCTGGGCCGCTAGGCTGACAGTTTGTCAGAAGTGGTCGGCCCGCATAATATTTGTAATATCATGATGTATGAGCAGAATTACAGATTACATCAAGGGTGTAGCCAGTCTCAAGGGGCATCTTGACACCAAGGCTGCGGCACAGAATATCCGTCAGAACATCGCTTTCGGCGGTCCTAATGTCTACATTCTTTTCTTCGCAATCATCATTGCGTCCATCGGCTTGAATGTCAACTCGATACCGGTTATCATCGGCGCCATGCTCGTGTCTCCGCTGATGAGCCCTATCCTGGGTTTCGGCCTCGGCCTGAGCACCAACGATACCAAACTGGTGTGGTCTTCATTGAAAAACCTGATGGTGATGGTGCTGATAAGTATTGCAGCATCCGCACTCTATTTCGCGATCACTCCGCTCAAGCTTGCTGCTCCTACCGAGTTGCTTGCCAGAACCAATCCGAGCATTTACGATGTGCTGATCGCCCTGTTCGGCGGTTTCGCGGCTACTCTCGAGATCAGCAGGAAGGATAAGGGCACGGTAATGTCCGGTGCAGCTATTGCCACCGCTCTCATGCCTCCTCTCTGCACGGCCGGCTATGGCATCGCGGAACTGAGCTGGCACTACTTAGGTGGCGCTTTCTATCTCTTCAGCATCAACAGCATATTCATCGCACTGGCAGCCTTCCTTTCTGCGAAGTATCTAGGCTTCCCGATGGTACGCATGCAGGATGAGAAGGCTCATAAGAAGAATGCCGCCCTGATCACCGCTCTAACTGTAATCCTCATCGTTCCGAGCATCTGGTCAGCCGTCTTGATCATCCGTGAGAACAATTTCAATATGAACGCAGAGCAGCTGGTTTCCGCAAACAAGACCATCGGCGGCAGCTACATATATAATCATAAGGTAAATACGGACTCGAAGCCGTATACCATTGAGATCTTCATTGCTGGCGAGGGCTTGAACGAAGATCAGCAGGAGACAATCTACAAGCAGGCCGAACTGAAGGGTATCAGCCGCAGTCAGATTGTGCTTCGCCAGGAGGCTTCAGACATGGCATCCCGCGTCGACCAGACCGAGATTGTACGTGGCATCTACGAATACTACGACAAACGTATCCAAGACCTGAACAGCACAATTACAGACCTGCAGGTGGAACTGTCGAAATACAGGCAGGATAGCACCGATGCGGCTACTGCTCCTGAGGTCCAGTAAACATGTACAGGACCGACATGCATGCAAAGATCAGAACGAAAAGCATGATGTTTCCTCCGCTGTTTCTCTGACACTTTCCTTGATCGCCTCGGATCCCATCTGCTTCCCGAGCAGAAACGCCAGCTCGCAAAGAGCCTGGTCGTCGATTTTCTTTAATACTTGATTTTCCATCTTACCTTTAGTTTTGATGCAAAGGTAGATGCTCGATGTGCCAAACCACGGCACATCATGAAAAATTTTCAAAAAAAAAGGACTCTATTTCCGAGAGTCCTTAATCATATCTTACCTCTGTCTGAATGTCAGCTTGACGTCTGCTTTCTTCGGCCCGGAGAAACCTTCCCAGTTAAGATTGAGAATTACAGGGGTGCGATCCACCGGTGCAAGCTCGTTCAGGTTGAACGCGATAAGACCGTCAGCGTAATAGACCGCCTCGTCGTCCTGTGCATTGTGACGCAGCTCGAAGCAGTACTTGCCATCCTTGAAACCCTTGTCGATCAGGTGCACATAGTGATCCTTTCTCGGATCGTCGCGATAGGTGCGTATGCGGAGAGTGAGGTAGCCGTCTTCACCGATGGTAACCCAGTCATTGACGATTTCGATGTGGTCGTCACCATAGGTCTCGTCATTTGCTTCGCCCAGATCCGGTTCTGCCATCTTTGTGCGGATAGTGTCGATGGCTACGAGCTTGATGTCGTTCTCCAGGGCTCCTTCGCTGTTATCCTTGAAATAGTTGATGATTGCGCGGATTTTCTTGCCTTTGAAGGCATCCGGACTAAGACCCGGTGCACGCAGGGCGGTAGTGTCGTCGAGCTGAATGTTGACACCGCTTTCGGTGGACTCTATCGTTACCAGGGCGAGACGGAGACGCTCGGGTTGTTTTTTGTTGCAGGAGGTCAGAGCCAGCATTATCGCGGCAATTGAAAGAATTGTTCTAAAAAACTTTGTCATGTCGTGTTTGTTTTGAAATGTTATAAAAAATTGTTCTAAATCGGTATGCAAAGATACAAATAATATGCCTATTGTGTAATATATCCGTATGTGTTTCGTAAGTAAGAATGAGTTTAAAATTTTCTAACTATGCAACAGATCAAGATTACACCGACCATTACCAAACGCTCTGACTGTCTGGACATCTATCTGAACCAGATCAGCCACCTGCCTTTGGTTACTTCCGAGGAGGAAGTGGAACTGGCCGCACGGATCCGTGAGGGAGATGACGAGGCGTTGCATACTCTCGTTAATGCCAACCTCCGCTTCGTGGTTTCGGTCGCAAAGCAGTACCAGAGCAGCGGACAGCCGCTTGTGGACATCATCGAGGATGGCAACATGGGCCTGATAAAGGCTGCACACGATTTTGATGAGACCCGTGGATTCAAATTCATTTCCTATGCAGTCTGGTGGATCCGCCAGACCATACTCCAGGGCATGGCGGATAATTCCAGAATGGTGCGCCTGCCTATGAATCAGGTTGGCTTGCTGAGTAAGATCAACAAGGCCGTGTCCAAGTTCGAGCAGGAGCACGGACGCTATCCGAATGAGGACGAATTATCGGAGATGATCGATTTCCCGGCGGGCAAGATACGCGATTCCCTACGTGTGGGCGGCACTCATCTGTCTCTTGACGAACCTTTTGAAGACGGGGAGGGTGGCTCGATGATGGATGTGGTGCCGGATACTTCCATCGAATCCTCCGACATGGAGATGGACAGGGAGTCTCTGGCGTCAGACCTGGAACGCGTACTGAACATTCTGGCTCCGAGGGAACGGGATATCCTGAAGTCATTTTACGGCATCGGATGCGAAGAAATGAGCCTGGAGGAAATTGCCGAGACTTTCGGCCTCACCAGGGAGAGGGTGCGCCAGTTGAAGGAGAAGTCGCTCCGCAAGCTTAACTGCGGGACTGTCACCTCATTGCTGAGGCAGCATATCGCCTAGAATTCCAGGCGGAAGCCCTTGGACTTCATCTCATCGTATTTTTCCTTGTTGAAGCGGTATTTCACCGGCACACGGCTCGAAGCTCCATCTGGCCTGTCGCCGGTGTCTTCCAGTATGCCCAGATGCAGCATCTTGTTGGAGAAGTTGCGTCTGTCGAACTGGACTCCGAGTATGCTCTCGTAAAGATTCTGAAGCTGCGGCATGGTGAACACCTCAGGAAGAAGTTCGAAACCGATAGGCTCGAAATGGATCTTCTGCTTGAGGACGCGGGTCGCTTCACGCAGTATGCGGTCGTGGTCGAAGGCGAGGGTCGGAATCTGGTCGAGGTTGAACCACTGCGCCTTGGCGGCATCGTCTCCACCCTGGACTTCAGACACTTTTACCAGTCCCAGGTGGGCTATGGTTACATATCTGCCACGAGGGTCACGGTTTACGCTGGTGAAGGTGTGGAACTGTTCCAGCCAGCTAGGCTTGAGACCGGTCTCCTCCCTGAGCTCGCGCTTTGCACATGCCAGGGCCGTTTCCGTCTCCCTCATGTGTCCTCCTGGAAAAGCCCATTCCCCCTTGAACGGTTCGATGCCTCTCTCCACGAGCAGCACCTGCAGGTTTTTCCCATTGTATCCGAAGATAACGCAGTCTGTGGTGACTGCGGGCCTCGGGTAGTCGTACTTGTAGACCTTTTTCTCTTTTTTAGCCATAGCTTCCGGTTGTTTTGTGCAAATATAACGCAATTTCCCGGATTCGCCAGCTACTCCTCGTCAGGCTGCTGGCCGTCGTGTGCCTTCCATGCGCACTCGGTGATGGCCAGATCTGTAAAAACAGCCTTGAAAGAAGACTCTTCCGGTGAGCAGGCGTAGATACCGAAACGGATCTCGTCCTGCGCTTCGTACATATGGCAAACGCGCATCTGGCTCCATGACTCGCCGTCTGTAGAACACTCGATGCAGAAGTCGTCGGCACGACGGCTCAGACGGTACCACATCTGCTTCACATCGGCTGGGATCGCAGTGGTAGCCCAATCGCTGTAGCCGTGGTTGGTGGCAACGCTGCCAAGGTGCTGGAATTCTTCGTTCTCGAATTCTATGCTGCCCTTGAGCCAGTTCTCGCTATCCAGATACATCACAACTCCGCACTGGTCGAAGCGTTGGTGGCTCTCCTGAAAATCGGTCTTCACTACAAAGCTAAAGTACTGCTCACGGGTGCTCATCTGCAGCACTGGAGCATTGTCGTTGCGGAAATGATAGTAGGTACGCTGCCAAAGGTCTGTGCCCGGATTGGTTACCACGGTAATTGTGTCACCTGATATGGCAAAGCTTTTTGGCTCTCTGGTCCACTGCAGCTCATTCAGATCGAGGCTGCTGCCGTTATTGAGAATTTCTGCTGCCATATCTTTATTTTCAACAGAAGTTTGTGCGCATGCCATCATGACAATGGCCATAGCTGTCAGAGCGAAACGTTTCATTGTTTTTTCAATTGTGATTATGATGCAAAGATATGATATATTTGAGTAACTTTACAAAATATGTCAGAGCCGGCAATAAATATACATCTGAAGATTGATGTTGAAGAACGTATGCTCCACTTTAAGAAGCCTGCCAGGACTTCCAGGGGAGCCTATACTGAGCATCGCGCATTCATAGTCAGTGTTACCGATGCCCTGAGCGGACAGGTCGGCGTGGGCGAGTGTGCGCCCCTTCCGGATCTGTCCTGTGACCGTGCGGCCTATCCCGACGTGGCAACGGTGCGCAAGCTCATTGGGGAGGCGCTCGCGAGCCAGGACTTCAGGGAATATCTGCGCCCCTATCCGGCACTGCTCTTTGCTTTGGAATCTGCACTTATGGGCTGCCGCCAGGATTCCTTGCTTTACGACACTGGCTTTGCCCGCGGCGAAGAAGGTATTCCTGTTAACGGCCTGATATGGATGGCCCCTTACGAGGATATGCTGACCCAGATTGAGTCGAAGCTGGACATGGGATTCCGCTGCATCAAGCTCAAGATCGGAGCCATTGACTGGGAAGACGAATTCAGGCTTCTCAAGATGATACGCAGCCGTTTTTCTGCAGCTGAGCTCCAGCTTCGTGTGGATGCAAATGGCGGATTCCGTGCCTCCGATGTGATGTCCCGTCTGGATCAGCTGGCAGCCTTGGATGTGCATTCCATCGAACAGCCGATACCCGCGAGGTGGCAGACCCCTGAAAACGGATGGGATGAAATGGCCAGGCTTTGCCGGAATACGCCTGTCCCTATCGCTCTCGACGAAGAATTGATCGGAGTGAACGGAAGTTCTGAACGCCAGGCCTTGCTGGACTGCATCAAACCGCAATACATTGTTCTGAAACCGACTCTGCATGGGGGAATCAGCGGCACTATGGAATGGATCCGCATGGCTTCTCAGCGCGGAATCGGCTCCTGGATCACATCTGCGCTTGAGAGCAATGTCGGGCTGAAAAATGTCGCACTCCTGGCTGCCAAGGCATACGGCCCTCTGATCGTGTTTCCTCAGGGACTGGGTACCGGATTGCTCTTTACCGACAATATAGACAACGGAGTCGAACTGAGAGGCAGCAGCCTCTGGCTCAGAAAATAAAACTTATGAAGCTGCAGGAATTCATAGCTGAATGGAATTCGCCGGACACTGAGCTTCTGGTGCATACCAGCGGAAGTACGGGTGCACCCAAGCCGATGTGGGTCGAGAAGCACAGGATGCTGGATTCTGCCAGGATCACCTGTGATTTTCTCGGCCTGAAGCCAGGTGACACAGCCCTGCTCTGCCTGCCTCTGGACTACATTGCCGGCAAGATGATGGCTGTGCGCAGCATTGAACGCGGTCTCAGACTGATTGAAGTGGAACCTTCCAACCATCCGCTCGCGGACCTTGACTGCAACATTGACTTTGCCGCAATGGTACCATCCCAGGTATTCTGTTCCCTGCAGGTCCCGCAGGAGAGGGAAGCCATGCGCCGGATACGCCATCTGATCATCGGTGGGGGAGCAATCAGTTCTGAACTGCAGTCTGCTATTTCCCAGCTCAGCTCAGAGGGGCTTGCACCAGCCATCTGGAGCACCTACGGCATGACCGAAACCCTTTCCCACATTGCCCTGAGGCGTCTGAACGGCCCGGATGCGAGCGAGTGGTATGAACCGTTCGACTCGGTGGAATTGTCTCTTGACGAGGACAGCTGCCTTGTGATAAATGCTCCTCTGGTGCATCAGGACAAGCTTGTAACTAACGATATCGCCGAACTGGACGGTCGCCGTTTCCGTATCCTCGGACGCCGCGACAACATCATATGCAGCGGGGGAATCAAGCTTCAGACAGAGCATATCGAAGAGAGACTAAGGCCATTCATACGGGTACCGTTCTGCATCGGTGGAAAGAAGGACCCTAAGTTCGGGGAGGTGGTCGCGCTTCTCCTCGAAGATGCGGATGGACAGCTCGAAGATGCCACGCTGGAAACCGCTTTTGCTGCCTTGGACCGTTACGAGATACCTAAGGTGATAAGACGTGTCAAGGCAATCCCTATGACCGCGACGGGAAAGATATCACGGGCCGAGGTCCGTCGCATGCTATGTGAAGACTGAAAAATAATATATGAATAGAAAACAGATAGCAGCCTTTGTGGCAGTCTTGTTTCCCTGTATGCTTTCAGCCCAGGGCCACAAGACTTATGTCTCTTCGGCTTACTTCGGCCCCAATGCCTTCCAGGTGCCTCAGATGAATGATGCTGCCAGGACCAGTGGAAATTTACAGGCAATCCTGACAGGTGATTTTATTCTTGGCCACACCGGGCAGAAAGACTATACCGGTGACATTTATCTGGAACTGCATATCCCACTTTTCACAGACAGAGTCAATCTGAGTGCATGGGGAGCTCTCCAGGAGTGGTATGATCAGAGCGATGATGTGCTTGCCTACCGTGGCCTGCCCGCCGATCCTTCTCTGGCGAAAGGCCACAAGACTGGAGCCTTTTTCATCAGCACAGATATCCAGGTCCTTCGCGAAAGACAGTACTGGCCAGCGATTCTGCTTAGGGCGGGCATGCGTACGGCCTCTGAAAATGATGCCTATCCGGTGCGTCGCGGATATGATGCCGCCGGCTATTTCTTCGACTTGTCCCTTGGCAAGACTTTCGGGCCGGTCGGAGTTTCTGCTTCAGCCGGCTTTCTATGCTGGCAGACGGGCGTCGGTGTTCAGAATGATGCCGTTCAGTTTGGTGCAAAGGTAAATTACACCCATGAATATGTGCGTGCTGCTGCTCAGTATGGCGGTTATTGGGGCTGGCGTCATGATGGTGATTTCCCGCAGGTGCTGTTTCTGCAGATGGACTTCGGCCCACAGAACTGGTATGTCAAGCCATATGTACTTTATCAGCATGGATTCCACGATTGGCCGTTCGATCTATTCCGTGCTGGTGTAAAACTCGATCTATCCATTCTAAAGTAGATATGAAAGTCCGTTCTATATTTTTCCTGACTATCGGAATGATCTTCTGTGCATGTTCGCAGAAAACTTCCAAGGAATATGATCTTTGCGTCTACGGAGGTACGGCTTCCGGCGTGATGGCTGCCTATGCCGCTGCAAATCAGGGACTTGATGTGGTCGTAATCGAACCATCCTGCCGTATCGGAGGTATGCTTTCAGGTGGATTGGGGTTCACAGACATCGGCAACAAGCAGGTCGTGAAAGGCGTTCCTCTGCAGTTTTTCCGCAGGCTGGGAAGCCATTACAGATGCTTTGAATCCTGGATTTTCGAGCCTGGTGTTGCAAAGGAGCTGCTGGAGGAGTATCTCGATAATCCACGAATAAAGGTAGTCAAGGGGTACCATTTCTGCGATGCCGCCATGGACCGTACTTCGATCCGCAGCATACGTGTGGCAGGCGGAAAGAATAACTCGGATACCTTGACCTTCAATGCAGACTGGTTCATCGATGCCACATATGAGGGCGACCTAATGGCCGGCAGTGGAGTCAGATACAGGGTTGGACGTGAAGATAATTCGGAATATGGCGAGACATGGAACGGCGCGCAGCTGCTTCACGAGCACCAGTTTCCGGACGGAGTGGATCCGTTCGTCGTCCCCGGCGATCCAGACAGCGGGCTGCTGTGGGGCATCAGCGGGAACCAGCTCCCGCCGAACGGACAGGGTGATTCGCTGATTCAGGCCTATAATTATCGCATCTGTCTGACGGACAGCCTTGAAAATATGATTCCTATTGCGCGTCCGGAACGTTATGATTCTACCAGATACGAACTTCTCGTACGGCTTTTCGAAGCCCAGCCGCAGCAGGAAAAGTATTTCATCTGGAGTATGATGCCGGGCCGCAAGACTGATGTAAACAATTACGGCGGTTTCTCGACTGACATGATCGGCATGAACCACGACTATGCAGAGGCAAGCTGGGAACGTCGTCAGGAGATTATCCAGGCTCACAAGGACTATACTCTCGGACTGCTCTATTTCTTTGCGCATGACGCACGTGTGCCGGAGCGGCTGCAGACCTTCATGCAGCGCTGGGGATTGCCTATGGACGAATATGTGGAGTGCGGCAACTGGACCCCTCAGCTATATGTCCGTGAGTGCAGAAGGATGGTCGGCGAGTATGTGGCTACGCAGGCGGATTGCGACGGCAGGGTGATTGCGCCGGATGGAATAGCCATGGCGGCCTATACTATGGATTCGCATAACTGTCAGAGACTTGTGGTCTGCAAGGATGGAAAGTATATGGTAAAGAATGAAGGTGACGCGGAGATCAGGGGTGGCCTTCCTTATCCAATTTCATATAGGTCCATCACTCCCAAGCGCACAGAATGCACAAATCTGCTCGTAAGCGTATGCTGCTCGGCTTCTCACATTGCTTACGGTTCCATCCGCATGGAGCCTGTTTTCATGTGCATGGGACAGGCTGCGGGACTCGCTGTAGCCCAGGCCGACAAGGAAGGTTTGAACTCTCTGCAGGAGGTGGATGTCGAGGCGGTCAACAGGATCATTGCCGAAGATCCCTATCTGGACGGAACAGCTCCTGACATAATCATCGATGACGATCAGGCTGTTGCGGAAGGGGAGTGGACCGTTCTGAAAAGTACACGTGGATACGGCCCGACCGCGCTCACAGGCGACAGTGGCGAGCTAGTGTATTCTACTACGGTTCCGACAGCAGGCAGATATGCCGTCTATTCGTACCAGAGGCTTAAAGCTCCTGATCTGAATCCGGTTTCCACCTTCGCTTTCCAGGATGGTGTGCAGGTGTCTGTGGATACACGCGAGGTGACGGTTTCCGGTCAGACTCACGGTGCATGGCATCATCTGCGTGATATTGAACTGACGGCAGGAGAGGAGTTCCAGATTAAGCTAAGACCGTCGGAAGGCAGTGGTTTGATCTATGCCGACGCAGTCATGCTTGTAAAAATTAATTGATTCATTTGTAACGATTTGGATATATATACTATGAAATTCAGACTATTTCTGAGTGCCTGCGTCATGGCTCTGATGGCGGGTCTCTCTTCCTGCAGCAAGGATGGCCGTCCGATTACAAATGCCGAGGTGTTCCTTGGTACAGAGCCATTGGGACCTTATCTTGTAACAAGGGTTGACAGCCTTTCTTATCTCAATGTACGGGTTGAACCGGTGAATGCCAAGGAGAGGATTTACTGGGAGATTGCGGACCAGTCCGTCATCATGGAATACAGCCGTGAGGACAACACTGGCAGAAAGGTGTCACTGATTGCCCTGAGTGAGGGCGAGACTGTCGTAAGGCTGACGACCGAGAGCGGCTTCAAGACTGAATTCCTGGCCATTGTCTATGCAAATCCGCCTATGCTTACAGGCTTGAGACTGGAACCGGAGTCTATGACCCTCAAGCTTGGGGAGAGTTCCGGTGTGAAAGCTATAGTTATCCCTGCAGATGCCCAGGAATCGGTTTCATTCGAGATTTCGGATCCTACAATTCTCGAATATGACTGGGAAGAGGATGGCGAGTATCTTTTCAGCGCGATCAAGATAGGCAAGTCCAAGATTGTTGCAACCTGTGGCGATTTTTCTGCAGAGTGTGAAGTGAACGTGGTGAGCAATCTCGTTCCTCTGACGGGCGTGAAGCTCAATCAGACCTCATATTCGGCTCCGGCGGGAGAACGTTTCGAGATCAAGCCGGTCTTTACTCCTTCCAATGCCAGCAACAAGGTCATGAAGTGGGTAATAACCGATACCAATATTGCGGATTTCGAAGGTACTGTTGACGGTACTGCCGAGTTCGTGGCCAAGAATGTAGGCACGACAGCGATCCGGGGAATGTCCCTGGATGGCTATTTCACCGTTTCCGCTACGATAAAAGTTACTCCTCCGATCGCTCCCGCTGGGGGAGTAGACCTGGGGTATCGCTACGGTGACAGGCCGGTCTTCTTCCGCAAATACAATCTCGGTACATCGGAGCTATACTTTTACGGTCATTATCTGGCGTGGGGTGACAAGACGCAGTACTTCGAAATGGATGGACCAAGTGCGGAGCGCTGGCATTCCGGCAAGGAAAAAGGCTATTCCAAGGATTCATACAAGTGGTATGACAGTTCTTTGAAGACCTACACCAAGTATATGAATGAGCCGAAAAACATCTCTCTCTCCCTGGAGGACGATCCTGCCCACCAGATTCTTGGCGGATGCTGGCGTATGCCGAATGTGGCTGACTTGTTCTGGCTGAAGAACAATTGCCGGTGGACTGCCGATTACGACCACCTGTCCTATGTGGTCAGCAGCAATGTCCCGGGCTTTGAGGATCAGTCCATCATCATTCCTATGACCGGATATTACATGGATACCAGGTATCATGGCTTTGGACAGATAGTCAAGGG
>JAKSJK010000068.1 GCA_024398095.1 Bacteroidales bacterium
ATGATGCCTACCATCAGCAGGTATATGCCGGTATATGTGGCACGCGCTCCGATGTGGGCTGCTCCGAACGAGAAGTGGCCGGTGAATATCGTCGAGAAGATGCCGAAGATCAGCACTGCGATGAGGCTCAGGCAGCTGATCAGCAGCAGGCTGATCCAGTTCTTTTTGGTTCCTGCGATGAATTCCGTGCTGAAGAGCATCCAGAATCTATTTATTTCGAATGTATTTGTTTTCATATGTTATTTCTTGAAGTATTCTTTGATGAACTGCTTGTGGCCGTGTACTGTGTTGAAGAGGGCTTCGATGTTGACCTTGCTGCTTTCGCCGGTAGTGTTCGGCCTTACCTGGATGCATCCTCCAGGAATGAATTCGCTGTAGAGTGAGTCCGGCTTGATTTCGCTGCTGTAGTCGAAGAGGAGTTTCTGTTCGATTTCTTCGATGCTGGCGTTCACGAGCACGTCCTGGCGGTCCAGGATTATGATCGGGTCGATGATGTTTTCGAGGTCTTTGACCTGGTGGGTGGAGATGACCAGTACCGAGTCTTCACGGGTGAAGGCGGTTACCGCTTTGCGGAATTGGGTTTTGGACGGGATGTCGAGGCCGTTGGTCGGTTCGTCCATGAGCAGGTATTTGGTCTGGCAGGCGATTGCGAAGGATATGTAGGTTTTCTTCAGCTGGCCGGCTGACATTTTGTTCATCGGGTGGTTTGCTTCTACTTCGAAGATTTCCAGGAGGTTGGTGAATTTTTCTCCGTCGAAAGTTTTCCAGAATTTACCGTATGTCTTGACGTATTCGGCCGGGGTCATTGTTACGGGTGCGCATTCGTCCGGGAGATAGTAGAGGTTTTCGAGAAATTCCGGGTCACGGTCGTATGGTTTGTATCCGTCGCAGGTGATTGTGCCTTCCTGCGGTTTTTTGAGTCCGCAGAGTAGGGTGAGGAGGGTGGTTTTGCCGACTCCGTTTTCGCCGAGCAGTCCGTAGATGCTGCCTTCTTTGAGGTCCATCGAGATGTTTTTGAGGACCGCGTTGGTTTTATAGCTGAATGCCAGGTTTCTGATGTTTATCATGACTGTGTTGTTTTATGTTTAGTAGTGTATTAGTGAACTAGTACACCGCAAAGGTAAGAAGGTTTTTTATTTCTGCAAGAATTTTTTTGATTTTTTTTGAGGGGGCGGTTGTTGTGGCGGCTACGGGAGCGCAGCAGGGCTAGTTTCTCCTGCCGCAACGGTTTGTGTCTTATTCGGGAGCGCGGCAGGGCTGTTTTCTCCCACCGCAACGATTTGTTTCGCCTACGGGAGCGCGGCAGGGCTAGTTTCTCCCGCCGCAACGGTTTGTGTCTTATTCGGGAGTGCGGCAGGGCTATTCTCTCCTGCCGCAACGGTTTGTGTCTTATTCGGGAGCGCGGCAGTGCTATGTTTCTCCTGCCGCAACGGTTTGTTTCGCCTCCGGGAGCGCGGCAGGGCTAATTTCTCCCGCCGCAACGGTTTGTGTCTTATTCGGGAGCGCGGCAGGGCTATTCTCTCCCGCCGCAACGGTTTGTGTCTTATTCGGGAGCGCGGTAGGGCTAATTTCTCCCGCCGCAACGGTTTGTTTCGCCTACGGGAGCGCGGCGAGGCTAACATGGTTTGTGTCGTGCGCAGAATGGCCGGTTTCACGCACGGCGAGGCTAACATGGTTTGTGTCGTGCGCAGAACCGCCGTTTTCACGCACGATGCTGCGGGGCTGGTTTGCCTCGTGCGCAGAATTGCGGGTTCCACGCACGACGCAGGACAATTCTCTCCTGCCGAGGCGGCTTTGGGTCGCGGCGGCGATGCTGACAGTTTCGGCCGCTGCGGCAGTTATTGCATATGCACCGGGCACCGATACCATTCTTCTGCGGCCTGAGTCGCCATTTCGCGTGCCCGGTGCAGACTTAATGCCTGCACCTGACACGACAATCGTGGACAGGTGGTCTGGGAAAGGGTTTTGCGTGCCCGGTGCAAAGTCGTTAACGCCGAAGCCGCTCGGGCCGCGCAAAAGAAAATCCACGGCCCATGCGAACCGTGGATTTGATAATTCTGATGATTGCGCCTACTGCTTGCGCACCATGTGATACTTATAGTTATTGTCGATGATCGCCTGAGGCAGGAGGTCGCCGTAGACAGTGTAATTTCCGCTTGTACGCGCTCCTACGAAGTCGGAGAGAATGATGCCAGTGCTACCAACCCAGTCCGGAGAGGTAATCTTGTTGTAGAACTTGATATGGTTGTTGGCGGCGTTATTTCGGTAACCATTCGTTGTAGAAATCAAATTGTCGGTATATCCTGACGTATGGTTAATACACCAGCGATTGACAAGCTCTGGATTCGTATGGAATGTTGCGCTTATGTTCAGTTGCTTTTCAATGGCCTCCCATTTTCTTTCTGGGAATTTTCTGTAATTTAACAGGTTTAGACCGGCATCGGAATAGTGATAGCAGTCTTGGATATTCAGTGTACCCCTACTATTGCTATCGGGACCATAAATGGGAACTTCGGCACCTTCTTTATCATGAGACCAGCCCATGTACCCTCCAACTACAGGGCCGTTGCTATTGTAGGCTGTCCAGTCTCTGCATAAGAAGAGAACTTTTCCTCGCATTTCGCCTACGGTGAGATCCGGTCGGAAGTCTATTGTGTAACTTTCTCCTGTAGCGGGATTGGTAGTAGCTTTTATGGTTTCAAGTTTGCCCTGCATCAAGCCTCCCCACTGACTGGAATTGTTATCATATTCATCTTCATGCCTGAGGGCCACGATGATGAACTCACCAGGGTTTTCACTCAGATAGAACTTGAAGCGTTCCATGACCTGGTCCCAGTTGAAACTGGTTGCTACAGCTCCGTGGCAAAGGATGATGTTTCCGCTGCTTACCGCTGGTCTAAGGTCAAAAGCGCGAATTCCCATCTCAAACTGAGCGTCTAATTTCATTTCTTGCGTCTTACCCAACGAGAAGGGTGTTCCGTCTCCTGTTGCTGCATCATGGGTACCCGGGATAGAAAGCTGGCTGACATAGATATTGTCATCCAGAGGTGTAATCCAGTTATTACCCTTCTGCACTGTGTTTGGTACGTTAGGGAGCGTAATTTTTCGCTTTGAGGATGCTGCAATCTGGGTTCCAGCCTTTATGCCTAGGGTTGTCTTCAGCACATCGGTATGCTGGCAATGCAACTGTATCTGGATTGGATTATCGGCATCGACATCCACAGGCGGGATGAAGGCTGTCAAAGTCAGGGTCCTCCCGGTTGCGAGATCCACGAAGTTGTTGCTTCCGTTCTTTACTGTTACCATGGTCGTAACAGACTCAGTAACAGCGTTTTCGTCGTATATGATCTGACTGTTTTCGATGTCGTATGAGAATTTGTCGGTGAAGCATTTTGTCTTGGAAATGATGCTGACTCCAGTGACCATTGCATCGGTCTGGTTTCCATCGGTCTTCGCCTGTATCTTGATCTTCAAAGTTGTCATGATCGGGCGGAAGTGAAGATTGACGCTGTCTACCGGCTGGGTGCTGAGATCGGCAACCATGTAGGCATTCGTCATGTCAGGGTCGGCAACGATATGGTCGTCAGAACTGTTTCTGACCGTGCAAATCTGATTGGTGTTTACCTTGCAGGTTGCTATGCCGTCTTCAACTGTGATGGTGGTGTTTGCGGGGTAAACCGCGAAAAAGTTGTGCTCATCTGTGTCTCCGCCCCATTTAAGACCATCCTTGTTTATCTCTGTAGCGAGCTGTAGGTGCCCTTTGTGCTTCTGTCCTAAGGTTTCTTTGCGGGTTACTTTGTAGGTTGCTTCCTTAACGTCCTCTGCTTCAGCGCAGTAGATTTTAACCTGGTCACCAGCCACCCAGTTTATCTGGAGATCGTTCTCGTCGTCATATACAGTCTTGGTGGCTGTTTTGGTTGCGCAAAAGCGAATATTGTTTCCGGTTCCAGCGTTTTCCGGAGCCCATTTTTCCTGACAGCTTGCGAGCACGGCCAGTGCAATCGCAAATATGATGGTTCTGTTGTTCATGATTCTGCAATCTTGTTAGATGTTAGTCCCATTCGCCGATTTCAATATCAGCTCCGCCGATCTGTTCGTCGATAACTACTTCTGTATTTTCTCCGACTACGACATCGTCTTTGGATCCGGCAAGAAAACCCTCTTCTGGGAGGATCTGGATTGCCTGGAGGAATAGCCCGTGATAGGCCTGGGTCCGTTTCATAACTTTCAATTCAATTTCTGGTTAAAAATCTGGTACAAAGAAAGTGAATTTTTGTTAGATATCAAAAAATAATGGGAGATTTATATTTGTTCTGCAGTTCCGAATTATACAAGAAAATACGCAATAATTGTACTTTGGTTCCAATATTTCGGGGAATCCGATTTTGTACATAAAAATATCACAATATTGCTTGCATAATAGCAGAATTTACTCTATTTTTGCGGGCGATTAGAAAAGCAAGACAATTAGAATTGAAAGTGAGCGTGTTTGCAACTATGAAAAATAAATATACAGGCCTTGCTATGCGTGAAGTGCGCATAGTAACAGAGCAAGGATTCTTGACATCCTCGATCGTCGAGGTCGATGCTGATGTCCAGGTTGAATCTTACAAGGATGGCTTCGCCGATCTTGGTGAAAACGGTTTTGAAGTTTCATTTGAGTAACCATCCAATCATCATGAAGAACTACAGGATTATTTCAATTGTGGCGGGGATTGCGATGGCTGCCTCGCTTGTTTCGTGCAAAAAGGAGAACGAATGCGCTTCTTCCCAGGTGAAATTCCAGATTGTCAGCACAGACACCAAGGCTGCTGTGACGACAACTGAGAGCATCAACACCAAGGGACAGCAGTTCCTGATCGATCTGTTCAATTCGAATACCAAGGAAATTATTAAAACCAGCAACGATAATCCGGTGCTCGGTCAGGTAGTGACTCTGTCTGATGCTGTGACCGACAATC
Organism: Bacteroidales bacterium; assembly: GCA_024398095.1. Classification (GTDB taxonomy): domain Bacteria; phylum Bacteroidota; class Bacteroidia; order Bacteroidales; family UBA932; genus Cryptobacteroides. Next base: position 4,962 of record JAKSJK010000068.1, read on the forward strand.
AGAAGAATGGTCTTGAGTGGATCCTTCCGGAGATTACCTACTGGGAGGGACGCACCATGGATGCGTGGGCGCGTTATCCGCTCACGCTCAAGGGCGGCTCTATCGGTATCGTGCAGTCCAATTCCGGCGACAAGGCTTCTGATTACATCAAGAACGATGACGGACAGGTCGTTGCCATCAACGCTGATCGTACCTCCCAGTCCTTCAACTTCCTCACCTACTACAAGGAGGATGCTGATCCTCGCAAGGATGCAGACAAGCAGGATGACCTGCTTTTCGCATGCAGCAAGGGTTGGACTTCAAGTAATAACTTCGGTCGCATCAAGCTTACTTTTGCACATGCACTTGCCGCTGTATACTTCAAAGTTGCCGCGGAGGATGGCTCTGGTCTGGAACTCGGCGAAAATGTCATCCTTAACAGCGTTTCCATCAACAATGTGAAGAGGGCCGGCAGCTGTGTTTACAATCCAAGCCTCGAAGATGCCGCACGTTTTGCCTGGAATACGGACATAGACAATGCAGAGGGACTTCTCCGCAGCAAGGGCTCATACGTACAGACTTACAACAAAGAACTCGGCACTGGTGGGTATATCCTTGATGGTACAGTTAAAGACGCGACAACTAACGAAGAAAATCCTGCCAACTGCTTCTTCGTGATTCCCCAGGCCATGGATCCGGATGCTAGCCTCACCGTGAACTGGACTAAGAATGAGACAGCCCGTGAACCCCGCACTGCCCAGATCTACAAAGATTCCAAGGGGCGTGTGGTTGAGTGGAAGGCCGGTTACAAATACCTTTATACAATAAAGATCAAGAAGCTCGGAGCTGAACTTGAGGTGGATCTCAAGGTACTCCCATGGGATTATTCCGAGACTGCCATCGATTTCGACGAGACCGTTGCAAACTCAAGTCCCCTCGAGTTCTTTGATGCTATCACCACGGTTTCTGCCGGTTCTACTCTAGTTACCTACGACTCCAAGCCGATCAGGGGTGAGTTCATGCTGGACAAGCCGGTTGGCGGACAGTGGCTTGTCAGCCTCAGCAACAGCATTGACTTTGAAATTTACACTCTGGATGCGTCTGGAAACAAGGTTTCCGCACAGAATATTGCCAATGGATTGATCGATGGTGAGAAGGACATTTTCTACATTGCACCGAAGCCAGGCATCGATCCTTCCGCGGATCACACCACGAAGGTTTTCGCGACGGTAGTACGTCCGGATGGTGTTACCATCAGTGCCGATGAACAGCTCAAGACCGCTCAGTACACAATCCTCGTACCTAAAAAGAACTAGCCATGAAGAGAATCGCATATATTTTCGCAATTTGCGCTGCTGCGCTTGTATCATGCAGCAAGCCAGAACTCGGGACCGGCGATGCCATGGCTCCTGGTCTGAATATCACTTTGAAGATGGCGGGCCCAGCAACCAAGGCTGGCAGCACTATGCCAGGCGTGGCAGAGCTTAATGAGAACAAGATTGAGTCCATTGCCTATTTTGTTTTCGATACAAATGATGGCAGTCTTATAAACAAGGGTACCAAGACTGTCGGTGTGGATGTGACTTCCGGCGGCATCAATGTCAACCTTTCCCTTTCCGAGGAAATGTTTTCAGACATTATTTTCGCTACCGGTCATTCAAAACTGTATGTCGTCGCAAATGCTACCGAGGCTTTCAGCGGCCTCTCTACCGTATCGGAGATAGAGAATAAGCTTATTACCCTTGCAAAGACTGAGGGCAAGCAGGATTCCTTCGTGATGTATGGAACCAGTACATCCATAGCCGAGACAGCCTCTGTTGGCGATAAGCGCCGCGCAGTGGTTTCTGTAGACCTTAAGAGGGTTATTGCAAAGGTTTCCCTTAAGGTGACTGTGGACAAAATATTTGAAAAGGCTGTCAATGCGGACGGTACAGATCTTAATGAGGGCGAGACTTCTGATGTAAAGGTCCGCTGGACATCCAACCCGGCAGAAGTAAAGGTGAAGTTCTCCGGCCTTGCTTCCCAGGCGAAGATAGCACCTGCAGGAGTTTTCAAGCCAGAGCTCTTCGATATCGACTATAAGACCTATACTTCGAATGTTGTTGAGACAGATCCAAGCTACGACTGTCTTTCGGACTTACCTTATTATACATACCCACGCGCGTGGACGATAGACGACGAGACCAAGCCTTACTTCCTGGTGTCAATTCCTTGGACCTCTGAGATAATCGGTACTCCTGAAGGTGACTGGTTCCAGCCTACCACTGCTACCACTTATTACAAGGTGATCCTCGGTGGTACCTTCGCATCCAACAACTGGTACGCAATCTCCGTGGCTCTCAAGGGCCTTGGCAGCCTTACCCCTGGCTCTGCAGTAGAAATCTCTCCGCTCGACCTTACTGTCGCTGATTGGAAAGACTCCGTTGAAGGCGAGACCCACTTCCACACCGAAGCGCAGTTCCAGGACGCACGAGTGCTTGATATTCCACAGGATCTCATCACCCTGTACAATCAGGAGAGCGCGAGCATACCGTTCATTTCCAGCCATCCATGTGTGGTTCAATCTGCGACTGTCAGTGTTGTTGACTACACGCAGGCTTCAATGCCTTCTAGCTCATCAGATGCGAAGTCTAATGTGTCAATAAGCGGAAATACAATTTATTTTTCCCATGATCTGAATAATAATCTGAATATTTCTCCGTTTGACTACAGGGCGTTGACCTATACAATTACTATCTGTCACTCTGACGATTCAAATTTCTCGGAGACTGTTACCGTTATTCAGATTCCGTCTCTCTCTATTGCTGCTACGCCAAACAGCGATGGTTATAATTCAAGGACTACTTTTGTCAATGGCACACAGGGAACAAACAAGTCGTCATCAACAAGTGCTGATTTTGGAACAGTTCAAGGCAATATCTCTGACGCGAACAACTCAAATCCTAATATGTATGTTGTGTCAGTAGCAACCCTTAACGACTATAAGTTGACAGATGGTAATACTCTTGCTTTCGTAGGTGATCCTAGGACATCTTCGGTTGATAATGTGGGACTGACAGGCACTTCTTCTAAGTCTGCGCCGTCAGTTCAGGGAACAACAAGGAGAATTTCTGATTATTACCCTTCGGATGCATCCAAGAATAATGTCATAGCTCCTGTAATTAGAGTTGCATCATCACACGGTGCTACATCAAGTCTTGGCTTTACTGACGCAAAGAAGAGATGTGCAACGTATCAGGAGGACGGCTACCCAGCAGGCCGCTGGAGGGTTCCGACCAGAGCAGAAGTTGAGTTTATTTCAACGCTCTCTAACAAGAAACTCATAACCCGTCTGTTTGGATCATCTAGCGGTACCACAAAATACTGGTGTGCAAGTGGTTATATTACAGTAGGCGGTACAAGCGTTACATGGTCAAGTGGCACATCGACTAATGTTTTTGTACGCTGTGTATATGACGAGTGGTATTGGTCTAATTCCGACTATCCTACGGTTTCAAAGAACACCTTCACCTGGGGAGACATGCCACGTTAATAATAGGAGGATGATAGAATGAAAAAGATATTTTATAGCATAGTAATCGGAATCCTGGCTCTTTCTGCGTGCCAGAAGGTGGAATTCAATCCTCAGGCTACAGGTCTTGTGGATGTCTGCTTTGATGTGAAGATGCCGGAGAACAACTGGGGCACCAAAGCTCTGGCTGAAAATCCGGATCTTAATACCCTCCATGTGGCTCTTTTCGATGGAAATGGCTACAAGGTGGACTGCGTCGAGGCTACTCTTGCCAGCATCAACAACGTTGACAGGACCTATACCTATTCAATGCGTGTAACCTCTACCAGCGATCCACGTATCCTGCATTTCCTCGGCAACTGCCCAGCTGACAAGGCTGCCCAGATTGCTGCGACCTACGGTAACGAGATGACTCTGCTCAGCGACATCGTCTGTGATGCGGATCATGATGCATATTGGCAGAAGATCACTCTTCAGAATGGTATTCCTTCAGATCCGGGAGCCGCAAAAACTGCAATAGGTTCTGTGGAGCTCGTCCGTAACTACGCAAAACTGACGGTCATCAGCACTGCGCCGCTCTTCGAACTTGACGGTATCATCGTCTACAATGTGCCTGACAAGGGCTTCCTAGCGCCTTACATCAACTCGGGAAGCCTGGCCGGAAAGTTCGTTGAGGATTATCAGTCCAAGTCGTATGAGCAGGTAACAGCAGTATATCCAGGTTATACACCTGCCGGTGCTTTCCTCAAAGCTTATGACTCACAGGACGAGTTAATTCCTGCCGACGATGCCCATGTTGCCAGTGCATTCATGTTCGAGACTCCGGCTAGTTCGGCAACTCCTTTCATTATCGTCGGGGGGCGTTTCTTGGGCTCAAACGAGCTTGGAAAGGCAGATGGTGCATACTGCTACTACAAGGTGAATCTCAAGGATGTCAACGGTAAGGACTACGCTCTCCTTCGCAACTTCAACTTCAAGATCAACATCGTTGGTGTAACAAGGAAGGGTGAAGATTCTATTGCGGCTGCAATCGAGAGCACAGGCTCAGGTGACATCTCGACCCTGTCTACTTTTGAAAACTCTACCAATATCTCAGATACGCAGTCTCAGCTCTTCATAAGCGAGACCGCAGTAACAGTGGTGAAGCAGAGCACTATCCAAATCAAGTATAAGTTCATCCCTGATGTGAAGAACAACGCTGCCACCCACAACAACAATCTGAGAAACGGCGAGACTGACAGTACCAAGCCAATCGAGATTGAACTCGGTGAGGCCGGTGAATTCGGTGCTGCTATTGCTAGCTATTCAGTTGCGAATTCAGATGATTCAGCAGACGGCTATCGCGTGATTACAATCAACACCACTGCTCAGGATGGCGCCTTTAAGCAGCAGAAACTGACCATCAAGGGACATGGCCAACTTGCAGATGGTACCTATGGCGGCAACATAGTCACCAGGACAGTAACTATCTCTGTTCGTCCGTCTTTCAAGCTCACAGCAGAATGCCCTCTTATCGTCTCTGGAGAGGCCGGTGAGTCACTCCCTGTGACCCTGGGCCTCGAGAGTGACATCCCTGAGACCATTTTCCCTGTGAACATCAATGTCGAGGCAACCGCGATGACATTGGTGCCTGCATCAAATGAGAATCTTCCTGTAACATCAGGCAAGTCCCTTTCTGGCAGTGGGAAACCAGCATACCAGTTCGTAAAGAATGTCTCATATGCTGAGTATAATCTCGCAAAGGCAAACGCATTCCAGAAGGATGGTGTGACCTACTACCCGATTGTCTGCAATTTCGTGACTAATACAGACAACAGTTCCAGCATGGTCTACGCTCAAAGTGAGCTCTTCAATTCGGCAAACTGCGAGTTTACCCTTGCAAAGAAGTACACTGAGGTCGCATTCAGCCAGGCGCTTGTAGGCAACAATAAGGATCTTACCCTTTCTTTCAAGGCTGAGGACACCAAGCCTGTCACCATTACCCTCGTCGGTGTAGTCAAGGATGGTAGCAATATAGTGACAGTCGTTCCATCTGCGGCTGGCACACTCCAGACCGTAACTGGTCTCAAGACATCCTCATATGGAAAGGCTGTTTCAGCAATTCTTAGAAATGAGTACTACACAACAGCCAATGCTCAGTCCTATAGATCCGCAGTGCTTAAGTCAAATTCGCTTTCTTCTGATAATCTGCCGACGGCCCCTGCAAAAATTACTTCTGGTAGCAGTAAGGATTTCACAATGAGTGTTAATGGACAGAATGTAACATTTAAAGGGGCAAGATCATCAAGCGTTTACTCCCTCACCGGTCCTAATGCGGATGCAACAATCGCCTTTACCCAGGACGTAACCGCAGACACCGTGGTGCCGATGAGCTATACTTACGACGGTAAGACCGCAACCTGCAACAGCATGACTGTGGATCAGATTGTAACTGGAACTGTCGGCGAGGTGGTCTTCACTCTCTAGTACATCAAATTCTTTAGCATAATCAATAAGCCAGCGCCTTCAAAAGCGCTGGCTTGATTGTTATCGGGGACGGTGGATCGGGGCGCTGCCGCAGCACCTCGACTTCCGGAAGGCGAGGCGGATTTCATAATACACAATTTTGCAGCATTTTGTGTTTACATATCTGTAAACATTTTTTTATCTTTGCTGTATGAATAAAAGGAAAGTCGTGGATGGCTACGATGCCGCTAATGGATTTAAGGCCGAGCTTAATGATGCTGGGGCATTGATTCGTTATGCTCGAACCCAATCTGGCTATACCCAAGGACAATTGGGGGAAATGGTGGGGCTTAAACGGGCTCAGGTAAGTAGAATTGAAAGCAGTGAGAATCTGACCTCTTCAACAGTGTCGAAACTAATGTCGGCACTTGGGACCAAGGTATACCTGGAAGTTGAATCAGATGTTGATGAGGAAGCGTTCGTGTCTGACTTGACAGAATGTGTTGTTCGTTTTGCCATTGATAATGATCTCAGCATCTCAAGTGCGTTCAACTACCTGAATAATTTTGGCGGCGTCTCTTTTTTCCGTCGGTATTTTCATCAGGAGCAGAGTAATTCCTCGGAAGAAACTTTACAGCATCTTTTAATGGTTTGTAGAACAAATGGGGGTAGGATATGAAGTTGCTTCAGTCTTTGTACTATGGATGCTTTAAAATACCTAAAAGCCATGAATGAGCAGCAATTTGTCTTAATAAATGATATGATAGGTACCTTGGTTTTCAAGTTAAGGGATGGTATGGGGAAAAGTCTGCAGGAGGCGCTTCAAATCGTCTTTAACTCGGATACTGTGAAGCATCTGTGCAATGTCCGCTCTGGATTGTACCAGAATGGATCTCTATATGTATATGATTTGCTGATACGCGAACTGCAGTTCGGCAGATTCCCAGATGATATCTTTGAATAAGCCAGCGCCCGTCAGAGCGCTGGCTTGATTTTTATCGGGGGACGGCAGATCGGGGTGCGGCAGGCAGATGCATTCCAGATCCGTGGCCGCCCTCGGCCCCGTAAGAGGGAGGGGCCCGCAAGCTCGATGCCCTCAGGCAGCGAGCGCAGTGGGAGGGGTCGAGCGGAGCGAGACGATCTGGAATGCACTGCCGCCGCACCCAACTGCCGCCACCAGAGCAAAAAATGAGGCTACTCGCTGCCCCGGAGGGGTGAGTAGCCTCATATTCGCGTTATTCCGGGCTACTCGCCCGGGGCCGGGCAGCGCCCGACAGAATTAGATCTCCTGGACCTTTCTCTTCCAGTTGAGGATAGGGAGGAGGAAGGAAACGACTGCGGCACCGAACCAGAACCAAGAAACGAGGCTGAAGTCGTGAGCTCCGTTCTCAAGGCGTGGACGGCCGTCGAGAAGCAGACCGGTGACAACATTCTGGAGACCTGCAGCTGCGTAGGAAGCCATGCCGACGATGCCGAGGGCTGCGCCGGTAGCCTTGCGCGGAACGATATCCACGGCCATGAGGCCGCCGAGGAAGCTGATCAGCACTCCGATGGCAACTCCGAAGAGCACCATGGCAAGGGCATTGACCCACATCGCCGAACCGCCGAAGAGGAAGAGGGCGAGAGAGATGGCCTCGAGCACACCTGCCACGAAGGCCGGATACTTGCGGTCGCCGCGGAATACGAAGTCGGAAAGCCAGCCGGAAACGACTGTGCCGATGATGCCGAAGATAGGGTTGATGCCGATGACAGCGGCAGCCTCCTTGAGCTCGTAACCCTTAGCCTCCTGGAGGAAGATCACGCCCCACTCGTTGATGGCGTAACGGCTCATATACATGAATGCGGAAGCCAGGGCGAGGATCCACACGCCAGGATTCTTGATGACTGCGCGCTGAAGTCTCTTGGTCTCGAGCTTCTGTGCCTGGGCTGCATCTGCGGCGCCGGCAGCGAGAATCTCACGCTCCTTGGCCAGTTCTTCTTCGGTCTTCTCACCTGCGAGAACCTCGACTGCAGGAAGACCGTTGCTCTCGGTGGTGTCGTGGAGAAGGAGGAGGATCAGGAGAACTCCGAGAGCGCCTGCGATGGCCGCTCCGAAGAAACCCCACTTCCAACCGGCCGCAGCGACGAGTGAGCCCACGAAGATGAAAGACAGGCCCTCACCGATATTGTGGGAAGCGCTGAAGAAACCGTAATAGGTGCCGCGGACCTTGAGAGGGAACCAGCGGGAAAGTGCGATGATTGCAGGAGGGGCTCCCATTGACTGTGCCCAGCCGTTGATGCCCCACATGATTGCGAAGCATATGAAGAGGGCCGAGGTAGGGAAGGCTCCCGATGCGGCAGAAGCGCCGAGTACGCCCATGCAGAGGTTCATAGCCACGGAAATAATCAGGCCGGTAGCCATGAAACGCTTGATGTTGCAGCTGTCACCGAGGAAGCCGTTGAT
>JAKSJK010000069.1 GCA_024398095.1 Bacteroidales bacterium
ACCACAAAGCGTGCGAAAGGCACCGTGAGGTCGTAGCGGAGACCCTTCTCGCAGACCTTCAGCGAGAGTTTCTTGCTATCGTATGCCTTGTCGCCCTCGAGTCTGAACTCCTCGTAGTCGATGCCGCTGAAGGCGTCGCCGGAGTTGAGGATACGGAAAAGCAGTTTGTCGCCCTCGTCGCCGTACTTGCCCAGCAAGGTGCTGAGATTCTCGGTCGCAGGAGTCTCGATCTGCGCAAATCCGTAAGACTTGTAGACGCCGCGTATAGTGTCAAAAATATAGTTGCGGGCCGCCATCTCGGCAGGTCCGAAGTCTCTTGTTCCCTTTGGAATTGATGGTTTCTGTGCCATTATTGTTACTCCTTTACGTTTTTTTCTTCCAATGCAGCCTGGTCAGAGACTGCGTTCCCGGCATCATAGGTGGACGGTTTCACTCCATACATCACATGGACTTCGGAATCTGTCGGCAATGGGCCGTACATCGGAGCCGGTCCGTACATATCCACAGGACCGTCGCACTTGGATGCGGTCAGGGTGCCAAAGCCGAGCAATACCAACAGAGCCCGGCAGAAACGTGCCTTCTTACTCATATAGCTTCTTAAGGTTACATTGTATCAGATTGCCCTCATCGTCGCGCAGGTGCATGCCGTTTCCCTGGCAGTAGCGGAACCACTTGCAGTCGCCGCACTCTCCCCTGCGCATCCAGGAACGGTCCCTGTACGGGCCGAAGCCGTTTTCCCAGACCTCAACGAAGTCATCCTTATATATATTACCCTGGTGATAGTTGCCACGCACGCTGGTGCAGGCTGATATCGATCCGTCGATGAGAACGGACGCAACCGTAGTACCGGCCTGGCACTCATACAGGTAGTCCCTCACCTTTCCCTCGTACTCGCCGACAAAGCCCTCACAGCAATAGCTAGCCTTTATGCGGCCTTCCTTGCGGGTATTGACGATATAGTCCATCAGCTGACGGAATTCCTCTCCCTGAAGGATAAGTTCCGGGTCGTTCTTGGCCCTACCCATAGGCACCACGGAGAAAAGTCTCCATTCCTTGACGCCAAGCGAGATCAGATGCTCCTTGATATCATCCAGGTGGGCAAGGTTCCTGCGATTCACACAGGTCACCACATCAAAGGCGATCGAAGGTTCTGCAGCGGCCATGCGGATGGCTTCAGAGGCATACTGGAAGGAGTCATTGCGCCCCCTCATCCAATTGTGGTCCTCTTCCAGCCCGTCCAGGCTGACTGTCATGGAACGAAGTCCGCTGCGCAGGAGCTCCGTGAACCTCTCCCGGCTGAGGGCGCGGCCGTTAGTCACCATGCCCCACGGGAATTCAAGTTCGTAGATACGTCTGCCACACTCAGCCAGATCCTTTCTCATAAGTGGCTCGCCACCGGAGATCACAACCATGATATGATGGCTGTCATATACCTCCTTCACGCGTCTGAGGACCTTCTCGAAGTCCTCGAATGGCATATCCGGGCGTATGGAATCGGCCTTGCAGTCGCTGCCGCAGTGACGGCAGTTCATATTGCATCGAAGCGTACTCTCCCAGAACAGTTGCTGGAGGGGATGCCGCTGGACGCGGTCCTCTACCAACTGTCGGTTGAGCTCCAAAGCGAGTCTCTGCCTGAGAGATAGCACTGACATTTTAGAGAGTCTTGAGGTAATCGTCGATGGCGGCAGCAGCCTTCCTGCCGGCACCCATGGCGAGGATTACGGTAGCAGCTCCGGTCACGGCATCGCCGCCGGCAAACACGCCCTTGCGGGTGGTTGCGCCGCACTCGTCTGCCACGAGGCAGCCGCGGCGGTTGGTCTCAAGGCCTGCGGTTGTCTTTGCGATGAGCGGGTTAGGAGAAGTACCCAGAGACATGATCACAGTCTCGGTCTCGATTTCAAACTCGGAGCCAGGTACAGCTACAGGGCTGCGGCGTCCGCTTTCGTCCGGTTCGCCCAGTTCCATGCGGATGCACTTCACTGCCCTTACCCAGCCGTTCTCGTCACCGAGAATCTCGACAGGGTTGGTGAGCATTGCGAACTCGACGCCCTCTTCATGAGCGTGGTGAACCTCCTCTGCGCGGGCAGGGAGTTCCTTCTCGGTACGACGGTATACGATGGTGGTGTCAGCACCAAGCCTGAGGGCTGTGCGGGCAGCATCCATAGCCACGTTTCCACCTCCCACAACCACGCACTTCTTTCCGGCGTGGATAGGGGTGAGATAATCCTCCTTGAAGGCCTTCATCAGGTTGTTCCTGGTGAGGAATTCGTTAGCAGAGAACACTCCGTTGAGGTTTTCGCCAGGAATGCCCATAAACTTAGGCAGACCCGCGCCAGAGCCTACGAAGACTGCATCGAAGCCCTCTTCGTCGAGGAGGCTGTCGATGGTCACGGTACGTCCTGCAACGACATCGGTCTCGATCTTCACGCCGAGGGCCTTGACTGCCTCTACCTCGTGAGCCACAACTGTGTCCTTAGGCAGACGGAACTCAGGGATGCCATAGACAAGCACGCCGCCTGTCTTGTGGAGAGCTTCGAAGATAGTCACGTCGTGGCCGGCCTTGGCCAGATCGCTTGCACAGGCAAGTCCTGAAGGACCGGAACCTATGACCGCAACCTTCCTGCCGCTAGGCTTGACCTCCGATGCAGGAAGCTTGATACCGTTCTCACGTGCGTTGTCAGCCACAAAGCGCTCGAGCTTGCCGATTGCTACCGGCTCGCCCTTCACACCGAGGATACAGCTGCCCTCGCACTGGGTTTCCTGCGGGCAGACGCGTCCGCAGATTGCTGGCAGTGAGGAGTCTTCCGCAATCTTTGCTGCAGCGCCGGCAAAATCGCCCGCAACCACCTTCGCGATGAACTCCGGAATCTTCACGCCTACAGGGCACGCAGCCATGCAGCGCGGGTTCTTGCAATTCAGACACCTGGAAGCCTCCAGCTGTGCTTCCTCCACATTATAGCCGTAGCAAACCTCCTCGAAGTTGGTTGCACGGACTTTCGGATCCTGTTCCCTGACAGGAACTCTTGGAATTCTGTTTGCCATTATTTGCCCCTCCCTATCTTACATACGTGATTTTCCTTGGCGAGCTTTTCCTCGCTGAGGTACTGCCTCTGGCGGCGCATCGCCTCGTCGAAGTCCACGAGGGCACCGTCGAATTCAGGACCTTCAACACAGGCGAACCTGGTCTTGCCGTCCACGGTGACGCGGCAGGCGCCGCACATGCCGGTGCCGTCCACCATCAGAGTGTTGAGGCTGACTATGACTGGAATGCCCAGTTTCTTGCAGGTAAGGGTGGCGAACTTCATCATGATCATAGGTCCGATGGCCACGCACTGGGTAAACTGCACGCCCTCGGAAACGAGTTTCTCGAGCATTGCAGTACCCACTCCGTGGAAGCCTTCGGATCCATCATCGGTACAGATGTAGAGATTGTCGCAGGCAGAGGCAAGTTCCTGCTTGTAGATGAGCAGGTCCTTGTTTCTGGCACCGACTATCACGTCTACAGCAACCCCGTGCTCATGGAGCCACTTCACCTGCGGATATACAGGAGCGGTTCCAACGCCGCCGGCGATGAACACATAATGCTGCTTTGCAAGTTCCTCGGCTGGCATTTCACAGAATTCAGACGGAATTCCGAGAGGGCCGACCACATCGGCGAAGCACTCGCCGACTTCATAGGCGCATATATCGGTTGATGAGGCGCCGATCATCTGGGTAACGATGGTCACGGTGCCTGCTGCCGCATCGTAGTCACTGATGGTCAGTGGGATGCGTTCACCCTTCTCATCGGCGCGGACAATGAGGAACTGGCCCGGATGCGCTGCCGCAGCGAGCCTTGGTGCCTCGACCTTCATCCTGCAGATGGTTGGGGTCAGGAAATCTTTTTCGACAATCTTGTACATAGTTCAGTTGTTAATATATACCGTCTTACTCAACGACTTCAGACTGGTAGCCGAGCTTGCGGAGTGCCTCCTGGAGCTTCTCTACGGTGGTCTTCTTTGCGTCGTAGGTAATCTTGATGCACTTGTTGTTCAAAGTGATCTCGAGGCCCTTCACGCCCTTTTCGAAAGCGATGTTCTCAGAGATCTTCTTTGCACAGTTTGAGCAGTGTACACCCTCGGACTTGAGGACAACGGTCTTTACCTCCTGAACCTTCTTGTGGAAAGTAACGGACTGATCCTCCGGCTGATTCTTCTTCTCTACCTGGGTAGCTGCTGATACGGTCTGTGCAGACACACAAGCCATCATGGCTGCGATGGCGATTACTACAATTCTTTTCATGATTTTCTCTGGTTTAATTATAATTAAAAGACAAATGTAAGTTTTATTTTTCTGTTTTCCAAAGCGTGAACCTTACGCCGGCGTACACCTTGATTCCCATGATCGGTCCCCAGACGCAGCTTGCGTCAAAGTCCGCGAGATTAGGGTTCAGCCGGCTGTTCGGATCTGAAAGGTCAACTTTTGTGCCAGAAACGAGCTGCTTCTGTCTGAAGTTGGTCAGATTCTCGCCTCCGATGTAGAGGTCCACACCCTTGAAACGCTTGGTCACCTGCGCATAAAGCAGAGGGTAAGGAGTGGAGTAGAAGCCTCCGTGGTGTGGCTTGATCTGGTGGATTTCCTTGGCCGGACCGGCTGCATTGAAGGCCTCCTGGCTGTTATACATGAACTCGTATACACGGCTGGACCCGTTGAGGGATGCGGTAAAGTCAAAGATCCACTTGTTCAGCGGAAGTGCATACTGAAGGTTCAGGACGGCCTTGTAGCGGCTGGTCATAGGTTTCTCGACCAGCCCGCGGTTTGCCAGGGTCATCTTGGCATTGGAGTAACGTCCGGTGAGGGTTACGGTGAAGCGCTCCACCGGCTCGCAGCTGAAGTCCAGCTGGTAAGTGTCGGTGAAGGAGCGTCCATTGGATATGCTGCTGAGGCTGTAGAAGTCGATGGAGTTGGTGTGGGCCGGATTCTCATAGTCCACCACGGCCTGCTCCACGAACTGGGTACGGAAGTAGTCCACGCTGACATAAGCGTTGTCGGATGCTCCGAGCGGGAAGTAGAAGGTTGCGTTGCCTCCGAAGATCCAGCTATCTTCGAGGATGTGGTCATCGAAGTTCCCCTGGAAAACCCTGGAGGTGGAAAGCACACCGATGTTGTCGATAATCGGGTTGGAGTACCTGAGGCCGCGGCCGGCGTTGGCACGGAGCACGATCTGCTCGACCGGGGTGTAACGCAGGGTCATCCTCGGTGAGATGCGGAAGTTCTTGATCGGCTTGATTCCCTCTACTGCAGGCTTGTACCATTCTCCCCGCAAGCCGGTTATGAGGCTGAGTTTGTCTTCGTATTTATAAGTATATTCCCCGAAGAGTCCTGCCGTTGCGAGGGTGGTGCGGCCGTTGAAAACTGCGTCCGGGATGAGACCGGAGAAGCCTATCTTGCGGAAGAAGTCTTCGTTGTAGAAGTCGAGCATGGTGCTGGCTCCGACCGTGAATTTATGGCTTTCGCCCGCTTCGAACTGGTAGAGCAGGTTTGCCCAGCCGGAGTGCTGGCCGGCGAGGTACCTGGTGGATCCGAAGTGGGAATTCATGTTCTGGTAGTTGTAGTCCATCACGAGGGCGATGCTGTTGCAGCCGTCTTCGTCCAGTGGATAGCCGATCTTGAGGTAGCCGTCGATGGACTGGTTGAGTATCCTGGAGCCCCATGGAGTGGCGCCCATCGAGGATTCGAACTCGTCCGGATCGTAGCCTGCGGTCATGTAGTTCTTGCCCTTCATGACGCACTCGCCTCCCCTTCTGCTGTCACGGATGGCTCGTACGCCGAAGCGGACCTGGATGCCGTCAGGAGTGTAGTAGAGCCATCGGTTGCTGATGTTGAACTGAAGCTGCATCGGGTCGTCGAGGAAGCCGTCCCGGTTGCCGTCCATGCCCATTGCGTTGCCGCTGACATGCCCCAGGAGCACGGTGCTCCAATTCTCGTCAATCTGCAGCGAAGAGGCGATGTTGAAGTCCATCTTGGTGTCGTCCATGATGGAGAAGTTCAGGAACAGGGGCTTCTCGTCTGTCGGTTTGCGATGTTCCATGTTGATCTGGCCTGTCATGGACTCCACGCCGTTGATGACAGAGGCAGCTCCCTTGGCGATCTGGATGCTTTCGAGCCACTGGCCAGGCACGTAGGAAAGTCCGAAAGGCGCTGAGAGTCCGCGCATTACGGGACGGTTTTCGTCGAGCATCTGGGTGTAGGTGCCGCTGAGGCCGAGGAGCCTGATCTGGCGGGCGCCGGTGACTGCGTCGGAGTAGCCCACGGTGACACTTGCGCTGTTTTCAAAGCTTTCCGCGAGGTTGCAGCAGGCCATTTTGCAGAGGCCTGCAGCCGAAATGGTTTCGACACGGGCGTCCTTGAATTTGGAAATGTAGGTGCCGTTCTGACGTGCGGTGAAGACTGTGCCGCTGAGGCTGTCCGCCCTATCCTTGTATATATCTGTTGTGTCGATCTGGTTGCCGTTTACGTCTACCTGCGCCAATGCGTTGAGTGACAGCAGTATAGCCGGCACGATAAGTAATATTTTCTTCATGGTTTTACTGAATTGGGGTTGAACACTTGATGCCGGCACAGACTGTGTCGGCGACATGGTTTCAGGCCCCTCTTCAGGCTCTGATCACGCAGTTCAGGCGTATTATGTCCGGGACATGTTCATGAGGGCAGTGTCCGTGGACATGGCGGGACGGGACGCACGGCAGCGCGACGCTGAGGACAATTGCCGGAGCGGTGGCATGGAGGGTTGTCACAGGGGCTTCGATGCTGTCGTCGTGGTGGTTGTCGTCGCCGCTGAAGAGCAGCTGGAAGGATTCGTCGCTGCAGCAGCCTTCTTCACCGTTGTCGTGGTGCTGGTGATGATGGTGTCCGCAGCTGCAGCATTCTTCATCGCCGTGGTCGGGATGGATGTCTTCGCAGCTGAGGCTGAGTGAGAGAAGTGAGACATAGACCTTTCCGGTGTGACTGCAGGAGTGCACGTCGAAGCCGGCGACCGACAGGAGGTAGATCACCGTAAAGACTACTGCAAAACAGCTGGATATGAAAGACTTTGTCTTCATCGGACCGCAAATTTACGGCATTTTTTCGAATTATTGCTATTTTTGCACAAAGCTAATGCCACCATTTGCGTGCAAAACAATTTTTAAAGTATATGAAACAGTTTTTCAAGACAGTCCTCGCGGTGATCGTAGCCATGCTGATCATGAGCATCATCAACATGATCATGTGGATCAGCATGATAGTGTCACTGGGCGCAGGATCAAGTACAAAGAAGACAGAGATCACCGCAGGCAGCGCCCTGCTGGTCGATATGTCCAAGATTGCCCTTGCCGAGCAGAGCCAGGATATGTCCATGCCTGCCATCAGCCTGATGGGCGGAATGCAGAGCCAGCCTCAGCAGATCGGCATTCTCGACGCTGTGAACGCTCTCCGCAAGGCCCAGGAGGACAAGCGTATCGACTACATCTACATCAAGGCTGACGGCGCTGCCGGCGGCATGGCCCAGCTGGAGGAGTTCCGCCAGGCCCTGGTGGATTTCAAGCAGTGCGGCAAGCCTGTGCTCGCCTACACCGAGGCCGCTTCCAACGGCAGCTATTACATCGCTTCCGCTGCTGACAAGGTGCTGATGAGCTCTTGCGAGGGCGCCACCAACACCCTCGTGGGCGTGTCCAGCCAGCTTTACTTCCTCAAGGATGTGCTCGACAAGTTCGGTGTGAATGTGCAGTTGATCCGCCATGGCAAGTACAAATCTGCAGGCGAGATGTATATCAAGAACGACATCAGCCCTGAGAACCGTCTCCAGTACGAGACTTTCATCGGCAGCATCTGGAGAAATATGAGCGCCGACATCTGCGCTTCGAGGGATCTGAGCGTGGAGCGCTTCAACGAGATGCTGGATAACCTAGAGCTGAATGTACCTGAGGATTTCCTCAAGGCCGGCCTCGTGGATGAACTTGTGGACAGAGCCGCACTGGAGTCCAAACTGGCCGCTTATTGCGCTGTTACCGATTTCAAGGATGCCAAGTTCGCGTCTTTCGGCGATTATGTGGCTGCCAATGCGACCGTAGCTTCCCCTCTCAAGAGCAAGGTGGCTGTGATATATGTTGACGGAGAAATCGTCGACGGCAGCGAGAAGCAGCAGGTTGCAGGCGACCGTTTCGCGAAGATCGTGAACGATGTGCGCCGCGACAAGACCGTGAAGGCTGTCGTGTTCCGCGTGAATTCCCCTGGCGGCAGCGTGCTGGCTTCCGAGAAGATCAAGAATGAGGTGGACCGCCTCTGCGCTGAGAAGCCTGTGATTGCTTCCTATGCAAATTACGCTGCTTCCGGCGGATATTGGATTTCGAACAATTGCCGCGAGATCTATTCCGACAAGACCACCCTTACCGGTTCTATCGGTGTGTTCTCCATGATCCCTGACCTTAGCAAGACCGTGAAGGATTTCGGCCATGTGAATGTGGTGAGCATCAATTCCAACAAGCATGGCGACATGTATTCCCTCATGCGTCCTCTGGATAAGCAGGAGCTGGATTATATGCAGCAGTCTGTGGAGGTGATCTACGACAAGTTTGTGAATATCGTGGCCCAGGGCCGCGGTCTCGAGCCTGATTTCGTGGATTCTATCGCACAGGGTCGCGTCTGGGCCGGTACCGATGCTCTCGAGATCGGTCTCGTAGACAAGATCGGCACCCTGGATGATGCACTTCATGCCGTTGCTGAGATGATCGATGATGAGTCTACCCTTTCGAGCTATGAGGTTGTGGCTTTCCCTAAGCCTCTTACCATGGCTGAGACCATCGTGGAGATGCTTTCCGGTGAGGAGAGCGTGCTTGCCCGCCGCATGAGCACCCGCGTGTTCTCCGGCACTCCTTTCGAGGGTATCGAGACTGCGTTCCGCGATTTCAAGGCTACCCAGTCGGGCAAGGTTTATGCCCGTCTCCCTTACGCCATCGAGATCAAGTAGTTTTCCTTGACGATACCACTTTCACGGCTGCCCACCATCCGGTCCGGCAGCCGTTTTTTTTGTCGCCGGGGGGCTTCCCTAGGGTGGCAAACAAAGCTAATTTGTCCCTGCCGCAAAGGTCGTAGCGGCGGGATGGCCGGCTTGCAGACAGTTGTCATCGGCGCGCCCGTCTCCTCGCCGAGGCTCGGATCCACCCCTTTTCGGGGGCCAATGGCGCCTTATGCCAATCTGTCTGGCGCGCCTCGCCCGCCGACACACCAGCACACAAGATGACATTGCACCGGGCACGCGGAACCCGCTCTCAGCTCACCTGCCAACGATTGCCGTGTCAGGTGCAGGCATTCAGTCGGCACCGGGCACGAGGGATCGCACCTCAGGGCGCAGGAGAATGGTTGCGGTGCCCGGTGCAATGATGTTAACTGCCGCAACAAAATTCGAGGCTACTCGCCCCCGAACAGCAGCGAGTAGCCCAGAAAACTAGAAGCGGTAGCCGATGGTGAAGACGGCGGTAAGGAGCTGGCGGAGATTCAGGATCTCAGGAGAAAAATGGAGGATAGTACCGTCGGAAGACTTGTCGTAATCATCATAAGGATAGATGAACTCCTTAGGACGGAACAACGCCTTGCAAGCCAGATCGAAATAGAACGGGCCCTCGGTACTGAAACCCAGGCCGGCCGAAGCCGCGTGGGAAAAAGTCACATCCCTGGCGATGGTAGCCTGACGGCCGCAGCCGAGGCAACGCGCAGAAAAATTGTAACCGGCACGCACAGAAAGCCAATCCAGAGGGCGCACCTCCAGGCCAGCGCGGACCTTGTGGTACTGGCCTGCATTCTTCATGAGGAAGAGATCCAGCTCATTGTAATTGTCATCCTCGTAATAAGGCTTGAACTTCATGGAAGAGTTCAGATCCAGCTCGTAATCCACACTCAGGACAGCCATACGCGCCATGGTCACAGCGAGACCTCCATTGAACTCCCAAGGAGTGGCAAGCTTGTAGGAAAAATCGCCCTGAGGGGAAGAAGCCTTCCCATCAAAACTACTGCTAAGATAATGAGTCTCAGCAGAATAACCCCAACGCTCGCGGATGGTCGCAACCGAAGGAGTCTTGAAAGAAGCGCCGATGCGGAAATTACCGGGGACAGCCAGGAAACCGAGTTGGAAATAAGCACCGGAACCGCTCGCGGTATACCAATTCTGATACTTCAGACTCTTGAAATAGGTAGTGCCGGAAGAACCGAAATCGATGTCGAAATCATCAGGATTGACCGGAGACTCCTTGATGTACTCGTCAAACTTGTAAGCAATGCTGTTCACACCCAGGGAAGCACCCAGGAAAAACGCATCCGACACATTCATCGACAGGTTGAAGATGTAATCGGAATTGCTGCCGGAGATACGCCTGCCGTACTCCTGGTTCAAAGCGCCCGCAGTAAAAAACTGGCGGTTGCCATCCTCTTCCTCGATGAACTTCTCGGTCGCACCGACATAATCGGAAGTAGAAGTGCCGGCTGTGCTGATCATGCCCGAACGCCACGCCACTGCAGACGGCCAGTCACAATCGTAGGCTTTGTCGCCGTCATAGCTGGTGTAAGGCACGCCTGAAGCCCTCACACCCAGGGCGCCCGCGATGGAAGTACCCGAATGGCGGCCGCTGGTAAAGAGATTATCTTTGGAATAATTATTCGTATTGGCGATAATCGCAAACGAAAACGCCTTCACACCGAAATTGCGGCCGGTGTCGAAATTGAAATTGATACCGAAATTAGGAACGGCGACAGCAGCATCGCTCTTGCGGAAACGGTTGTCAAAGCAATACGGAGTCGAACTGCCTGGAAGAGTCGTACCCTGGGCGGTAGACAGGGAAATGTTCGAACCGATCGTAAAAGCAATCTGGGAATAGGATGTAGCCGAAGAACCGGCAGGATTGAGCGCCACGGAAGCCAGGTCGCCGCCGATCGCCACCATCGCATTGCCCATACCCAGGGAACGCGCGGTACCGATTCTCTCAGACTGGACATAATTCAGCGCATCATACATGTTCTGTGCATGCGCAGCACAGGCCAGGGCTATAAGCCCCAGGCAGAAAAAAAACTTTCTCATATCCTACCTCCTGCCGCTGGATGAAGAACTGCTGCGGCCGCTGGAAGAACCGCCAGAGTAGCTTGACGAACCGCCCGAATAGCTTGAACCGCTGCGGCCGGAACCGCTGGAAAAACCAGCCGAAGAGCTGGAAGAATAGCTCCTGGAACTGCGGGAATAGTCAGAAACAGAAGAACTGCTGCTGTTGGAATCAGTGCTGAAGACTGAACTGCCGCGCGAACGGCTGTAATCGCTCACTGAAGTACGGTTCGTGCTGCCGGAGACAGACTCGGAAGAACTGCGCCCTGTGGTACCGGAAGACGCTCTCCTGTAAGCAGTTATATCCATCGCACCGCTGCCGGACCTCGAAACGGAAGTGACATCGCCGCGGGAAACCGTGGTGGCGCCGCTCCTGCCCGAAGAAACCAGTCCGTTGACCGGGGCAGCCGCAGCACCGCTTCTGGACACCTCAGCGCCGGACCTGCTCACAGAAGCCACAGCTGTGCGGCCGGTCGAAGAAGCGGAAGAAACCGGAGTGCCCGCAACGCTGCTCCTGCCGGACGAACCGCCGCTACCTGTGCTTGCCACGTTGGAAGACTGAGGCGCGGACAGCCTGTTGCCGGTACGTCCCGTTTCAGTCGGAGAAGACATAGGGCGTCCCTCCAGGTAGACATGGTTATGATGGTACGGACCGCCGTAGAACCATGGGTCGCAGAAACACATGCAATCGAAGCCGCCGTCGTAGAAGCCACCCCACCACCAAGGTGAGAAAGCATAGTCATAGTAGCTCAGATCGTAGATGCCGCCATAGAACGGATAGTCAGCCAGGCCGTTGTAGCCGTAGCCGTACATAGGTCCGCCGTACCAGCCTGCCCACGAAGACATATACGGATAGCCGAGGCTGCCGTAGTAGCCGTACGGGCCGTATGCGTGGCCGAAACTATGGTAGAAATGCTCGTATGGAAGATATCCCCAGCCGCTGCGGTTATATGGGCCGAAGGCTCCGTATGGGCCGTAATACGCCCACGGACCGCGCCAGAAGATGTTATCTATCTGCATCCAGGTAAGGTTGCTGTGGTCGTAGAGGAAATTGCGGGGATCGTCGTAGATGCGGATCTGGACGTCCTGCGGGAGTGTGACCTGGAACTTGGTGCCGCCGACATGGAACACCTCCAGACGCCTGGTCTTCGCAATGAGAGAGTCTGTCTTGTCGTCCAGGACCTTCTGCTCGGCCTTGGTAACGCCGTTCGGACTCTCGTACAGGGCATCCTTGAACCTCTGCTGTGCAACCGCCTCAGAGCCAGAGCATAGTACCGCAAAGGCGGCTATCGACGCCAGTGCAGCCAAAATCTTGAGTTCTGTTCTCTTTTTCATATTAAGAATCTCCTGTTATTGAGTAAAAATTCGTAAATTCGCAGCCTGTATGCATAGTATGACTTGCAACAGTCAGGCCATCTACAGTGCAAAGTTAAGAGCAAAACAACAAAAAACAAATCATTATAATGGCAAAAGAAGTTACCAAAAGGTCAGACAACTACTCACAGTGGTACAACGACCTCGTTGTGAAGGCTGACCTCGCAGAGCAGTCCGCAGTCAGGGGCTGTATGGTCATCAAGCCATACGGCTACGCAATCTGGGAGAAGATGCAGTCCCTGCTAGACGCCAGGTTCAAGCAGACAGGCGTGCAGAATGCCTACTTCCCCCTCTTCATCCCTAAGTCTTTCTTCAGCCGTGAGGCAGAGCATGTGGCAGGCTTCGCAAAAGAGTGCGCAGTCGTAACCCACCACAGGCTCATGAACGACCCTGACGGAAAGGGCGTGGTTGTGGACCCATCTGCAAAACTCGAAGAAGAGCTCATCGTAAGACCTACCTCCGAGACCATCATCTGGAACACATACAAGAACTGGATCACCTCATGGAGAGATCTCCCTATTCTCTGCAACCAGTGGTGCAACGTAGTGCGCTGGGAGATGCGTACCCGTCTCTTCCTCCGTACCGCAGAGTTCCTCTGGCAGGAAGGCCACACCGCACACGCTA
>JAKSJK010000007.1 GCA_024398095.1 Bacteroidales bacterium
CGACTACCGCTCCCGCCAAGCAGGTCGGTGATATCACATACGAGTTTATTGCGCAGTAGGGCTGCAGTAGCGATAGCCTTCCGAGCGAAGCGAGTAGGGGAGTTTGAGGGGGTCAGCCCCTCAATTAATAAATATTAAAAGTAGCGATTGCGCAGTAGTTTCTACTGCGCAATCGCTACTTTCATACAGTCGTCTACGTCCATGTAGAGGTGGTAGAAAGCCTCCTCACCGACCTTGGAATAGCGGCCAACCAGAGCCTTGACGGAAGGCATCATATAAGCCTTGGACTCATCCCACTCCCCTGCCTTAGGCGTGAGACCATCCTTTGCCGCAGCAAAACGGAGGAAACCGCTCTCAAGACCTGCATTATCCAGATAACGTACCAGTGAGGCATAATCCTCAATGGCAGAAAGCTCCTTCCTGTGTGAATCGAAATAGGCAGATGCGAAACGCATCGCCGTAGCCTTCTTGTTGCAATCAAGATAGAAGCGGGTAGCCTTGGTGGTATCCACCGGCACGAACACATCCGGAATGATGCCGCCTCCGCCATAGACGGTCCTTCCGCCCACGGTCTTATACTCCAGACTCTTGTCTATCTTTATGCTGTCTGCATTGACCATCTCGCCGTGAACATAGCGGTCATAGATGTCGTAGGCATAATCATCGCCGTAAGGCTTCTGTATACAACGGCCAGAAGGGGTATAGAAACGTGCCACTGTGAGACGTATGCCGGAACCGTCGGTAAAGAACACAGGTTCCTGGACAAGTCCCTTTCCGAAGCTGCGGCGTCCCACGATTATGCCCCTGTCATTATCCTGCATGGCGCCCGCGAAGATCTCGCTGGAAGATGCAGAACCCTCGTCTATCACAACTACAAGCTTCACCTGCTGAAGGAGACCTTTGCCATCGGCCTTCTCTACGTCCTTAGGCCTGTGGTCGCCCTGCATGTAGACAATCATGGCATTCTTCGGCAGGAATTCATTCGAAAGCAGGCAGGCCTGGTCGAAGTATCCGCCGGAATTGTCCCTGATGTCGAAGATCAGCTTCTTCATGCCGGCGCTGAGCAGCTTGGAAGTAGCCAGGATAACCTCCTGGTAGGTGGTACGGGAGAATTTTGAAAGCTTGATATAGCCGGTGGTGTCGTTCACCATGAATGCGGCATCCACGCAGTTCACAGGAATCTTTCCGCGGGTGATGTCAAAGACAATCTTCTCCCTGCCTCTCTGGACATGAATGTCCACCTTGGTGCCGGAAGGGCCTTTCATGAGGCGCACCATGGAGTCCTGTGGAGTCTTGGTACCGGCGATCACCTTTTCATTCACCTGTATGATGCGGTCGCCCTGGAGCAGTCCCGCCTTCTCTGACGGGCCTCCCGGGATCACGCTCAGTACTATGGCCGTGTCGTTCGGCACATTGAACTGGATGCCTATGCCGTCGAAATTGCCCTGGAGTTCGGTTTCAGACTCTTTGAGTTCTACCGGCGGGAGATAGACAGAATGCGGATCCAGTTTTGCTAGAGCAGCCTCTATGGCAGCATCAGTCATGGCCTTCCTGTCGATGGTGTCGACATAATTCTTCTCCACATGATCCAGGATGAGGCTCAGCTTGCGCCACTCACCGTACTCCCAGTTCTTCTTTAACTTCTTTTCCTTGATCTGATCCACAACAAGGCAGGCCAGGACGCCGATGACGACGCCGAGCACCGCCACAAGGAGGTTACTCTTCTTCATTTTCTATTCGTCTAATTTCTCTACCTCTATTCCGGCCTTGCGGAGCAGATCCACTCCGTCCGTAAGGCGGTATTCATCACGGTACACTACCCTGCTGATGCCCGACTGGATTATCAGTTTCGAGCATTCCATGCAAGGGGAAGCAGTCACATACAGGGTTGCATGCTTGCTGCTGTTGCCGGACTTTGCAACCTTGGTGATGGCATTAGCCTCAGCGTGGAGGACATATGGCTTGGTAACGCCGTTTTCATCCTCGCACATATTCTCAAAACCGGAAGGTGTGCCGTTATATCCGTCTGAGATGATCATCCTGTCTTTCACAAGCAGGGCACCTACCTGACGGCGCTTGCAGTATGAGTTTTTTGCCCATACTGCAGCCATGTCCATGTAACTTTTGTCGAATTTCTCCACTTTCTAGCTGTTCTTCTGGTAGAGGTAGCGCTTGATGCTCTTCTTAGGAGTTCTTTCGAAGTCCTCAGCCATGAGCTGTACATTCTTCACGCGGGAGAATGCAGGAAGAGCCTTGCTGGCCTCAGCGATGGAAGCGGCAAGATGCTTCTGGAGCGCATCGCCGGCGAGACCCGCAGCCTCAGCAGCCTTGTAGTCCGGGAATACGAGAGCGGTCATCGCTCCTCCATCCTCGATCACGAGACTCTCTACCACAAATTCAACATTATTTATAATACCTTCGATCTCCTCAGGGTAGATGTTCTGACCTGAAGGACCGAGAATCATGCACTTGTTGCGGCCACGGAGGAAGATGAAACCATCCTTGTCTATGACACCCATGTCACCGGTGCGGAACCAGCCGTCCTCAGTAAAGACAGCCTCGGTTGCCTCCGGGTTCCTGTAATAGCCCTGGAACACATTTGCGCCCTTGAGCATAAGTTCGCCTGCAACATTCTCAGGATCCGGCGAGTCGATCTTGGCCTCAAGATTAGGAGCCAGCTGTCCGCAGGAGTAGAGCTTGGTCTTGTTCCAGTGGCAGTAGCCGATGATAGGGGCACACTCGGTCATACCGTAACCCACGGTATATGGAAAGTGGATCTTGTGGAAGAACTCGTCGACCTCCTTGTTGAGGGCGGCACCGCCGATGATGACCTCCTCGAAGCGTCCGCCGAAAGCCTCCACGAGCTGCTGGCGCACCTTCTTGTAGACAATCCTGTTGAGGAGAGGAATCTTTATGAGATACTTGATAGGAGCCTTCTCGATGACCGGCTTAACCTTGCCCTTGTAGACCTTCTCGATGATGAGAGGCACAGCGACAACGAGATCCGGCTTGATCTCCTTCATCGCACCGAGGATGACGGCTGGGCTGACACGGCTGAGGAAATGCACATGCGTACCTACCAGGAACTCATAGAACACCTCGTACATGAGGCCGTACATATGGGCGGAAGGAAGCATTGAAACCACATTCATGGTATTGTTGAGCTGTGGCTCAGCAACCCTTGCAAGCTCGATGTTGGAATAGAACGAGCGGTATGGGAGCATCACGCCCTTTGAGAAACCGGAAGTACCGGAAGTGTAGTTGATGACTGCAAGTTCATCTGCGGTATCCTCATGATAGTCGAGCATCTCCGGCTTCACGCCCTCGGGGAACCTCTCCGCAAAGACGGCATTTACCTTCTCCTTGAGTTCTGCCGGATCCATCACCTTCGACTCGAGGATCGAAAGGGTGTTGACCTGCATAACGAAGTTGAGATCAGGCATCTCCGCGCTGTCGAGGCCTTCCCAGATCACCTCGTCGACGAAGAGCACACGTGCCTCGCAATGGTTCACGAGGTGGTGTACTGTACCTGACTTGAATTCGTGAAGGAGTGGGACCGGAACGGCACCGTAAGTCAGTGCAGAGAAGAAGCAGACGCCCCAGTTGGCCTGGTTGCGGGAACTGATGGCCACCTTGTCACCCTGCTTAACGCCGCTGAGTTCGAAGAGGATGTGCATCTTCTCTATCTTGCGGGCTACATCCTTGTAGAAGAGGGTCTCACCCTGGTAGTTGGAGAGGGATGGGCGCTCCCAGTTCTCCCTGATGCTCTTTTCGATGAGCTTGTTTACTGATTCGAAGTTCATATTCTTGGTATACTTTGTTAGTTCAATTGTGTCTTGTCCACTTCCCCGTCGAAGACCTTCACCAGGTCGCCGTAGAAGGAGAAAACATGGTTCTGGGTGGCTGTCTGGACGATCCAGTAGCTCTTCTGTCCCAGTTCGAAGAATTCCGGAGTGCCGAGTATCCTGTCGCTGACACGGATGGTCTTCCATGAGGCAGGCTTCTCTCCCTTGAGATTGTACATGTCGATGCTGTTGTCTTCGTTCAGCACCACAATGTTGTACTTGCGTATCCCCCTGAAATCATACACATCAGGTCCGACGAGCACCTTGGAGGACAGTTTCACCGGGAAGCCTTCCACAGTCCTGCCCAGGCGGTCGACCAGATAAATCTGGTCACCGGTCGCCATCAGGTACTGGAGTTTTCCGTTCGCGAAGTAGTCCACAGCCTTGACACGGCCGCAGAGCGGTCCTGGGAAAGGAACCGTCCACTGCGCAACACCCTTGTTGTCCAGGAGGGTAAGTGAATTGTCGGCGTTCTGCACCAGCTGGTTCATTAGCCCGGTGGCGCTGTTCTTGACTGCAAAAGGTCCCTCAGGCACCTTGACATCCACCGTTGCGACGCTATCCTGAGGCTCGTCTTCCACAACGACCTCCACGGGCTTCACCGCAATGCTGTCCTCAGCCTGAACGGCAACGGAATCAACGGCTTCTGTGACGACGGACTTCTCCCCTTCCGGATCAGCGGGGAGATAGAGGAAGATAACTGCCAGGACATTTGCCGCAATCAGGATCAGCGCGCAAATAAGGCAGACCAGTAAGGATTTTCGATTCATAGTCAGTACAAATATAATAAATTATATTTAATTGTGTTTTTTTGTAACTTTGATGAGCAATAACTCCAGATAATATATGAAGCGCATCTTTACATTTGCCATGGCGGCGGTCCTTCTGGCTTCATGCTGCCACAACCGGGTGAAACTTCCTGTAACCAGGGAATTCGATTGCGATGTACTCGTCATCGGTGGCGGCCCGTCAGGCATCGCTGCGGCCACCTGTGCAGCCCGCCACGGAGCCAGCACCATTCTCGCAGAGCGCAACGGCTGCCTCGGCGGCATGGCCACTTCAGGTCTCGTCGCCCCGCTGATGTCCTCCACCACCAAAGACGGCAAGACACTGCTTATCAGGGGATTATTTGAGGAATTCGTGGACAGTCTCATCGTACAGGGCGGAGCCATCCACCCTCTTGACGCACAGATCGGTTCATGGACCGCATACAGGGACAGGGGTCACCACGGCCTGACCACCTTCGACTACGAGTGCTTCAAGCGCACAGCAGAGAGTTTCTGCACCAAGGCCGGCGTCAACCTGCTCTACCACCTCCTTTTCGTAAAGGCGGAGACCAGAGGCGGCAAGATTACCGCAGCCTACTTCGCAACCAAGGACGGAATCTGGAAGATTACCGCAAAGAACTATATCGACTGCACCGGCGACGGCGATCTGGCCTATCAGGCCGGCGCACCTTATATATATGGTGACGGCGAGGACGGGATCCAGGCAGCTTCCCTCTTCTTTACCGTGCGTAATGTCGACAAGGCAGCCATGGATGCCCACAATGAGGCCTGCAAGAAGGCAGACGACTTCGAGGGCCAGTTCTATATGAGGGAGATCCTGGCCGCCCGCGAGGCTGGCGAATTCCCGATGTGGCGTCAGAAGATCGCCCTCTTTGAGAATCTCGACGGCACCTACACCGTGAATATGGGTCAGAGCGATGGCGTGGACGGCCTAGATCCGAAGCAAGTTACAGACGCCGAAGTGGATGGCCGCATCCAGGCCGACATCGTGGTGAAGTTCCTCCGCAAATACGTGAAGGGCTGCGAGAACTGCGAGCTTGACAAGACTGCCGCCGATCTGGGCATCCGTGAGACCAGACGCGTTATCGGAGAATACACCGTCACAAAGGACGAGGCTCTCGCGCAGACCAGATATCCGGACCCTATCTTCATCTGTCAGAACAACATGGATATCCACAAGAAGGGCTATGTGGACTATGTCAACATCGAGGAGCCATACTACATTCCATACCGCATCCTCGTGCCTCAGAAGGTCAGCAATCTGCTCGTGGCGGGACGCTGCGCCTCTGCCGAGCGTCCGGTAATGGCTGCAATCCGCGTCATCCCGCCATGTTTTGCCATGGGCCAGGCCGCAGGCACCGCAGCGGCACTCTGCACCAGAGATGGCGTCGCTCCTAAGGCTCTTGACGCAGACAAGCTCGTCACCGTTCTCAAAGCCGACGGCGTCTACCTCCCGGAGTAACCTACGGTAGAGACACAAAAAAACAGCAAATAAAAAAGTAGAGACACAAAAAAACCAGCGAAAATCGCTCCGAGCGAAGCGAGTTTGGGGAGTCTGAGGGGAGGACCCCTCAGTATAAATTAAAAATAGTAGAGACACAAAAAAGCCTGCGACTCATCGCAGGCTTTTTTGTAGTCTCTACAGGAATCGAACCTGTATCTAAGGTTTAGGAAACCTCCATTCTATCCGTTGAACTAAGAGACCAAATCAGTCAAGGAGTGATTACTCAGCGTCCTTAACGATAATCTGACGTCCTCTGTAGTAACCGCACTCAGGGCAAACGTGATGATACATTACGGTTGCACCGCAGTTAGAACAAGTTGAAAGGGTAGGAACCACTGCAACATCATGGGTTCTTCTCTTGTCTCTTCTCTGCTTAGAGACTTTGTGTTTTGGATGTGCCATTTCTGTATACTTTTAAATTATTATTCTTTATTAAATAAGCCCTGGAGAGCTGCGAACGGACTGTCGACAGGTTGCTCAACATCGGGTGAGCCAACCTTAGACGGATTGAGGTAGCTCATCGCTCCGGGACTGCACTCGCCCTCACGGTGGCGGCACTGTATCGGAAGAGAAAGACAGGAGTAATCGTAGATAACCTGCGCAAGGTCGAACTCAGGTTCGCCTGCAGGCACCCAGACCAATTCCCTGCCATCCTCCTCATCAGCTTCCCCTGCGGGTTGCTGACCGAAACGGACTTTCAGCATGGCACTGGTCTCAACCGGCATCACGACATCCTCGAGACATCTGTCGCAAGGGACCGTGAGGCTTCCGTTGATGTCAAGATCCACGCTCACCGAGGCACCTGTCCTCTGAGCCCTGACCCCGACAACCAGTTCCGCTGCCCTGATCTGTTCATTCTCAAACTCTGCAAAGAACTCGCTTCCGACGTTCCACTTCGCAGTGTAAACGCCTGATCTTAAATCACTTAAAGCTATGAAATAGTTATTCGCCACCTCGCACTTATGGAATTTAAGGACGCAAATATACTAATAATTTGCTAATTATCAATCTTCTTCGCCGTTTTTTCTCTTACGGTCGAGAGCGTTCAAGAGGATTTTCCTGATACGCATCGACTTAGGAGTTACCTCCACAAGCTCGTCCTCCTGGATGTATTCGAGGGCCTCTTCAAGAGAGAATCTCACCGGAGGAGGAAGCATCACCTTCTCATCGCTGCCGGCAGCTCGGACGTTGGTCAGCTTCTTGGTCTTGCAGATATTGATGTTGAGGTCACGGTCACGGGTATGTTCGCCGACAACCTGTCCCTCGTAGATCTCCTCACCCGGATCGATGAAGAAACGGCCGCGATCCTGAAGCTTATCCATGGAGTAGGCCACTGAAAGACCGGTTTCAAGAGACACGAGGGAACCGTTGGTACGGCTCTCGATGTCGCCCTTGTAAGGCTCGTAGCCCTTATAGCGGTGCGCAACTACAGCCTCGCCTGCGGTAGCGGTAAGGAGGTTGCTCCTGAGGCCGATGATGCCGCGGGAAGGAATGTCGAACTCGAGATGGGTACGGTCACCGCGAGGCTCCATCTGCACGAGGGCACCCTTGCGGCGGGTGGTAAGTTCGATACACTTGCCTACATACTCCTCTGGAACATCGATGGTAAGATTCTCCATAGGTTCGCAGCGCTCGCCGTTGATGGTCTTGTCGAGCACCTTAGGCTGGCCCACCTGCAGTTCAAAGCCCTCGCGGCGCATAGTCTCGATGAGCACGGAAAGATGGAGGACGCCACGTCCGTAAACGATGAAGGAATCAGCGTTCACACCCGGCTTCACGCGGAGTGCAAGATTCTTCTCAAGTTCCTTGTCGAGACGGTCCTTGAGGTGGCGGGAAGTCACGAACTTGCCCTCCTTGCCGAAGAAAGGAGAGTTGTTGATGCAGAAGAGCATGCTCATGGTAGGTTCGTCCACTGCGATAGGTGGAAGTGCCTCCGGATTCTCCCAATCCGCGATGGTGTCGCCGATCTCGAAGCCTTCGATGCCGACCACCGCGCATATATCGCCGCACTGCACCTCATCCACCTTGGCCTTGCCCAGGCCGGTAAAGACCATCAGATCCTTGATTTTCTGCTTCTGCTGTATGTCATAGCGCTTGCAGAGGGTGATATTCTGGCCGGCCTTGAGGCTGCCACGGGTGATTCGGCCCACTGCTATACGTCCCACATATGGAGAATATTCCAGGGATGAGATCAGCATCTGAGGGGTGCCTTCCTTCATCTCCGGAGCAGGAATCTCCTCGAGGATGGTGTCCAGAAGGGCGGTGATATCATTGGTCTGCTCCTTCCAATCGTAGGACATCCAACCCTGCTTTGCACTGCCGTAGATGGTCTTGAAATCAAGCTGATCCTCAGTCGCATTGAGAGCGAACATGAGGTCGAAAACTTCCTCCTGGACCTCATCAGGGCGGCAGTTGAGCTTGTCCACCTTGTTCACAACCACAACAGGCTTCTTGCCCATCTCGATGGCCTTCTGGAGCACGAAACGGGTCTGCGGCATGCAGCCCTCGAACGCATCCACGAGAAGCAGAACGCCGTCCGCCATATTGAGAACACGCTCCACCTCGCCTCCGAAGTCGCTATGGCCCGGAGTGTCTATGATATTGATTTTTACACCCTTATATACTACTGATACATTCTTTGCCAGAATGGTAATGCCTCTTTCCCTCTCGAGGTCATTGTTGTCGAGGATGAGCTCTCCCAGTTTTTCCTGGTCACGCACCAGTTTGGCCTGGTAGATCATCCTGTCGACCAATGTGGTCTTGCCGTGGTCGACGTGCGCGATAATCGCGATGTTTCTGATGTCCTGCATAAAAACGCGTTAATATAATCGTGCAAAAATACGGTTTTTATTTCGTATATTGCGCTGTTTTATTGATAAAATCATGATTTGTACCATTGACCATAGCGCAGTTTTCGAGAGAATCGACAGCATAAACGTGACGCTGAACGCAGGTGGAATGAACACCATCAACATAGTGCTCGCTTTCGTAATGTTCGGCGTAGCACTTGGAATCAAGCCCAAGATGTTCGTAGATGTATTCAAGAGTCCTAAATCCGTGATTCTCGGTCTCATCTGCCAACTGGTTCTCCTGCCGGTGCTCACCTTCTGCCTCGCCCTTGCTTTCGGAAAGCAGATTTCATGGACCATGGCACTGGGCATGATCCTGGTGGCATCCTGCCCGGGAGGCAACATCTCCAACTTCATGAGTTCCCTCTCCAAGGCGAACGTGGAACTCTCTGTCTCGCTTACCGCCATCACAACTGCCCTGTCAGTCTTCATGACTCCTCTGAACTTTGCACTCTGGGGCAATCTCTATCTCAAATGCGCGCAGGTGGCATCCGAAGTTCCGGTGCTCCACATCCCGCTTTGGGATGTTTTCAAGACCATATTCATCCTGCTCGGAATACCTCTCACCCTCGGCATCCTCTGTTCGCAGTACCTGCCTAAGGTCGCAAATGCCCTCAAGAAGCCTCTCCAGTGGATCTCCATCGTATTCTTCATCGCGATGGTATTCCTCTCATTCTGGAGCAACAGGGTGGCATTCCTCCAGTGCATCGGCTACATCTTCCTCATCGTCCTCGTACACAACCTCCTCGCCCTGCTGATCGGCTTCACCACCGCCAGCATCGGAAGGCTGCCCGGCAAGGACCGCAGGACACTCACCATCGAGACAGGCATCCAGAACTCCGGCCTCGGCCTTGCACTGATGCTCGGAACCAGCATCTTCACAGACTGCTTCGGCAGCATCCCGTTCGGCGGCATGCTCGTCATTACAGCATGGTGGGGCGTATGGCATATCATCTCAGGACTGACCGTTTCCACGGCCTTTGCAATTACTGACAAGAGGCAGAACAGGCAGGGCTGATGGCAGAAATCTACGAAAACAACCGTCTCTACAATTTCCTGAGGCCGCTGGTGTGGTACCACATCCGCCAGGCGTTCAGGCATTACGAGGTAGCCGGGATGGAAAACATTCCCGAGAATGCGGCTGTAATCATCACTCCGAACCATTGCAACACTCTGATGGACGCCCTCGTTGTACTGGCATCCAGGAACAAGCCTACAGCCTTCGGAGCCCGCGCTGACATATTCCGCAAGTTCGGGAATACACTCAGGTGGCTGAGGATGGTACCGCTTCCGAGGATACGCGACGGCCTGAGGGAAGTCGAAAGGAACAGGGACATAAACCGCGAGATCATAGGAATCATAAGCCACGGGATGCCGTTCTGCATGTTTCCGGAAGGCACCCACAGGACCAAGCACTCGCTCCAGCCCATAACCAAAGGCATCACACGCATTGCCTTCGAGGCAGCAAGAGAACTGGACATGCCGGTCTATATCGTACCGGCAGGTCTGGAATACAGCGACTATTTCAACTACCGCAACGACGTTCGTCTGACCTATGGCCAGCCTATTGATGTAAAGAAGTATCTAGCCGACCGCGAAGGAGCCACCGAGGCCGAGCTGCAGATGGAACTGCGCGAGCTTCTTTACAAGAGAATTTCAGAACTTTTCTTCTTCCTTCCGGATGATGAGCACTATGAGGAAAGGCTTGCTGAAGAGATGGCGAAAAGGCCTCGCAGGAAGGCTTCGAGCCTGCTTTGGAGGGTTCCGCTTGCAATCATGCTCTCCCCTCTTTTCCTGCTGGCGGCGATAATATCCCTGCCGACTCTGATTCCGGCGCTTATACTTTCCAGAAGGGCAAAAGATCCCGCCTTCCGCAACAGCCTGAGATTCGCCGCAGCCCTTCTCACCGCTCCCCTGCTCATCACCGCACCCTGCTACCGTCTGGTCTGGGACTGGCACAAAAAAGCCAGGAACCTCATCGAAGACCTGAGATCCCTGGCGTAACGGTCAGTTCTCATAGTGCAATCTGGTCCTGCACATATAAAGTCAGAGTTTCCTGCCAGAACTCAAGGATACAAGAACGAATGAGACCAATCGCTGCTTCGCTCAAACTGAAAACATTAAGTCCCGACTCTAATGTTCAATGCAATACTTACGAATTGCTTTAATATTCTTTTCTGATACAGAATATAATTCTGAACCCAACGAGTCAGCAGGAGAACCTTTAGTCATGCTCATTACATGCTTAAAATAATCACAAGCACTGACAAATTCTAAACGGGTGGCATGGTACAAACCTTTGAGAAACAAGCCTGTTACAGTATTGCCATAATAATCATTAATTATCCAAGTCTCAAAAATCGGATACTCGCATTGGGATGTCATATAATACGACTCTAGAGAGGCCAAATCAAACACAATGGTTTCCTTCTTTTTTTTATAATTTCCACAGTACACATCCACAAAAACTTTGGAATCATCCCAACGAGGGAATACTATTCCAACATATTCATCATTTGGAAGTGCATATATTTCATAATACGCTAAGTCAAAAATAATCTTACCAGACATACTCACAAGTCCCTTGTGCGTACCTTTAAAAGGATCCATTGCAACAAGGAAATTATCATTCAACGTTCTGAGGACTACTGCTGTATGTGGGGGGAAAATAAAATTACGCCTGGGCCCTTGACACCTTAAGAAAACACTTGTATCCGTGGGCCAATATGTCGTTATAGCATATTCTCGTCCCCTTGAATCAGTATAATACTCAATTTTCTCAATGTTTACAGAATCACACTTCTTAATAGAACCACACCCCGTAGATACGGCCAAAAACAAAAAAATGATAAAACTACCTCTGTCCATTGGAAAACATGATATAATGAAGTAAAACTTGTCTTTTTGCTTCAGCACTAGCTTTATTAAATGCCCAGTGGGATTTCATAGCATAATTATCAGCAATTGCCTCATATCCATTCGTACCATACTCTGACCTATTATGAAAATTACCCGACCGCACATCTAATATATGTCCAATTTCATGTGCAATAGCTGTCATTGCAGCATATCCTTCTCTGATTTTTGATGGATCCAATCTAATCATCCCCGCCTTAGCCCCGACAAAGTTACCGCCACGTTTTATTCTACTTATGCTCACACATGCAATTGTAGATCCCTGAATTTCCTCGACCTTCATCTCATTTGGAACAATTGATTCCGTTCCACCCTCAGTAGTCTTATTCGCTTTAAAAAATAAATCTTGACATATTGCGTCTGTGGCCTCTTTTGATATAATTTTATTATAATACGCGGACGAAAAAGATAACTGCTTTGCATCCTTTGATAAGAAATCAAACTTTCCTTCATTAATCTTATTGACTTGATCATCATTTAACAAATAGATCTTATCATCATCGTCATCTGTTTGAGAAATAAAAGACCCTGTAGATTGACAATAAAACCATGCCATCCCGTCCGGATCGATATAATTCACCGGGTCACCTGCACAGAAGGACAGCGGATTGACTGTGTGATTCTTCTCGAAGAGCGGGTCTGGGGTTGTCCACATCGGGATGACCGGGCTGTACATACGGGCGCCATAGTCGTAGAGGTTCACGGAATCAAAGCTCTGGAACTCCTTGCCGTTGAAGCCATGAGGATTGTCCCCGGACGAGGACAAAGATGCATTCCACAAGCTTCCGTAAGGCGTATAGTCATAATATTTCACCTCGCCGGCGGTATCCCTCGCACGGACACTGCCAAGGTAGTCCCTTGACCAGTATTCCGGGACTAACCCATCCTGCCCCGGCACACGCACAAAGCGGCCGCAAGACATGTCGGCGGAGGACAAAGTCAGATTCTCCCCGTCCCGGCTGTACACGAACGGTCCTATGTATTCGTATCCGTTGAGTGATGAATCCATGACGCCACACTTGTTTCCATCCGAAAGATAGGAATAATTCACAAAACATTCGAGAGTCTCCACATAACACGGCAGGTTCAATATGTTATATGAAATTAACCTCTCCTCCCGGCCGCTATAGGTCTGCCGCCCCATGGCATCATAGATGAGATCCTGAAATATGTCACCGGCACCGAAATCGGAAAGGCCGGACGGAAGCACTCCGCTTCCATCGACATGAAGGCTGTCCAGCTGTGAGCCGTCGCTGCTGGAATGCCCAATCCCGGACAGACGGCCGTCTGGCAGATAGGATATGTGCTCGCTCACTCCGCCCCCGTCAGACTCGGCACTGATCAAGCGTCCCTGGAGGTCATATCCATAGGCATATCTGCCGGTCATGTCGCAGTGCCTCCATGTCGTCGAGGATACCTTGCCATCATAGCGAGGCACAACTCCTGGAGGCACCGATGACTCGTAAAGAAGAGACTGACGAAAAAGAGTGTCGCCATATTCGGACAGACGCCCCTGGATGTCGTAAGAAAAAGTAGACTCCAGGCTCTCCACGTCATTACACAGCGGGACTGATGAGGTGTAGGCACGATCACACTCCCTACCAGCCCAGTCATACGACCGGCATACCGATGCTGAGGAAATTCCCGGAATGGCCTCAGTGCTGGCGATGCAGCGGTCACGGCAATCATAGGTATATGTACGGTCAAGCACATCCACGCGTCCTTCGACACAGTGTGACACATGCTCAGTGAGGACATTCCCTCGAAAATCATAAGTATAGCTCCGACGCAGGATGCTGCCAATCTGAGTCTTCTCGACACTCTGCAGGATACGACCGTCATGGTCATAGAAAAAGGCCCGCTCCATATATACCCCAGAGCAGTTCTCGACGCATGGTGCATCCAGGACCAGATGCCGCTCATAGGTTACCATCCCCCTTGTCTTGCGACTCAGACGCTGAGAGAGCGTCCCGTCTCTATCCTCGAAGGCCAGTTCTCCACCACGATATGATGAATACTCATATTCTGATATCGGGACTCCACCGAAGTCATCGAGAGGATGACTTCCAGGAGCACAGTTGGAAAGCGAGTCTCGGATAGTGTCGTATCCGACCCAAGGTCCTGATTTAGCATGGATACTGACTATGCGGCCGTACGGGTCGTAGATATACCTGCGCCATGTCTCGCGGCCAATTTCCAGGACAACCCGGTCAGCGTCGTCATACAGGAAGGTCGTCCACTCGCCTGGAGAGATCTGCTTCTGCGCCACGCGTCCGAACTCATCGTATCCATAGGTAATGCCGCTGCTGATGTGGAATAGTCTGTCACGGGAATCATAGGAGTAGACGACATCGTGTGTTACACCATCGTCAAGCATTTCCCTATGCAGTCGGACGCGTCCCTGGGAATCATGATACTCAGACACTCTCCCGCCCTCTTCATCCTCCACGGTATGGCGAAGAAGCGACGAGCCAGGAAAGAACCCTCCCGAGCCATCCGGAACTTCTGCGTCCGAATTCAGCCCATAGGAATGGGTCAGAAACCTGGAAGCATCCTGATACGACCTCCCGGGACG
This sequence comes from Bacteroidales bacterium, assembly GCA_024398095.1. Classification (GTDB taxonomy): domain Bacteria; phylum Bacteroidota; class Bacteroidia; order Bacteroidales; family UBA932; genus Cryptobacteroides. The sequence continues at coordinate 14,478 of JAKSJK010000007.1, forward strand.
GAAACTGCGCAGCGGACGTTCCCTGGACGTCTGCTCATGATCAGTTCCAGAGCACAAGAAATCGATATCCCCTTCGCCATAGGCGCTCCGATAGAAATCCCGCTGTTCCTCATCAGGGTTCTCACACGAACTGACTGAAGAAGATCGCACAGCAAACGGAAGCGGGACACGGGTCTCAGGGTTCAACATATTGTCATATTCCATCACTGAAACCCTGTTCATCCAGGTCTGACGGCCGCAAACTGACGCATAATCCTGTTGTACGGTCTGCTCAGAAAAACCCAGGCCATTATAATAGGTCGCATCCACCACATAGTCTCCGTCTGGCGACAGGTAGGTGTATTCCTTCACCCAATTGCCGTATTCGGAAGAATGGTCAGACAATGGATCCGGCATTGCCGGCGGGAGGGAAACCGTTCCCTGCATCCTCTTCGTATGGTATATGCTGTAGCCGTCATCATATATGGCATATACCTCGTATGCACCGAGTGTGTCACGGCTTTCTATAGTCAGTCGTTCGCCCGTTCCATTTGCCGATGAAATCCCTGGAACCTCCTCTCCGCTGCGGACCAGGTCATACCTCACACCTGGCTGAGAGCCGCTGACATTTGCTACGAGTGTGCGGCCCTCACCGGCACTGCCCCATACAAGGAACGGTATCAGACGGCCTCCCGTTGGCTGCACAAAACGTATCGTGGTCCCGGAAGACGACGGGAATCCGGTATCGCCGACATAGGCAGACGATGACAGGTTGGGGCCGGCGGTAAGAGTCAGAATCACAGACCTGCCGTCATTGAATATTGACTTGATTTCGATCCCCAGGTGACTATCCCACTGCCCGTACATCTCATCTGCCAGCAATCCGACATAGTTCGTAAAGACATCGACCGGCAAACGGTCGCGTGCGTCCATCCGGACATCGATACGGCCGCCATCTGCAGGAATCCGGAATGTCGACCCACCGGCTTCGAGGTACATGAAGCCCCGTTCAAAGAAGTTTGCCTGGTAGGCATGGACCATACCACGACAGAACTGCAATCCATTTCCAACTATATATGTACCGGGTTCATCAATATCAAAATTGATTGTCCCATTGTACCGGTTGCTGGAGCGCGTCTCCACGGGGAATCGGGTGAATCCATCGTCCTGATACAGGGTGTATGCAACATTCCTGTCCACTCCGCTCACCGACACGGTGAAATGCTGACCCGGGAAAAGGTTCTCATGACCTGTACCGCTAACCGTGCCACGCATGGTCTCCCACGACTGACGAGAAGACAACGAGGATAGGTCTTCGAAACCACGGAAAGACAAGGTGCGGGCAGACGAGTTCACGGGCACCGCCGGAATATGCAGGGTCACATCATAGAGAGTGAACTCACCATCGAAGCCTGTGCAGCGCACGCCTGCCAAGGTTATTCCGCTTGAGCCAAAGGACGAGGCCACGGTATTCGCTACGTCAAGGCCACCATTACCCGACACACCTACGGACACAACCAGGTCTCCGCCATAGCCAGAAACAAACGATGGCTGTACATCATTCACGTGAGCTATCTCAGCATAGCTGAACGACAGATTCTGAGCAGACAGAAAAGATCCTGTCAGAAGCATCAGTAAAGAAATCACAAACCTGTTCATATTCTTGCCTCCTACTCTGTTACCGAATGATACCTGTATGCTTTGACAGGTCGCCCTCGATCATCTACAATCTGAGACAGCCTCCCATGTGCATCGTAAATATAGTATGTCGTCCTGCCGGCAGGATCGGTAATAGACGACACACCGACATTCGGAATATAGTCATAGACTGTGGTTTCAAAGCGGTTGTCCTCATAAAGCAAAGAACGAAGTTCATCTGGCAGCCCCTCAAGGAAACAATTTCCCCAAACATAGTCTTCAGCAAGCGAGAGATACATGCTCAGAGAGCAGTTATGTAAGACAGCCACAGGATACAAACCATCGTATCCCCACAGATAAGTCGTGTGCGTGCCGTCGCGACTGATTTCCTCGACAGGCAGGAGATCCTCATCGTGATGAATCACCATATTGCAGACCAAGTCATCGTCGAACTCAAAGCCAGAAAAAGGGCCAGGATTTGACGGTGAAAGGCGAAGAACGGACACGCCGGACATCAGCGGTACGCCTTCAACGATTTCGTAGGCATAAGACTTTCCTGATTTCAAGCGTAGGCGGGAATCTGATGGATCGGGTGACAGATGGAATGCAGACAGTTCCTTGACCGGATAGGAGCCCATGCCCTGATTCAGCATCTCCCGCATCAGGCCGCTGCTTTCAGACAGGTCAGCGACATACTGTACGCGGTCGACATAGGTAGATCCCAGGCCGTAATCGATATTGCGGGTCTCCGTCACCTGGCCAAGGGAATTGTAGGAAAAGGAGGTCGAGGATAGGAGGCTATCCGTGCCCTCCCACTGCACTGAGACTGTACCCGCAGGCAGGATGTTCGAGAGGAACAGTCTGTGAGGATAGGTCGTCGCGACAGCCGCATAGGCACTCGTGAACACCTCATGGTCCGAGACGGATCTGTCGACATAGCTCCTCCGTTCCTCCTTCCACGGGATCGACGAGCCTGCTGCATAATGGCGGACGCGTCTGACAAGACCACGGAGATAATGGCGCGAGTCTGCATAGACAAATGCGTCATTCATCATATCTGAGCCCACGTCCACTCCACCGAATACACGGATCGTGGACCCGTCGGGGTACTGATCCTGACAGTCCTCATCAAGGAAGCTGGTGAAATCAGTCTTTGTACGGCTTCCGTTCCCAAGCCTCTCCGTCACGGAAGAATAGGTCACATCATGGGCATCCAACGGATACGAGAAGGTACTGAACGAGGACAGGGAAATCTGCTCACAACGGTAGCCGCTATCCGCATGGGTCGCGCTGAAATAATTGTAGTAGTAAGGATACCTTTCCAGGATTCCGCTGCTGCGTCCATCAGTTGAATAATCATAGCTGCGCGTTGAGGGACCTGCGGATATTGTCTTTATTCGGAGGCCACCGCAGACCTGGTCAGTCTGTTCATCACACAGATAGAGGAAGCCATACGAGCTGGCATCCCTGCGCAGCGAGTGAGAATATGTGTTCTGCTCGTAGGTGTATTCGGAAAAACCACCCGTAGGATAGTATAACCGGCGAAGCATGCCCGTCGTTGCTGGCTCAAAGTCCGGCTCTCTGCGGGATGTCTGCGTATTTATCGTCTGATCCAGAAAAGTGGCACCGATGTTCACCTCCGGAATCAGGTCGGAAAAGTCGTAGGCGGGTTGGACGTCATTGAGGAAGCCCCAGTGGTCAATTGAGGTCGTTCCCTGGTAGGGGAACACACCGTCTTCACGGTAGTAGTCCATGGACCATGAGCCCAGTCCATCCACATGAACCGACCTGAGCAGCAATAGTGGATTTCCATGCGACGGATAGAAATAGGTGAATCTGATTGTGCGCAGGATGCGGTGCCGGAGCACATCTGAGACAACTATGCTGTCCAGTTTCTTTGTGTATAGCAGATCTTCGGGAGATGAACCGTAGCGGCAGAGTTTCTCACAGCGAAGACGGTCGGAATAATGAAACACCATCTCAACGCCGGAATCAGGGACCGATATACGGATGAGAGAAGCCGTATTGGTATCAAAACGCAAATACCTGCGATCAGACAGTGCATATGAGAGGCTCGCATAGCCGTTGAGAAATCCCGGACCGTCGTCGACATCCTCCTGAAACGAAGAACCCCTAAACGCAGAAGGTCTGACGCACGAAAGACCTGTCTGCACTGCATACACCAATGACATCTCACGGCCTGTCGGAGACGTGATACCAGTGAGCATCCAGGACATGTAGACATCTCCACTCACCGAAGGAACTCCATCTTCATAGGAGGAACTGATGCTGAAATCCTGATCGCGGTCATGGGTAAAACGATAGCTGAAACCGTCTCCGGCAGTAATCGTGAAATGAGATATGATTCCATCCGAGGGATCATCCGGCTCTATATGATACAGTCCAGGGGATGCATCAGCCTCGAAGACCTGACACTTGAACCCACCTTGAGGAATACGGACAATTATGAACTTGCCAGAATGTCCCATGAAATTGAACGAGAAGATGTCCGGCTCAGTCTCATACTTCAGGGAGCCAGACTGGGGCTGATAGTAAACCATGCCACTCCCAGGGATATCTAAGAAAGTCCTACCTCCGTCCAGGAGGCTCGAACTGTAGTCCGACCGCGAGAACTTCAGGCAGCCATTGAGATTGCCCGAAGCACTCTCATCGCACAGCTGCCGCACCTCGCGCGTAATGCAGCCTCCGGCGCACAGAGTCCATCCAAGACCAGTCATACCCGTGGTCATGTTAGGCCGGAAGCCGTTGCCGCTGTAATTCAGACTCACAGGAAATGTAAAATCCTTGTCCTGGTATGTGTATAGACTTATGGACTCATGCAATGTACCTGTGTAGAGATCAGGGCAGCTCTCGGTGCCATATTTCATGAACGACCACACGTCGGGTGCCAGGGGCACTACCTCCTTACCATACTTCTGCTGGGCTGAGAGAGCCCAAGGCAAAACAGAGAAAATAAATAGAATTGTCAAGAGTTTTCGCATTTGGATTAATAGATTAGTGTTCAATGCGTAAATATAGAAAACAGATAGGATATATACAAAAAAACGCACCCTGCAATAGGATGCGTTCTGTATTATATGGAAAATTTTCTAGAAGTTAAACTTGATCATCGCCTGGACGCGGTGGTTGCCCACCCAGTGCAGGTCTGTGGTGGCAAGCTTGCGGGCATTTGCCTTGCCGTATTCGACACCGGTATACATATACTCAAGACCGATCTGGAACTTGCCGATGGTGTAGAGGATGTCCGGCTGGATACGGAACATCTGGTTCACTGAGCCTGCGCTGTTCTTAGCCCAGAAGTTGCCCACGATGTCCTTTGAAGTGCCGAATTCCTTGATGTAGCCCAGGAAGAGGGATGGAGTCCAGGCCTTAGCCTTGTAGGCGAAGGTTGTCCAGGTGGAAAGGTTCCTGGTGGCTGAATATTCCCAGCTGCCGTCAGCATTCTCTGCAGAAACACCGTAGCCGCCCACGAAATTCAGGTGTGAACCGTCGTTGACATAGGTCACCTTCTGCTTCCAGGTGAAGTTCCCGAATTTCTCCTGACCATAGAAGAAGAGATCGTAGGTAGTGAGTCGGTCGCTTACCTTGACTTTGACCTCTTCATCGACGCTGTCGCCGTTGATATCCTTCATTATGATGCCGTAGTTTCGCGGCTTGATGCTGAGCACATCGGCTCCGAGACGGAAGAGGAGATTCTTGTTCTTGAAGTTGAGACCGAGGTATCCCTCAGGGGTGCAGCCGTACTTGATGAAGTTCGCAGAAGCTGCAGCCTTGCTCCAGTTATCCGGATCCGGGCCGGTCGAGGTGTACTGCATCTGCCATAGAGCCGAAGCAGTGAGGGAGAAGCCCTTGCCGAGATCGAAGTCTGCGGCCACCTGAGGAGTTCTGCTGAAGGCCCCGAAAGGCACGCCCACCTCAAGGCTGAGGATGTCCGGGAAGTCAGCAGCCATAGGATGCCATGCCTGACCCATCTTCCAGGTCCTCCAATCCTTGTTAACGGTCACGAAAGCCTGGCGGAGACGGAGCTGAGCGGTACCGGTTACACCGGAAACGCCGCAGTAGAAGTCAGTCTCGACCTTTGCACCGAACTTGTAGCCCTTGATCTCATAGCCTGAGACATCGAGACCGACACGGGTGGTGAGAGCGGCCCAGCGGAATGAAGGGATGGCATTGAGGTCAACGCCGTCACTCATGTTCACGTCCTTAGGCATATAGTAATATAGGTCTTCTGTGCCCGCCGAGCTCTCGCGGGTGTCGAACGCAAAATAGTTGCGTATGAAGCCGTACACCTTGAAGTGGTTCTCCAGGTGTTCCTTGACGGCTTCAGTCTTGCTTTGAGCATTAAGCGGCAGCACTGTGAGCAGTGCCGCCGCCATTATGAAAAGTTTCTTCATTAGAATCCTACGATGATAAGTACGCCGTATCCGAGGATGAGGCCTACAATACCCATGATAATACCCATCTTGGCCATATCCTTGGTCTCAACGAGGCCGGTAGAGGATGCAATTGCATTTGGCGGGGTTGAGATAGGAAGGATCATTGCAACTGAAGTAGAGATTGCAAGGCCGATGAGGAGCGCTGCAGAACCGCCGAATGCCTCGAGGTCTACTGCTGCCGCAACGGTGGCGAGGATAGGGAGAAGCAGGTTGGCTGCAGAGGTGTGTGAAAGGAAGTTTGCGATTGCGTAGCCGACGATGCCGGAAACGAGGATCACAACGATTGCAGGCATTGAGCTGAATGGGATGGTGTCCACGAGCACCTTTGCCAGACCGGTCTTCATGAGAGCGGTGCCGAGTGCGAGACCGCCTGCAACCATCCAGAGCACATCCCAGTTGATCTCTGCGAAGTCCTTCTTGGAGAATACGCCGGTAGCGACGAAGATTGCGAACGGAATGAGAGCCACCTCGTTGGAGTTGAGGTTGGTGATCTTCTCAGGGATGAGCCAGAGAGCGATGGTGATCACGAAGGTAGCTGCTACCACCCAGAACTTGTAGTCCTTCTTCTTGTCCGAGTTGATCTCGAGTTTGATCTCCTTGGCCTTGAATGGGAAGAAGAGAAGGAGGCATGCCCAGGCGATGATGAGCATCACGAGCACGTAAGGAACCATCCTTACGCACCACTCGCCGAAGCCCACCTCGATGCCGAGGTTCTCCTTGAGGTAACCGAGTGCGATTACGTTAGGAGGGGTTCCGATAGGGGTACCGATACCACCGATGTTGGCACCGATAGGAATTGCGAGAGCAAGACCGATCTTGCCCTTTCCGTCTGCAGGAAGGCTCTTGAGCACAGGTGCGAGGAATGCGAGCATCATAGCTGCGGTAGCGGTGTTGCTCATGAACATGGAGAACACAGCCACAACGAGGAGGATACCCAGAAGCACGGTCTTAGGGTTGGTACCGAAAGGTTTGAGGAGCACTTTGGCAAGCACAACGTCGAGGCCGACCTTGGTAGCAGCGATAGCGAGCACGAAACCACCCATGAAGAGCATGATGGTCGGGCTTGCAAACTGAGCCATGAAGTCCTTGTAGCCCACGAGGGTACCTACATTCTCACCATTGGTGAGGAAAGAGAAGGCACCGTTGGACACGGTGAAGATGAGGAGTACCATCGTGATGATGGAAGTCGCCCAAGCCGGTACTGCCTCGATGATCCACATGCTGGCAGCGAAGACGAAGAGAGCGATGGTCCTCTGCTGAACGAGGGTCAGACCCTCGATGCCGAACCATTCGGTAGGCATGCAGAAAAGGAACACAGAAACTGCGAGAAGGATTGGGAGAATCACGCAGTTCTTGATGCTGAATTTAGAGTTTGCCATTATAATATCTGTTAGTTTTTGTTGCCGTCCAGGTCTGCTTTTTCATATAATGAAAAGCGACCGCCCTAAAAAGCGGTCGCAAATGTACGAATTTTTTGGCTATTATCAACTTACGCTACTGCTTTTGTTCGTAGCCGAGGGCTATGACGCAAAGAATGCCCATATGCTCCGGTACCCCGAGCAGTTCGCGGACGTAATCTTCCGCAGTTCCCGGCACGCTGCCATCCTTGCTCCTCGGCCTGCCTGCAACCTGCACCCAGCAGCTTCCAAGGCCGAGATTCACGGCTGAAAGCTGGATGAAAGTCGCGCTGATCGAGGAGTTGACCTCATAGAGATCGGTCTTGGTGGTATCCCCAAGAACCACGATAGCAGCCTTTGCATTCTTGATAAGAGCAGATCCGCTGGTACGCATCTCAGAGAGCGCGAGCAGCGTGTCCGGTTCCTCGATTACGAGAAAAGCCGAACTCTTGGTATTTTTGCTTGATGGAGCCGTCTGCGCCTGGATCAGGATCGCATCGATCAGTTCCCTTGGCACTTCCCGGTCCTCGAAATGCCTCACACTGTGCCTTGCGGCGATAACGTCATTGAAATTCATATAGATAAATTAGATAATTCCCTGCTCGAGCATCGCCTGGGCGACCTTCATGAAACCGGCGATATTGGCTCCTTTCACATAGTCGACGCTGCCGTCCGGCTGGGTGCCGAACTTCACGCACTGCTCATGGATGCTCTGCATGATCTGATGGAGCTTGGAGTCCACCTCCTCGGCAGTCCAGCTGATGTGGGAAGCATTCTGGGTCATCTCAAGACCCGAGGTAGCAACACCGCCAGCGTTCACAGCCTTGCCAGGGGCGAACAGGACTCCATTGTTCTGGAAATAGTGGATTGCACCCGGCTGGCAGCCCATATTGCTGACCTCGCAGCAGCACCAGCAGCCATTGGCCACGAGTTCCTTAGCATCCTCCTCGGAAAGTTCATTCTGGAAAGCGCAAGGAAGGGCGATGTCCACCGGAATGCTCCAGGACTTCTTGCCTGCGATGAACTGGGCCTTGTCCGGGAAACGGGTAGCCATATCCTCGACCCTATCGCGGTTCGAAGCACGCATCACCAGCATATAGTCTATCATTTCCCTGGTGATGCCTTCCGGAATGTGGCAGACACCGTCAGGGCCGGAGATAGCCACGACCTTGGCACCCAGCTGGGTAGCCTTGATGCTGGCGCCCCAGGCCACATTGCCGAAGCCTGAGAGGGCAACCTTCTTGCCGGCGATGTCCTTGCCAGCATGGTGGAGAAGATGCTGGGTAAAATAGAGTGCGCCGAAACCGGTAGCCTCAGGACGTAGGATAGAGCCTCCCCAGGTACCGCCCTTGCCGGTCAGTACGCCTGTATTGTACTGACGTGCGAGCTTCTTGTACTGGCCGTAGAGATAGCCTATCTCACGGCCGCCCACGCCCACGTCGCCGGCAGGAACATCCTGGTCAGGGCCGATGCACTGCCAGAGTTCCTGCATGAAAGCCTGGCAGAAACGCATGATCTCGCCGTTGGACTTGCCCTTCGGATCGAAATCGGAGCCGCCCTTGGCACCACCCATAGGCAGGGTTGTGAGAGCATTCTTGAAGGTCTGCTCAAAACCGAGGAACTTCAGCATGGAAGGAGTAACCGCCCTGTGGAAGCGGAGACCGCCCTTGTAAGGACCGATGGCAGAATTGAACTGGATGCGGTAGCCGGTATTGGTCTGCACCTCACCCTTGTCGTCCACCCAGGTGACCCTGAATGAGAAGATGCGGTCCGGCTCGACCATCCTCTCGACAATCTTGGCCTGTTCGAACTCAGGATGCATGTTGTAGACATCCTCGATTGATTCAAGCACTTCCCTGACTGCCTGGAGGTACTCGCTTTCTCCAGGATACTTCGCCTGGAGACGGTTCATTATAGTTTGTGTATTCATGTGGTTAATAGTTAGTGTTATTAATGTGTGGTTGGTATTATTCTATTCAACAGTCCAGGTGCTGCCGCTATGGAGCAGGTCGTCCACGCAGCGGATCTTGGACTTGAGTGTCACATCCTTAATCTGATCGCGGACACCATCGTCGTAGGTCTGATCCTTTACATCGCGGATGACACCGAGAGCCACAGGCAGATCCGGTCCCTTCATATCGGCCAGCATCATGTGGATACCCATATTGTCGCTGTGGGCGTTGTGAGTAAGCACGTCGTTGATGGTGTAGCCGCCTTCGCCTATGGTCACGGCCTTGATACCCATGCCGTGGAGCACGAGACCCTTGTCGTGATTCTTGCCGAAGATCATTTTCTCGCCATGCTTGAGGATGATGGTACGGTCTGCACGCCACTCCGGATCGGAAAGGTGCTTGTGGGCACCGTCATTGAAGATGACGCAGTTGGTCAGCATCTCCATCACCGAACAGCCATCGTGGAGAGCCGCCTGGATCATGATGTCCTGGTTCAGTTTGATCTCCACATCGAGGCTCCTCGCGAAGAAAGTGCCCTTCGCACCGAGCACGAGGCTGCCAGGGGTGAAAGGATGCTCGACAGTTCCGTAAGGCGAAGTCTTGGTTATGGCGCCCAGCTTGGAAGTCGGAGAATACTGGCCCTTGGTCAGACCGTAGATCTGGTTGTTGAAGAGGATGATATTGATGTCGATGTTGCGGCGGATGGCGTGAATGAAGTGATTGCCACCGATTGCGAGAGCATCGCCGTCGCCGCAGGCCTGCCATACGGTCAGGTTCGGATTGGCCACTTTGATGCCGGTAGAAATAGCGGTTGCACGGCCGTGTATGCCGTGGAAGCCGTATGTATTCATATAATAAGGAAGACGTGACGAGCAACCTATGCCGGAAACGACGACATAGCGCTCGAGGTCATATCCCAGAGCCTGGCTCACTGAAGGCAGGGCTCTCTGAAGTGCTGCAAGTACAGCGTGGTCACCGCATCCCGGGCACCAGCGTACTTCCTGATCACTCTTGAAATCTTTGAATGTAAGGTTTGCCATAACTAGAGATTGCGGTTGATTGATTCTGCTACTTCCTGTACGAGGAAAGGCTGACCCTGTACCTTGTTGCACTGTACGAAGGTCACCTCAGGGTAGATATTGCGGAGATATGCGGCGAACTGGCCGCTGTTGAGCTCGCAGACGAGCACCTTGTCGAACTTCGAGAATACCTCGCCGGTATTCTTAGGCAAAGGCATGATGTAGTCGAAGTGAGCGAAGGAAACATCTGTTCCTGCAGCGCGGACAGCCTCCACCGCGGATAGGATGTGACCGTAGGTACCACCCCAGCCAACCACGAGGAGTTTTCCCTCTGCAGGGCCGTTCACATCGAGTTCCGGGATGAAATCAGCAATCTTCTGTATCTTGGCAGCACGTTCTGCAACCATCACCTCGTGGTTTGCAGGATCGGATGAAAGCACGCCGTCGTGATTCTTCTCAAGTCCGCCTACACGGTGCTCGAAACCGCGCTGTCCAGGAATTGCCCACTCCGGAACCAGGGTCTCGGGATCTCTGACGAAAGGTTTGAACTTGCCGTCCGGAGGCAGGATCTTCGCAAATGGCGGATTGATGTCAGGATAGTTTTCCATGGACGGAATGAGCCATGGCTCGGAGCCGTTGCCCAGGAAGCCTTCCGAGAGCAGCATGACAGGAGTCATATGCTCCAGGGCAATCTTTGCGGCATTGAAGGCAGCGTCGAAACAGTGTGCAGGAGAATGGGCTGCGACAATGGCCATAGGGCACTCGCCGTTGCGTCCATAGAGGGCCTGGTTGAGGTCCGTCTGCTCAGTCTTGGTAGGGATACCGGTAGACGGGCCGGCACGCTGCACGTCCACAACCACGAGCGGAAGCTCAGTGATCACTGCAAGTCCGAGAGCCTCGCTCTTGAGGGAAAGACCAGGGCCTGAAGTTGTAGTTACCGCAAGGCGTCCTGCATAGGATGCACCGATGGCGGTACAGATGCCTGCAATCTCGTCCTCTGCCTGCATGGTTACAGCGCCGAGGGACTTGTGGATGGCCAGTTCTTCGAGGATACCGGTCGCAGGAGTGATAGGGTATGAACCGCAGAAGAGAGGAAGATGTGCCTTCTCCGCTGCAGCCAGGAGTCCCCAGGCAGTCGCCTGGTTACCATTTATATTTCTATATACACCCGGTTTCTTAGGAGCCGGTGCAACAACATAGGTATTAGGAATAGCCTGGATGTTGGCAGCGTAGTTGAAACCATCGTTGAGCACCTTCTTGTTCGGCTCGATCACCTCGGGGTGCTTCTTCGAGAATTTCTTCTCCAGATACTGGAAAATGTACTCCATCGGACGGCTGTAGATGTAGCAGGCCATGCCGAGGGTGAACATATTTTTGCACTTGAGGATGGCCTTCTGGTCGAGACCGCTATCCTTGAGACTCTCCATGGTGAGAGAGGTGATTGGGGCCACGATGATCGGTCTGTCCTCGATGTGAAGCTCTGTGAATGGATCATCAGTTGTGAAGCCGGCCTTCTTCATGAGAGCCTCGTCGAAAGAATCCTCGTCGACAAGTACCATGGCGGTAGGCTTGCACCATTTCGCATTGGCTTTCAGGGCGGCAGGGTTCATTGCGACGAGCATATCGCAGAAGTCGCCCGGAGTGTTCACTTTTTCGCTTCCGATGTGTACCTGGAAACCGGACACACCCGAAACGGTGCCGTGAGGAGCACGGATTTCCGCAGGGTAATCAGGGAAAGTCGACAGCCCGTTTCCATAGATTGCCGACATATCAGCAAAAAGAGACCCGGTGAGCTGCATGCCGTCACCTGAGTCTCCTGCAAATCTGATTACAACATCCGCGGTATCAATTACCTTGTGTTGCATAGATGTATTATATATGGTTATGTATATAAAGGCTTTTTTAGTTCATGCCAAGTTCCTGTGCCCTCGCCTGGAGCTCAGCCTGGACTGACTCTGGAGTGCGGTCCTCAGGAATACCGAGAGCCTTGCGCACTGCAGGGGTGATGTCGGTGCTCTGAGCCTCGTCGATGTAGACAAGCTGGGCGCGCTCGAACACGAAGATATAACCGCCTTCCTTGGCAACAGTCTTGATGGCGTTGTCTACCTTCTCCTGGATAGGAACCATTGACTTCTGCTGCATCTGCTGGAGCTCACCCTGGATATCCTGCTGGAACTCCTGGATTCTCTGCTGGAGGCTGCCGAGTTCCTTCTCCTTGCTTTCACGGATGGTCTGAGCCCATGTAGCGGCATTCTTCTCGTATGCCTGAGCCTTCTTCTGGTACTCCTCGAGCATTTCGTTGAGATTCTCCTGTGCGTCCTTCTGTGCAGCTGCAAGTGCATCAGCAGCCTGTGCATACTCAGGAACTACAACAACAAGAGCCTGGAAATCAACATGTGCGAACTTGAGGTTCTGTGCCGATGCGGTGAGACCCATGAGAGCCGCAGCCGCGATAACAAATAACTTTTTCATATCTTTTTATAATTATTATCAACCAAAAGTATCTGGCCTGATGCCTGTAGAGCAAAGACCAGACCAAAATTTCTAGAACTGCTGTCCGATGAGGAAGTGGAACTGGCTCTTGCCGTTTGTGGCATCGTCGAAGCCCCATCCCCAGTCAACGCCGAGCAGACCGATCATCGGGAGGAATACCCTGACGCCTACACCGGCTGAACGCTTGATCTGGAACGGATTGAACTTGCGGATGTCAGACCAGCAGTTACCACCCTCGAGGAAGCCCAGGACGAAGATCGTAGACTGCGGCTGAAGAACCACAGGGTAGCGAAGTTCGACGGTGAACTTGTCGTAGAGGTAGCCCGCATAAGCCTGGCTGCCGTTTTCGGTATATGTCAACTCGGTAAGAGAGTAGTTTTCGTAGCCACGGAGAGAGATGACCTCGGATCCGTAGGTGTTGTAGCCGGACATACCGTCACCGCCGACGATGTAGCCCTCGAACGGCGAGTAGCCCCACTTGCGGTTGTAGTAGCCGAGGTAGCCGAACTGCGCCCTTGTCATGAGGACGAGGTCGCCCACAAGCTTGGTGTAGAGGGCACCCTTGAAGGTCCACTTGTGATACTCGATCCACTTGTAGTGGTCGACAGCCTTCTGCTTGCTGTAGTCGATGCTTCTAGGATCTTCAACCCTGGTCGGCTTGCCATTGTCGTCGAGAGTACCCCAATCCTTATGCCTGAGCAGGGAGTAAGGAGGAGTCAGCTGCAGGGAGAAGGTGAAATCCGAACCCTGGCGGGGATAGATCTGCTGGTCGGTAGAGTTACGCGACAAGCTGATTGTGTAACTGAGGTTGTTCGACAGACCGGTGTTGAACATGAAGTAGTTGAACCAGTCCTGAAGCTTATAGGTCTGCCAGCTGAGCTGGTTGTAGAGTACGAAGTAGTTGTCAGGCCATTTGAGTCGGGTACCGATACCGGCCGCAAAGCCGTAGACCTCCATGTACTGGTCGTTGTTCTTGATATTGAGGGCCAGGTAGGAGTTGGTCTGACGGGTGTAGTAGGCCGAGAGGTTCAGCGAGGTAGGCTTCTTTCCGAAGAGCCACGGCTCGGAGAAGCTGGCCGAGAGGCTGGTATAGTAGGTACCGTTTGTCTGGAACCTGATGGCAAGATTCTGGGCGTCTCCAAGGGGTACAGGCCTCCATGCGGTCTTGTCGAGTATGCGCCTGGTAGAGAAGTTGTTGAAGCTTACGCCGACAGTGGCCACGAAGGTGTTGCCGCCCCAGCCGCCGGAGAGCTCCAGCTGGCTGGAAGGCTTCTCAGTCACATTGTAGACGAGGTCCACAGTGTTGTTGAGCTGGTTAGGGATGATGGAATAACCCTTGGTGGCATCGGAGATTGCCTCAGGGTCGAACTGGCCCATGGACGCGATCTCACGGATGGAACGTTCGAAGTCCGACTGGCTGAACAGATAACCCGGACGGGTGAAGACCTGTCGGCGCACGACACGCTCGTTGGTAAGGTCGTTGCCGTTGATGATGATATTGTTCAGTGTGGCAGGCTTGCCCTCGACTATACGCATCTCCACATCCACGGAGTCGCCCTCGATATTGAGCTCCACAGGCTGGATGTTGAAGAAAAGGTAGCCGTTGTCGCGATAGAGCTTGGACACATCGTAGTCGCTCTGTTTGCCGCCGCCGAAGAGGCGCTTCTCCATGGTAACGACATCGTAGGTGTCGCCCTTCTTGATCTGGAGGAGTTCGTTGAGAGTCTCGGTCGGGAAGACGGAGTTGCCGGTCCAGGTAATGTCCCTGAAGTAATACTTGTGGCCCTCCTCGAACTGGAGGTCGATGCCCAGACGGTTAGGAACAGGATGCTTGACGCTATCCTTTGGCGGCAGGAAGTAAACGGTGTCCTTCACAAGACGGGCGTCTCGGTAGCCTGCCTCGTAGAACTTGCTGATGGCGTTCTTCTTGTCGTTCTTGTATTCCTTCTCGTTGAATTTCTTCGAATTGAAGAAGCTGATCAGACGCATGTCCTTGGTCTTCTTCATCGCCCAGGCGAGCTTGTACTCCTTCACATGCTCATTGCCCTCGAAGTTGATCTTCTTGATCCTGATCCTAGGGCCCTTGGTGATGTGGAAGTTGACCCTGATGGCGGAATTGATCATCGTATCCTTCTTGGTCTGCACCTCCACCTCTGCCTGGTTGTAGCCCTTTTCGGTGTAGTAGCGCTTGATGATGCCGATGGAAGTGGAAGCCACATAGTCTGAGAATTCACCGCCTCGGCGCAGGTTCAGACGTTCCTGGAGTTCCTTCTGCTCGCTGCTCTTGCAGCCTGAGAATGTCCATCGTGAAACTCTCGGACGTTCCACGAGATGGATCTTGAGATAGACGCTGTCACGCGCCGGGGAAAGATGGTCGATGCTGATGGACACATCTTCGAAATAGCGCTGAAGCCAGAGCCTTTGCACGATTGCGGAAATATCCTCGCCCGGGATTGTGACATCCATGCCTTTCTGCAGGCCTGTCAGATTGACGATCTGTTCCTCACTGAAATAGTGATTTCCGTCGACGGAGACACCGCCGACGATATATTTTTTCGGATTGTTATAATCTACCGTAACACCCTGAGCGGCCATCACAGCCGACATCCCGAGACAGAGGGCGAAGCAGATTAACTTTCTGAGTTGCATTCCTAGTATATTAGTTCAAACTGCAAATATAATGAATTATTTCACTTTTCCATAGCGGCGGTCCCGTTTTGCGTAGGCTTCGAGAGCTTCGCGGAACTGCGGCTTGCGGAAATCCGGCCAGAGCACAGGTGTGAAATAGAACTCCGAATAGGCTGCCTGCCAAAGCAGATAGTTGCTTATCCTGGTCTCGCCTGAAGTCCTTATGATGAGGTCCGGATCAGGCACGCCCGCCGTCACCAGATACTTGTCGAAGTCGCTGAGTTTCATGTCTTTGAGAGACTCGGCCTTTGATGGATCAGAGGCTGCCTCAAGAGCCATCTTCCTGGCCGCCTGCATGATATCCCACTTGCCGCTGTAGCTCAGGAAGACAATCATCGTAAGCCTGTCATAGCACTCAGTCGCCTTCTCAGTCGCCTCGATCGAGGCAAGAAGCTCTGCGGAAAGCCTCTCCCTGTTACCCAGCACGCGGAATCGTATATGGTTCTTGTGGAAGGTCGGAGTTTCGGCAGCTATACACTTGGCCATCAAGGACATAAGTGCAATAACCTCAGCCTCCGGGCGGTTCCAGTTCTCCTCCGAAAAAGCAAAGATCGAGAGGTACTTCACGCCCTCTTCGACAGCCGCCTCGGTGCAGGCACGGACACTCTCCACACCCTCGTAGTGACCGCGCACCCTCTCGAGTCCGCGTTCCTTCGCCCAGCGGCCGTTTCCGTCCATTATCATCGAGACATGGACAGGTACATTTGTTGAATCTGTCATATCAAAGTAAATTTCTCACATCCTCGCCCCAGAACAGCTTTTCGGTAAGGGCGCGGATAAAATCCGACTTTGCAAGCCGGACCCTCTTAAGCGAAAACTGTGCCACCTTGATGGATACATGGGCGCCGGGAAGAACCTCGACCGTGCGGTTATCCATGGTGAGCGTAACTGAAGCGTCCCTGGACTGCAGATCCAGTTCCACAGTCATGTCATCGGGAATTATGAGAGGACGCACATTGAGGTTGTGCGGAGCGATAGGGGAAACTATCAAAACCTTCGACTCCGGGATCACGATGGGACCGCCGACGCTCAAAGAATAGGCTGTGGAACCCGAACTGGTCGCAACCAGCAGGCCGTCTGCCCAGTAGGTAGGGAGCTGCTCCCCGTCCAGCCTCACATCCACACCCAGCATAGCTGCGCCGTTCCTGTGTACCGTGACTTCATTGAAAGCATAGGGCCACACGTCATCTCCGATAGCATCGCAGGAAACCTTCAGCACAGGCCTGTCTTCAATGCTCATCTTGCCAGACAGAATCGCCTCTGCAACAGCATCAGGAGCATTTTCCGAAAGAAATCCCAGCCTTCCCGCGTTCACTCCGAGAACCGGGATTCCCGAGTCGGCCACCAGTTCCGCAGCTGAAAGGAAAGTTCCGTCACCGCCCACTGCCAGCAGCATGCCGGCACCGCTCGCAAGCAGTTCCCCGCGGGTTTTCACCGGTGTGATTACACAGCCGCCCGCCTCGAGTGCCGCAACCAGTCTGACTATCCTTTCCTCCCGCTCCAGTGCGGGATTTCGCATATATATCGCAAGCTTCATATCCGTACAATGAACCACAAAAATAGTCATTATTGTTCAATTGTCGCAAATATTGCCTACTTTTGTACTTATAATATATAACGGACATGACCAGACTGAGTGTAAACATCAACAAGATAGCGACCATCAGGAACGCCCGCGGAGGCAATATGCCCGACGTGACCAAGGCCGCACTGGACTGTGAAAACTTCGGAGCAGAAGGCATCACCGTCCATCCCCGCCCGGACGAAAGACACATACGCTACAGCGATGTGCGCAGCATCCGTCCGCTGATCCGCACCGAGTTCAACATCGAGGGCAACCCCATCCCTTCGTTCGTGGATCTCGTGCTCGAGGTCAAGCCGGACCAGGTGACCCTCGTGCCGGATGCAGAAGACGCAATCACATCCAATGCCGGATGGGACACAACAAGGCATAAAGATTTCCTGACAGACATCTGCAAGTTATTCAAAGCCAACGGAATACGCACCTCCATCTTCGTGGATCCGGACCCAGTCATGGTGCGCGGGGCGAAGGCTTGCGGCTGCGACCGTGTGGAGCTCTACACCGAGGGCTACGCACGCGTTTTCAAGACCGATCCGAAGGCTGCGATAGAACCATACCTGAAGGCTGCCGAGGCGGCGCGCGATTGCGGCCTGGGCCTCAACGCAGGCCATGACCTCAGCCTTGAAAACCTGCATTATTTCATTGAAAACATCCCTTGGACAGACGAAGTTTCCATCGGTCACGCACTCATCTGCGACGCCCTCTACATGGGGCTCGACAAAACAATCAAAGCCTATCTCGGGGAAATCAATAATTTTTAATTATCTTTGTACGCTACGCCCTATGGCGGGACATCAAAAAAAACGGAAAAACAAAAAACTTATAACACAAATGAAAAAGTTACCTATCCTCTCACTCATCGCAGTCATCGCACTTGCTGCATCTTGCAAGACCACAGGCAACGACGGCGCAACCGTAAACGCAGCAGCTGATTCAATCGCTGTAAAGTCAAACATTGCATACTTCCAGCTCGACAAGGTGATTGCTGAGTACGACATGGCAAATGACACCCTCGGTGCTCTCCAGACCATCCAGGGCAATGTGGCAGCCGATCTCCAGCGCCGCGAGGCAAAGATCACCAAAGAGGCTACCGAGCTCAACGAGAAGTACCAGAAGGGCCTCATCATCTCTTCAAGCTACCAGATGCAGATGGAGAAGATCCAGAAGTCAGCCGAGGCTTTCCAGCAGCACGCAGCACAGAAGCAGCAGGAGCTCCAGGAGCGTCAGGTTGTGGCTATGAACCAGATCGCAGACGCAATCAAGACCTATGTTGACGCATACAACGCAGACGGCAAGTTCGACATCATCCTCGCAAACCAGGGCGGTACCCCTGTGATTACCGGCAACCCAGGTCTCGATCTCACCCAGGCCATCATCGACGGCCTCAACGAGGAGTACCTCAAGGTAAAGAACGGAAAGAAATAAATCACATTGAAAATAGCGATCCTATCCTGCTTCTATCCCTACAGAGGGGGTATCTCTCAGTTCAATGCGTGCCTTTACACGGAGCTGAGCCGCCGACACGATGTCAAGGCGTTCAACTTCTCAAGGCAGTATCCTGAGTTCCTCTTCCCGGGCAAGACGCAGTATGTGACGCCGGACGACGAGGCCGTAGCCGTAGAGAGCGAATCTCTGCTGGATACGGCCAATCCGTTTACTTACGGCAGGACCCTCAGGGCTATCAGGGCCTGGGGGCCTGACCTGCTTATCGTGAGATACTGGATGTCCTACTTCGCTCCCTCTCTGGGTTATGTGACCAGACACATGAGGAAGCACTGCAAGGTGATATCCATACTCGACAACGTCATCCCTCACGAGCCGCATTTCTTCGACGCACCGCTGACCAAGTGGTTCCTCAAGGGAAGCGACGGGTGCATAACCCTCTGCGATGCCGTTGCAGATGACCTCCTGGCTCTCAGGCCCGATGCCACATACAAGGTCATACAGCACCCTCTCTACACCCATTTCGGGGCAAAGCAGGACCGGAACGCCGCTTCGGCAGCGCTGGGACTGGATCCATCGAAGAAGACACTGCTCTTCTTCGGGCTCATCAGGGAGTACAAGGGCCTGGACATACTTCTGGAAGCCTTCAGCAAACTGCCTGAAGACTACCAGCTGATGATTGCGGGAGAGCCTTATGGCTCTTTCGACAGATACCAGAAGATCATCGATGCCTCCGGCTGTGCGGACAGGATACACACAGACCTGCGCTATATAAAGGATTCGGAGGTTTCGAAATATTTCTCGGCCGCAGACCTGGCCGTCCTCCCCTACAGAAGTGCCACCCAGAGCGGCATCAGTTCCGTATCCTACCACTTTGAAGTACCTATGGTCGTGACCGATGTAGGTGGTCTGAAGGGCACAATCGGAGAAAGGGGCACGGGACTTGTAGCTAACGAGGTGAAAGCGGATGCGGTGCTTGTCCAGATCAGGAGATTTTTCGCTGATCCTGCCCTCAAGCAGTCGTGCATCGAGAACATAAGGAAAGAAAAGACGAGGCTTTCGTGGATGAACTTCTGCAGGAAGCTCGAAAACTTCGTCGCAAATCTATGATGAAATGAAAAAGCTTCTTACCATACTCGCCATCATGTTTACCTGCGCAGGAGCAGTCTACGCGCAGAGTCAGTATGTCGCCACCCCCGTGACCGTTTCCAAGGAAAAGGTCAAGTTCGGCGACAGGACCTACTACTCCCATGTGGTTCTGGAAAAGCAGACCCTCTATTCGATCTGCAAGGCTTATGGGGTGAGTCTGGAAGAAGTGTATGAGGCAAACCAGGATCTAAAGCTGGAAACCGAGGGACTGAAGAAGAATTCAATCCTCAGGATCCCTATCCACGATCCGAAGGCTGAGGCCAAGGCTGCAGCAAAGGACGAGAAGGCAGCGGCCAAGGAAGAGAAAGCTGAAGTGAAGGCGGCCGAAAAGACTCAGGACGGCGGCCAGACCGTACATGTGGTGAAATGGTACGAGGATCTCGATGGCATCGCATCGAAATACGGAGTCAGCAAGGAAGCCATCATGAAGGCCAACGGACTCAGCGACGACAAGGTGAAAGCAAGGACCAAACTGGTGATCCCGACAGGAGGAAGAGAGGTGACGGAGACGGATACAGAGTCAAAGCCTGAAACCGGAGAGGCACAGGTTGAGGAGACATACCAGCCGGAAGAAAATCTGGCTGAAAATGACGCAGAAGCCCAGGAAGAGGAAGAAAGCCTGGAGGATGAGACCAACGAGCCTGTGTTCAAGAGCAATCTCCGTTTTGCCCTCATTCTCCCTCTCAACGCCTCAGGAGAAGTCAAGTCCAATTACATGGATCTCTATTGCGGCGCTCTCCTTGCTGCAAGAGACGCCAAGGAGAAGGGACTCGACATTGAACTTACAGTGATCGACGAAAGCCGCGGGATGGCAGCCCTGGACAGCAGCACTTTCGTGGGCATGGATGCCATCATCGGACCGGTGCTCCCGACCGACATGAGTGCAATTCTCGGCAAAGTTCCTTCCGGAATCACAGTCATCTCCCCTCTCGATGCAAAGACCGGAGCCCTCACAGAAACCCATCCTGAACTCGTCCACACCAACCCGGCCTCCAACGGTCAGTACGGCGATATGGTCAACTGGATTGCCGGAGACAGAGATGAAGCAGATAAGATCATCATAATCAGCCAGAAGGGCAAACCTGCCATCAAGAATGAGCTTTTGCCGCTGTTCAAGGAAAAGGGCATCACTCCGGCTGTCTTCGAATATGACATCCTTGACGGACGCCGCGTGACCGAAACTCTGTCTGCCATGATGAATGCCAAGAGCACCAGCAGAGTGGTCATCGCCAGTGAAAGCGAGGCATTCGTGATTGACGCCACACGCAACCTCCAGACCATTCTCCAGCGCAAGTTCCCAATCGTTCTTTACGGACCTGCCAAGTACAAGCGCTTCGAAACCATCTCAGTGGAGACCCTCCACGACCTGGATTTCCACATGTCCGTCTCTACCAATGTGGACTACAATGACGGTCGCGTGAAAAACTTCCTTATGAAGTACAGGGCCTACTTCTCTACCGAGCCTAAAGACCACTCTTTCTGCGGATACGACCTTGTGTCCTACTTCGCGGATGTGCTCTCCCAGTACGGCAGGGATTGGAGATATTATGTGGGCGAGAAACGTTCGGAACTGCTCCAGACCAGCTATCAGTTCAAGCAGGTCGGCGAAGAAGGCGGCTATATGAATGTGGCCACCAGACGCATGGAGTACACCCCTGAATTCAAGCTTCAGGCAGTAAGGTAATTACTTTACTGCCAGCAGAGATTTCGCGTTTGCGATTGCGGCCTCGGTAAGCGATGAGCCGCTGAGCATCCTTGCAATTTCGAGGATGCGCTGTTCGTTGTCCAGCCTCGTGATTGTCGAGCTGGCTTTGTCGGTGGAAAGGGACTTGGAGACCAGATAGTGGGCATCGCCCTTGGCTGCCACCTGAGGAAGATGGGTGATTGCAAATACCTGCATGTATGAGCCCATCTTGCAGATCATAGAGCCCATCTTATCAGCCACGCTTCCTGAAACGCCGGTGTCGATCTCGTCAAACACCATCGCAGGCATAGAAGCATAGCGGGCCATCATATCCTTGAGGCAGAGCATAATTCGCGACATTTCACCACCAGACGCACACTTCGCCACATCCACTGCATTCCTGCCGGTAGAAGAGAAAAGGAACACCACGGAATCGGATCCATCCGGTCCCTGGGGAGCATCCTGGATGCTGACCTGGAAGACTGCAAGAGGCAGCTCCAGATAGTGGAGGGAGTCGGCGATCGACTTTGCGAACGGCTCGGAAGCCTTGAGTCTGGACTTGTGAAGTTTTTCGCATACTGAATCCAGGTCCTTGCCGGCCTTGGCAATCTGCTTCAGCAGTTCTTCCCTGCGGTACTGGAGCACGGACGAATCGGCAAGATTCTCCGAGAGTCTGTCTCTCAGAGCTATCAGTTCGGCCACATTTGCGGCCCCATGCTTTTTTAGCAGGGTGAAGTATAAGGAAATGCGGTCCTCGACGAACTCCAGACGCTCCGGCGAAACATCCATCTTCTCATTGAGGTCCGTGATTTCACCCACCACGTCATCCAGTTCCAGACGGCAGGATTCCAGGCGTGATGAGAGGGATTCCGCAGAAGGGATGAAACGGCTGAGCTTCGCCAGAAGCCTCTCCATCTCGCGGATGGACTGAACCATGGAGAAATCCAGTTCGTCCGAATGATTTTCGGCAAGATTGCCGCACTCGCATAGCAGTTCCTTGATTTCTTCTGCATTGGCCAAGGTCTTCTGCTCCGCTTCAAGCTCCTCCAGTTCCCCATCCACAAGTGCCGCGGCATCAAGCTGCTTCCACTGGGCTTCGTTGTACTCCCTGTCACGTTCAATCGAGGCTATGCGCCCATCGAGATCGGCAAGCTCGCGACGAAGATCGGACAGGGCGTCCCAGACCCCTTTGCAAGACTTGAGAAGTTCCCGGTTGCCGGCATAGCGGTCAAGCAGTCCCAACTGAAAGCGATGATCGCTGAGGAGCATCGTCTGGTGCTGAGAGTGGATATCGACCAGCCTTGGAGCAAGCTGGGCGAGTACGGGAAGGGTGACAGGCTCATCGTTGAGGAAAGCCCTTGAGCGGCCGGTACGGGCAACGACCCTGCGTACAAGCAGGCTGCCGCCGTTCCAGTCCAGGTCGTTCTCCTCTATTATATTACGCGCGAGCGCATCCTCCGGATCGAGCTGGAATTCAGCCTCGACCACGCAGTTATCCGCACTCTCGCCTATCACGGATGCGTCAGCCTTTGAGCCAAGCACAAGCGACAAAGCCCCGAGCAGGATTGACTTTCCCGCTCCGGTCTGTCCCGTAATGATGACAAGACCCTCTGGGAACTGAATCTCCAGAGAGTCTATCAATACGTAGTTCCTGACGTTAAGCTGACTTAACATTTATCGGAATTATTATTCTTCTTCCTTGTGCGCCATTCTGTAGCTGATCTCGTTCGCCTGGAACTCTGAAATAGCTACAAGAGAAGGCTTAGGCTGCCTTTCGTAATACTTTGAGATCTCGATCTGCTCGCAGTTCTCGTAGATCTCCTCCATGGTGTCGCGCTCGCTCTTGAAGTCCTCGAGCTTGCGGCTCAGTTCCTTCTTCTCGGCAAGAGCTATCTGATTTGCCCTCTTAGCGAGGATTGAAACGGTCTCATAGATGTTACCGGTCGGTGCTGCGAAATCGCAGAGGTCCCTGGTAAGAGTGTTTGTAGGGATTTGTGACTTGTTCATATCTATCAAAAGTATTTTTCGGGTTCTATATATACATACGGGGCCGGTTGCAGGAAGGTTTCAAAATTTTTCCTACTTGTTTTCTGCCTGTTCTGCCTTGAGAGCCTTCTCAAGTTTCCTGCGCTCCTTGGCGAACTCCTTTTCCTTGATTTCCTTCTGGTAGGACTCGCTGCGCTTTCCGAGCGCACGCTGCGCCCTTTCATAGAGAGAATCCAACTCCTTCATATACTTTGACTCCGGCATCTCTCCCTTGAAGTTGAGATAGTCATCCACAAAGGTCAGGTAGCGTTCCCTCTGCTTTGCCGGCACACTGAGCTGGGCATATTTGAAGGAAGCCTTGGCGGTGTAGAAAAGGATGTCCTCACGGTAGATATTGTCCGAATCGTCCTTGAGCACATTGCGCAGGGCAACCCTGGCCGCAAGATAGTCTTCCATCTTGTAGTAGAGCTTCGCGCTCTCGTAGGCCTTGGTGTCAAGACGCTGGTTGAGTTCCTTCACCATCCTGTCGCAATCGTCCAGATGGTCGTTGACAGGAAACTCTCTCAGATACTCTGCGATGGCCGCAAGGCAGACATTGGTAGGAGTCTGGTCCAGCTCATAGCGCAGGGTCTGGCGGTAGAGACAGTCCAGGCGGAGGTAGCGGGCATTCTCGGAGAACGGGCTGCGCGGATAATTGGTGGTGAACTTCTGGAAGTTAGTCTCAGCAGTGTAGTAATCCTTGAAGTTGTAGTTGCTCAATCCCCAGTAGTACTGGACGGTGTCGTCTTTTGCAGTACCGCTGGTAAGCACACTGAGGGACTCGAACATGTTCGCCGCCTTATTGTACTTGCCGGACTCGAAATAGTCGAAAGCGGCCTTGTACTTGGCGTCCACGTCGTTGCTGTTGAGCAGAACCTCATACTGCGACTTGCAGGAAGCGGCGAGAATCGCAACTGCCGCAAGGATGTAAAGTCTTATATGTCTCATACTAAAAATTAGCGAAGTAATGTCCGTATTTCCTGTACACCCAGCCGAGGAACCTCTCCCCGAACATCGGACAGAAGATCTTGGCGAGGTGGTTGATGAATCCCGGCATAGTGCCTCTGCGACGTGCGAAGGTGGCCTTCACCGCGCAATAGACGGCCTTCTCCGGATATATCATCACACCCAGGCTGTGGGCAAGTTTCTTCAAATTCGGGGCCAAAGGAATCAGCGGGGTGTCCACCGCACCGAAATAAGCGTTGGTGACACTCACACCCGTACCGCGCAACTCTATGCGCATTGAACGGGAGAAGTCTTTGACGAAGCGCTTGGTGCTGGAGTACATGCCCAGGCAAGGCCAAGGCATCCAGGCTCCCAGGGAAGACACATTGAGCACGTAGCCGTTGCCTCTTTCCCTCATGGCCGGCACATATTTCTTGCAGAGCATCAGAGGGGTGGTGCAATGTACCATCATCATAAGCTGGAGCCTGCGGTCGGATGTATCCACGATGCCGGTGGCATAGAGCAGGCCTGCGTTATTGACCAGCACTTCGACCTCCACTCCGGCTGCATCGGTAGCAGCCTTCACCTCGTCTGCAGCCTCCATCTTCGAGAGATCCTGCACCACGGTGATCACCTTGAACGAATCCTTGTCGGCTGCGCGCCAGTCGTCCAGTGCAGCTACCAGAGACCTCATCGCGATTGCTGTCTCTTCCAGCCTCTCCGCATTGATATCCACCAGCACAAGATTATATCCCAGGAGCGCAAGGCTCTCGGCGTAGAGGCGTCCCATTCCGCCGGCTGCACCCGTGATGAGGGCATAATTGCGGAAATGCCTGAAGTTCTTATCTGTTACCTTATACTTTTTCATACCATTGTTCAGAACCTACAAAAGTATCAATTTTCTATGAAAAACGCAAGGAATGCCTATCTTTGCCACATGATCAGATCAAACGACATCGAAAGTTTCAAGGAAAAACTCCGCAAGCACGGGCTGAAGGCCACAGCTCAGCGCATCGCCGTCCATGAATCCATGATGCGGCTGGGCCATGCCAGCGCCGACCGCATCGCGGAAGACATCGCGGCCGAAGGACAGGCGAAGATAAGCGCCGCATCGGTATATAATGTCCTGTCCGACCTGTCCGAAATCGGCATATACCAGAAAAGGATGAGCCGCACGAACAAGATGTTCTTCGATGTCAACACCCTCCCCCACTGCCATGTCTACGACTGCGAAAACGACTCCTACAGGGATCTCGTGGATGAAGATCTGGAGATGATGGTCCAGAACTATCTCGGGAGCAGAAAGTTCCGTGGCTACAAGGTCGACGGCATCGATATCCAGATTCTCGTACGGCCTAGCAGCCGCAAGAAACGCGGATAGAAAAATTCTTCACATATGCTGTTAGATACGTCCCGCAAAGGCGTATTTATTGGTGCTCCCCGGTCGGGGGCGCTGACTGAACTTATCTGAAACCGCATATGAAGAAGACGAACGCAAAATCCAAAGAGACAAACAAACTTACACTGGCACAGAGCCTCGACACCATCCTCCGCTGGGTCGGCAGAGATGAATTCGAGATGGACGACGACGCAATATCCGAACCGAAGAAGGAGTACAGATATGTGTCAAAGACACTCGGCATCGACAGGGAGCAGTGCGAACTCCTTGCCGCAATCGTGGAACTCTCGCTGGGAGGCGATGCCAGTTCCAACAGGATTGCCGGCAAGCTGGGAGTGAGCAATCTGCAGTTCCTCAGCCGCAAGGAAAAGTTGGACGACCTGGTAGAGAAGCGCCTGATACGCTCCACCAACGGACGTCGCGGACAGGTCTACACGATTCCGGAGAGTGCGCTCAGAGCCATCCAGGACAACCGCAAGCCCGAATTCGAAGACTTCAGCGGACTCAGCCCGATGTCACTGGTACGCAGGTGGAACTCCCTCCTGCACAGTTTCTGGAGAGATATCATCGAAAGAAGCACGCTTATCCGCGAGATAGGCGACCTTCTCCGCGCAAACGAGAATAACAGCATTGTCGCAAACCTGCGCGCCTTCGGCATGGAGGAACAGAGCGAGAATGAAAATCTCATCCTTATCTATATGATAGTCCGCAGCATCGTCTTCGGAGAATCCCGCTGGGGATGGGAGGATTACGGACGCCTCTTTGACGATTTCTTCGACGAGGACGAAATCCGCACCAAGTTCGAAAGCGGCGAATGCCACCTCTTCAAGGCCGGTCTCGTGGAATACGCAAACATCGACGGCATGGCCGATCCGCAGCATGTGGTTCTCACGGAGAAGGCCCATGCAGCCTTCGTGGCCGAACTCAGAACGCCCGAGAAAAACACCATCGAGCGCAGCAAGAATGTCATCCTGGCCAAGGACATCGCAGAAAAAGAACTCTTCTACAACGAAGAGGAGCAGAAGCAGGTGGACACGCTCACCAGGCTGCTCTCGCAGGAGAACTACGAGAACGTGGTGGCCCGCCTGAAGGAGAAGAATCTCCGCCAGGGATTCAATGTCATCTTCTGGGGTCCTGCAGGCACCGGCAAGACAGAGACTGTCTACCAGGTAGCCAGACGTACCGGACGCAACATCCATCTGGTCGACCTTTCCGAAATCAAGAGCAAGTGGGTCGGCGAGAGCGAGAAGAACATCCGCTCCATCTTCGAAGAGTACAGGCAGGCGGTACGCAAGTCCAAGAAGGCGCCTATCCTCCTTTTCAACGAGGCGGACGGCATCTTCTCCAACCGCAAGAGCGGGGCGGACAACGCCGTGGACAAGATGGAGAACACTGTCCAGAACATCATCCTTCAGGAAATGGAAAACCTCGAAGGCATCCTCATCGCCACCACCAACCTTTCCGAGAACCTCGACAAGGCCTTCGAGAGAAGGTTTCTCTACAAGGTTCACATGCGCAAGCCCGGCAAGAAGGTAAAGGCCAGGATATGGACTTCGATGGTGGATGGACTTACCGAGACAGAAGCCCTCTCCCTTGCCGCCGACTACGACTTCTCCGGCGGCCAGATTGAGAACATCTCCCGCAAGATGACCATCAACTACATCCTTACCGGCGGATGGGGCATCAGCGACATCAGGGAGATGTGCGACAGCGAGAAGCTGGAATCCAAGGCAAAAACCAAGCGCCCCGTAGTGGGTTTCCGCCAGGGGGCGTAAGAAAAACGGACAGAAAGCGTAGATATAGACAGAAACAATTCGCATATGGGTAATATCACAGCAAACATAACAGAGCTCAGGACCATCCTCGACAGGCTTCCTGCCAGCCACAACCTGATGCTCGTAGGCAACCACGGAATCGGAAAGTCAGAGATCCTGACGGAATACTTCAATGAGAAGGGCATGACGGTGAATGTCCTCATGCTCGGACAGATGAGTGACAGCGGAGACATACTCGGCCTCCCACGCAAGAATGAGGTCACAGGCAAGACTGAATTCATGCCGCCATACTGGTGGCCGACAGACGGCAAGCCGGTCTGCCTCTTCCTCGATGAGCTCAACAGGGCACGTCCGGAGCTGCTGCAGAGCGTGATGGACCTCTGCCTCAACCGCAGGCTTGCCGGCCGCGACCTTCCGGAAGGCAGCCGTCTCATCGCCGCAATCAACTACGGCGACAACTACCAGCTGACCGATCTGGACCCGGCCCTGGTCAGCCGTTTCAACATCATCAATTTCAGGCCGTCCGTCGAAGAGTGGCTCCTCTACGCCAAGAAAAACGGTCTGGACGGCAGGGTAATCGGATTCATCGAAGAGAACCACACCTGGCTGGACAAAGACCCGGATTCCAAGGAAGGTGCTGACACCGGAGTAGACAAGAGTGTGGACAGACGCGCATGGAAGAGGGTTTCCGACGTCATTCTCGGCAGAGACAGCCTTGATGCGGTGGACAGCAAGCTGATTTCCAGCATCGTTGGTCCGAAGGCGACATCCGCATTCCTGGCAAGCGCATCAAGCAAGAAACTTATCTCCGGAGCCGAGGTGCTCAAGGACTTTGAGAAGTGCCGCAAGAGACTGGAGGCATACGAGCTCCACGAGCTCAGCATCGTCTCCGAGGGTATCTTCCGTCACCTTGAGCTGGAGAAGGTCGGGAAAGACGAGGCGAAGACCTACGCCAAGAACATCGACGACTATTTCACTCTCCTGTCAAAGAGGAAGAAAGAGGCCTGTGCACACTTCTGCACCCTGTTCACCAACAGAACCTATCCGAAGGCGGTCACCTTCATCTCCGTGAATGTGCCAATCCTCACGCTGGCAATGGTCAACTATGTGGAAAAGCTCTGATGCATGAGGCAGAAAATATCTGAAATACTTGAAAGATGGTTCCTCACCGAGCCCCCCATGTTCATGGTTCTTTGTGCGCACGAGATCACGGAGAACCGCAGCATAGCGTGCCCCGTGAGGTGCGGCAAGCGCAGGTTCGAATTCAACCCGGACCTGCTTGTCGAAATGTCGGATGCGGCCATAGAGGAATGCATGAAGACTGAAGCGGTCCGCCTCCTGCTCAAGCATCCGTACGAACGTCGTCCGGACCAGTGCAGCGACCAGGCCATAGCCATGGGCTCGAATGTCACCATCGGAGACAGCTATAGGTATGACTCCTTCAATATCGAGCGCCCGGACGACTTCCAGCTGGATGCCGGACGCGAATACGAATACTATTCGCGGAAGATCCAGGAACTGCTGCCAGATGGCGGGGACAGCGATGGTGACGGGAACAGAGGCGGCATGGACGGCGGCGAAAACACATGCGATGGCAGTCAGGGAAGCAAAAAAGCCTGGCAGGACCTCGCCGGTCTCTGGGAGGAGGATGAATTTGCCGCACAGATGATCAACGGCATCATCAACGAGGTCAAGGACTGGGGCTCGATCGGCGGGAAAATGGCTGAGAAAATCATCGCCAGCACCAAGGCGAAGATAAACTGGAAGCAGGTCATGAGCGGATTCCGCGCCAGCATACTGTCGTCAAGGAAGAAACTGACCAGGATGAGGCCCAACCGCAGGACCGAATTCGAAAACATGGGATCGGTCAGGGAATTCGACACACGTCTGCTGATTGCCGTGGATGTTTCCGGGTCCATTTCCAGCAAGACACTCTCCTACTTCTACGGAGTCATCCGCGGGTGTTTCAAGTACGGAATCACCGAGGTGGATGTATGCCAGTTCGACTGCGGAATCTCGCCGGTGGTAAACATAAAGAAGGCGCCAGATGAGATTCTCGTCCTTGGCAGAGGCGGAACATCCTTCCAGGAGCCGATAGATTACGCAGTGCAGAACCGCTATGACGGCATTGTGCTGCTGACTGACGGATACGCCCCGACACCGGTTCTGCCGCAGAACTGCCGTACGAAACTGCTCTGGGTTTGCGAGAACAAGGCCTGCTTCAACGCCCACCATGGGTGGATGGAGAAACTCGGCCGCGTCTGCACGATGGAGCTGGCATAACGAAAAAAGAGCCTCTTACGAGACTCTTTTCGGGTGGGGTGGCAGGTGGGACTCGAACCCACGACATTCAGAACCACAATCTGACGCTCTAACCAACTGAACTACGGCCACCGTGTTGTTTGGGACTGCAAAGATATATAAAAAAATCTATTGTGCAATCCCGTGTACATTATTTTTTTATCTTTGTACACGAAAGTGCAATAGAAAATATGAATAAAGAAATCAAGCTCTCCCTCGTATACCGTGACATGTGGCAGTCTTCCGGACGCTACGTACCTAGAGTCGATCAACTTAAAGAAGTTGCCCCTGCCATCATCAGAATGGGATGTTTCGACAGAGTCGAGACAAACGGCGGCGCATTCGAGCAGGTCAATCTGCTCTTCGGCGAGAATCCGAACAAGGCAGTCCGCGAATGGACCGCACCTTTCCACAAGGCCGGCATACAGACCCACATGCTCGAGCGCGGACTCAACGGCCTACGCATGAATCCGGTTCCGGCAGATGTCAGGGAGCTCATGTACAAGGTCAAGAAGGCCCAGGGTACAGACATATCCAGATCCTTCTGCGGTCTCAATGACCACCGCAACCTCAAGCTTTCGGTGGAATATGCAAAGAAGGCCGGAATGATCTCGCAGGTGGCACTTTCAATCACCAACTCCCCTGTCCACACCGTAGACTACTATATGGGAGTCGTAGATCATGTCGTGGAATACGGCTGCGACGAGATCTGCCTCAAGGATATGGCCGGCATCGGACGCCCGAGTTTCCTGGGCGAACTCGTCAGGAGAATCAAGACAAAATATCCACATATCAAGGTGCAGTATCACGGCCACACAGGCCCGGGCTTCTCACCGGCTTCGATGCTGGAAGTCGCCAGAGCCGGAGCCGACTACCTCGATTGCGCAGTCGAGCCTCTTTCCTGGGGCAAGGTTCACCCGGATGTGATTACCATACGCGAAATGCTCAAGGCAGACGGTTTCCTCGTCAAGGACCTGGATATGGACGCCTACATGGAGGTACGCAGCCTCACCCAGAAATTCATCGACGACTTCCTCGGCTACTGGATAGACCCTAACAACTCCCATATGAGCTCTCTGCTCGTGGGCTGTGGCCTGCCTGGCGGCATGATGGGTTCCATGATGGCCGACCTGCAGGGAGTGCACGGCGCCATCAACGCAGGCCTGCGCAAGCAGGGCAAGCCGGAACTCACACTCGACCAGTTGATGGTCAAGCTCTTCCAGGAAGTTGAGTATGTCTGGCCGCGTCTGGGATACCCTCCTCTCGTGACTCCGTTCAGCCAGTATACCAAAAATACCGCAATCCTGAACCTCATGAACGTGCTTCAGGGGAAACCTCGCTGGACAAACATAGACAAGGACACCTGGAACATGATACTCGGCAAGATGGGACAGCTCCCGGGCCAGCTCGCACCGGAAATCGTGGAACTGGCAAAGGAGAAAGGTCTGGAATTCTACACCGGCAACCCTCAGGACGCCTTCCCGGACGAGCTCCCTAAGTTCCGCCAGATGATGAAGGAAGAGGGCTGGGACGAAGGCCAGGATCAGGAAGAGCTGTTCGAGTTCGCCATGCACGAAAGACAGTACAGGGATTACAGGAGCGGAGTGGCAAAAGCACGCTTCAACGAAGACCTCGAGGCCCGCAAGGCAAAGGCGGGAGCGCCTGTCGTCATCACCAGGCCGGTTGTCGAGATGCCGAAGTTCGACGTGGAGAAGATACTCTCAGACAATCCTGGTGCAACTCCTCTCCAGGCTCCGGTCAAGGGACAGGTGCTCTGGCAGGTGGATGTGGCGGACAAGTCCTGCGCTCCGGCAGTCGGCACAGAAGTGAAGGCCGGCGAGACCGTCGGATATATCCAGGCATTCTACGGAATGGAGCCTATGGTCGCAGCAGTCGGCGGACGCATCGTCGCAGTATGCTCCCAGCAGGGCGACAAGGTTGAAAAGAACGAAATCACAGCATTTATCAAATAAGTATATAAGAAACGATGGCAGAAAACTACAACAAGGTCCTCACCCCGGAAATGAAGGCAAAGCTTCGCAAGATCAAGAGACTTGCGCTGGACATGGACGGTACAATCTATCTCGGAAGCAGGCTCTTCCCTTTCACCCTTGACTTCCTCAAGTCTATGAGGGACAACGGCATAGGATACTCCTTCCTGACCAACAACCCGACAAAGTCGGTTGCCGACTACCTCCAGAAGCTCGCCAAGATGGGCATCGAGGCCAACGAAGACAATATGTACACCACATCCCTGGCCGCCATCGACTACATCAAGACTCACTATCCCGAGGCAAAGAGACTCTTCATGCTGGGCACCCCAAGCATGGTGAGCCAGTTCGAGAAAGCGGGCTTCGAAGCTTGCGCTGACGACCCTGCAGACAGACCGGATGTGCTTGTGGTGGCATTCGACACAACCCTCGAATATCCACGTCTCTGCCGCGCCGCATGGTGGGCATCCCAGGGATTGCCATACATCGCGACCAACCCCGACAAGGTCTGCCCGACAGACCAGGAAGTAGTACTCGTGGACTGCGGCTCAATCTGCAAGTGCATCGAGCACGCTACAGGACGCAAGCCAGACATAGTGCTCGGCAAGCCGGATCCTAACATGCTGACAGGCATCATGCAGAGGCATGGCCTTGAGGCTGAAGAGATTGCAATGATAGGTGACCGCATCTACACCGATACAGCCACCGCCCACAATGCAGGCGCAGTCGGAGTGCTCGTTCTCTCCGGCGAGACTACAATCGAGACCGCCCTCGCTGTTGCAGAGGACGCACGCACCAACCCGGCACCTGAATTCTTCCCTCCTGACTTCATCGTGAGGGACATCCAGGAACTCGGAGAGATGATTCTCGAGGCCCGCAAGGACGAATAACAATACACAAGACAAGTCGATATAAGAGTGACGGGCGGGTGCCTCGATGAGGACTCACCATGAAACTCAAAGAACTTTGCTCAGATGAGCAGCCGAGGGAGAAGATGCTTGAAAAAGGAGCATCTGCCCTCACCAATGCCGAACTCCTGGCCATTCTGCTCAGGACCGGAGACGGAAAACTCAACGCCGTGGAAATCTGCAGAGACCTGCTCAAGCGGGCCAGCGAAAGCTTGTGCCAACTTTCGGACTGGTCTGTGGACAGATTGCAGGAAATCAACGGAATAGGGCCGGCAAAGGCCCTTACCGTAGCGGCAACCTTCGAGCTGGCCAGGCGCTGGTTCTCGGAGAAGTCCCACCTCAGCGAAAGCACCATCACAAATCCTCTGGCGGCCTGCAGACTGCTGCATCCGCACCTGAGGAGTCTCAGTCACGAGGAAAGCTGGATAATATATCTGAATCGGAACAACGCGGTGGAAGGGCTGGAGCAGCTTACAAGCGGGACACTCACTGCAACCACCTTCGACACCCGGGGAATCGTACGCAGAGCCATAGAAAAACACGCATGTAGCGTAATCCTGTCTCACAACCACCCTTCAGGAGACCCCAGGCCCGGCCAGGCAGACATCGAATGTACCCAAAGGATACGGGAAGCACTTAGGGCATTCGAAATCAACCTGCTGGATCACATAGTCATATCGGACGGATGCTTCTTCAGCTTCGCCGACGAAAAAATATATCCAATTGATTAAAGTTCCTTCCTGAGCCTTGCGGTCGGGATATTGAGCTGGTCGCGGTACTTTGCAATGGTCCTCCTGGCCACGGCATAGCCCTTTGCGGTCATGAGTTCGACGAGACGGTCGTCGGTCAGAGGCTTGCGCTTGTCCTCGTCCTCCACCAGCTGCTGGAGCACTTTCTTCAGCTCCCTGGTGGAACGTTCGTTGCCGTCCTGGTCCGCGAGGCCCTCAGAGAAGAAATATTTCAGAGGGTAGACGCCGAAATGCGTCTCGATGTACTTGCTGTTAACGACACGGGATATGGTGGAGATGTCGAATCCGGTTATCTCCGCTATATCCTTGAGTACCATAGGTCTGAGATTAGACTCGTCACCGTCGATGAAATAGTCGTGCTGGAAGTCCACTATGGCCTGCATGGTCTTGGTGAGAGTGTTGTGGCGCTGCTTGATAGCCTCCACAAACCATTTTGCCGAATCCAGTTTCTTCTTAACGAAATCGGCTGCCTCCTTGGCCTCCTTGTCGCTGGCACCCTCGGCGTTCATCAGCACCTCCGCATATTTCTTGTTGACCTTGAGTTCCGGAATCGAGAAGCGCGGCATCTCGAAACGGATGTTGCCATTGTCATAGGTCATAACGAAGTCCGGAACTATCTGCTGGGCCTGGTCATTGTACGAATCGTCGATCTGGCCGCCCGGGGCCGGATTCAGGTGGGATATCTTCTTGACGGCAGCCCTGAACTCGTCCGCCGAAAGGTTGAGTTTCGAGACAATCTTCTCGAGGTGGCGGTTGGAGAATTCGTCGTAGTAGTCTCGTATGATGCGGATTGCATTTTCCGTATCCCTGGACGGCTTCTTGTTGCGAAGCTGGATGAGCATGCACTCACGCAGATCTCTGGCGCCCACACCCACAGGCTCGAAATCCTGGATGATGTGGAGCATGTCGAGAACCTCCTTTTCGTCGGTCTTGATACCGGCGTGGTACTCCATGAGATCCACCAGATTATCCAGAGACTGGCGGAGATAGCCGTCGGCATCGAGACTGTTGATTATGAAGTCTGCCACGGAACGCTGATGCGGATCCAGATCGCAGAATCCCAACTGGTCACGGAGCGTCTGGGAGAAACTTTCCTTCACCGAGAAGGTGTTGTACTCAGGCCTCTCGTCCCTGCCCCAGTTGTTCACATGGAGCTTCCAGGAAGGGGTATCATCCTGCTTGTACTCGTCAAGGGAGACAGGCTTTGGAGCATCTTCGGACTTGCTGTCCTCCTCAAGCACAGGATTCTCCTCTATCTCCTTCTGGATGCGCTGCTCCAGTTCCTGGATAGGGAGCTCGATGAGCTTGATGGTCTGTATCTGGAGAGGAGAGAGCTTCTGCTGCTGCTTGAGCTCGAGTCCGAGAGTCTGCTTTGCCATATTCTATCTTTCTGCTTTCCGGAGCACCTTCACCGTGTCAACCACGATGTAGGAATGTTCCTCGTCGATTACCGGATAATTGATGTTCTCCTTCACCACGAATGCCCCAGGGAACTCGGACTTGATGGAGTTGAGCATCCTGACTGCGTCACTCTTGCTGCGGAAATCGCCCACAGTCACCTTGAAATAAGGGTTGACATATGCCATGTACACGGCTACACCAGGATGTCTGTACTCGAAACGGGACTGAACACTTGCGGCGCCCGCACGTGCAGTCTGACCGTTGTCGAAGAAAATCCTGACGCGGTAGCCGGAGATGACGCGGCCTGCGTTTTTGGAAACATGGGAGGCATAGGCGCTCGCCACGGAAGCGTCCTGCTTCACATTCACCTCGTTGAGGATATTCCTGCCCACGAGTTCGGCGTCCATAAGGTCGGCGCGCTTGTAGACCAGGGAGTCCACCTCCTGGAGTTCCTGGGCGGAAGCAAGCCCCTGTCCCATGAACAAGGCGGAAACGGCCGCAAGTATGATAATTATCTTTTTCATCCTACTTCTTCTTTTTGTCGTCCTTGGTATCGTCCTCGAGAAGTTCCCTCAGAGGGACATTCTTCTCGGAAAGAGTGGTGTGGAGACCGCTCTTGAGAGTCACCTTGGCAGAGTAGCTGATGGTGAACTCATCCATGTCGAATTTGGTGGCGAGGCCAAGCACACTCAGCACCGAAACGCCCTCGGAAAGCGCCACGCGGCCGCTGAGCCTGTAGGTTCCCACCGTGTTGCCCTTGACGAGGATATCCTCAGAATTCACGAAGGTACCCAGTGACTTGCCAAGGCGGAAAAGCTCCACATTGATGTCTGAAACATTGAACTGGATTGCGGGATTGTCTATGCCGAGATCAACCGCAATGTCCACGCCTCGCAGTCCTACAGGGCTGATTGACACGATTTTGTAGGAAGTCAGGTGCATCTGCTTCACCTTGGTGATGTCACCGGTGCAGGAAGTCACTACGCAGGCCAGAGCCAATGCGAATATTGTAAGGAAACGTTTCATAGTCTTTGATTATGGACTACAAATTTAGCAATAATTTTATCTATCTTTGCGCCACTGCCCCATAATTATGCGCTTCATCTCCGAAAAGAAACTCATCATAGGCCTCAGGAACGGCCAGTATGAGAGTTACAGACTGCTGTTCGAAGAGTACTATCCGAGCTTCGTGGCTTTTGTCACGAAACTGCTCAAGGACTCCTCGGCGGCAGAAGACATCGTGCAGGAAGCATTCACAAAGATCTACATCAACCGCGCCAGACTGGATGAGAACAAATCTCTGAACAACTACATTTATGTGATAGTCAAGAGACTGGTACTCAATCATATCCGCGACAAGCGTCCCGTTTTTTTCTCCGAACTGCCTGCCGCAGACCTGCTCCAGCTTGGAGCGTCTTCCGATCCTAACGGCAAGATTGATGCCAACCAGCTCAGCAGGATAGTACTGGAAGCGGTCGAAAAGATGCCGGAGCAAAGAAGGGAGGCTTTCACGCTTAGCCGCATCAAGCATTATTCCAACAAAGAAATCGCCGAGCTGATGGGGCTTTCCGTTCGCACAGTGGAGCATCACATCGGACTGGCGCTGGCAGACATACGCAAGACTCTTGCAAATCTTTGAAAAATTCCGTCTTCCCATTGGGTAGTCCGGCATCTTCGCGTGTTCAATATTTACTTATTGAACTGAAATGGACTTGAAAGACAATATAGAAAAGCTCTACTGGGACGAGAAATCGGACCCGGCGGCCATTGAAGGATGGCTTATGGAGCACAGTGACGACCCCGAGGCCGACAGGCAGCTGAGGGCTCTTCTGGACAACACATCCCCGACAGATGCCGGCAAGGCAGACGAGGCATTCGGAGCCTTCATCTCAAATACAGGTATGAAACCACGCCAGAGCGCATGGAAGCGGGCATTCAATATCAGCACAAAGGTGGCCGCGGCCCTCTGTCTGCCCCTTCTCGTACTCGCTGTGTTCCTCTACAGGCACAGTCAGAAGCCCCAGACGGAATGGCTGCAGTTCAGCACCTCATACGGAGAATCACGCAATCTCACTCTTGCAGACGGCACCACCATCAAGGTCGGAGCCTGCACCAAGATTATCTACCCTGACAGATTCGACTCTGACGAAAGGAAGATATTCATGACCGGCGAGGCCTGCTTCGATGTAGCCAAAGATCCTGAACACAAGTTTGTCATCTCCACAGGAGACTTCGATGTTACCGTCCACGGCACCCGCTTCAATCTCAGGAGCTTCCCTGAGAGCACCGAGGACGAACTCGCCCTTATGGAAGGCTCTGTTTCCATGCACTTCACCGCCAGCGGAAAGTCGCTGAGCGTGTCGCCGGGAGAAATGGTCCGCTACAACAAGCTCAGCGAAGACTTCAGCTGCAGGACCTTCTCTGTGAACTATTACGAAGAAGCCATACGGCAGGACGGACTCATATTCAACGACTCCCGCCTGGGTGACATCGTGACCCAGCTTGCAAAGCGCTTCGAACAGCAGATTATCATCGAGGACAGCAAGGTCGCCGATGAACGCTATTTTGCTTCGTTCATCAACAACGAGTCCCTTGACGAGATATTATCTGTGCTCAACACCAGGAATCACCTGAAGATAGTGAAGGAAGAATCCATCATACGTATATATAAAAGGAAATAATTTTGGATAACATGCTAAAACTGAAAACCATCCGGACATTGCTGACGGCAGCTCTCCTTACTGTTGCCATCCAGCATGCAGAGGCCCAGGTGAACCTGAAACTCAGCCGCGCCAGCATTCAGGACGCGGTCACCGAGTTGCAGAAGACCTGCGGTTATTCAGTGGCGATCAACTCCGAGGGACTCGACATGAGCCGCAGCGTGAGCATTGATGCCCAGAACCAGGACGTGGCATCCGTAGTCAGGCAGATATTCGCAGGACAGGATGTGGACGTAGAAGTCAACGGAAGGAACATATCGGTCTGCAAGGCAGCGGCCAAACCGGCAGAGAGCGTTCCGCAGAAAAAAGTCAGCGGCATCGTGACCGAGGCTTCCGGCGCACCGGTTTTCGGAGCCGGAGTCCTGATATCTGGCACCTCCACCGGTACGATCACTGACATGGAAGGCCGCTACAGCCTCACCGTGAAGACCGGAGATGTGCTTGAATTCAGCAGCATCGGCTACAGGACCGTTGCTGTGACTGTCGGCAGTTCTGCAGTAATAAACGTGACATTGGAAGATGACATCAACCTCCTGGATGATGTAGTCGTGGTCGGCTACGGCACACAGAAGAAGGTGAACCTCACCGGTTCAGTTGCGACCATGGGAGCATCCGACCTGGAGAACAAACCTATCGTGCAGGCATCTACAGCACTTCAGGGAGCAATGGCCGGTGTTACGGTAACCACTGGCGGCGGTGCACCTGGTGCTGACGGCGCCACCATACGAATCCGCGGTCTGGGCACTTTCGGAGAGTCCAGCGCCTCCCCTC
>JAKSJK010000070.1 GCA_024398095.1 Bacteroidales bacterium
AGGTCGGACAGGTATTCGAAGCTGCAATCCCTATCGCAATCATTGCAGTGGGCCTGTCCAGCGTACTCGGAAAGAAAGGAGGTATGGGACAGAACGTGATCATCCAGTCCATCGGCGCCTGCTCGGGTGCCATCGTGGCCGGTGCAATCTTCACCCTTCCTGCAATCTACATCCTGCATCTCGAGGTCAGCTTCTGGCAGATGATGCTCTCATCCCTGCTAGGAGGAATACTCGGAATACTCTTCCTGATTCCGTTCAGGAAGTACTTCGTGAAGGAGATGCACGGAAAATATCCTTTCCCTGAGGCTACCGCAACCACCCAGGTGCTCGTGAACGGAGAAGGCAACCGCAAGGGAGCCCTCACCCTGCTCATCAGCGGCGTGGTCGGCGGTCTCTACGACTTCATGGTGGCAACTTTCGGAACCTGGTCAGAGACCATCAGCACCAGGATGACCGCATGGGGAACCGCGCTCGCAGACAACCACAAGATCGTGGTGAAGAACAACACCGGAGCCGCTGTACTCGGCCTTGGCTACATCATCGGCCTGAAGTACTCCC
This sequence comes from Bacteroidales bacterium, assembly GCA_024398095.1. Taxonomy (GTDB): domain Bacteria; phylum Bacteroidota; class Bacteroidia; order Bacteroidales; family UBA932; genus Cryptobacteroides. Next base: position 559 of record JAKSJK010000070.1, read on the forward strand.
TCATCATCTGCTGCGGCAGTTTCCTTGTGTGGTTCGTGCTCGTTCCGCTGATCAACCTCTTCGGCGGTGACAGCGTTATCGACCTCATGAACACAGGCATAGCCACTTCTGTCGGCGCAATGAGCGCAGAAGAAATCTTCTCTACCTACGCAAGGCCAGTAGGAATCGGCGGCATCGCCACCGCAGGCATCATCGGCATCCTCAAGTCCCTCGGCGTGATCAAGTCTGCCTTCGGTCTGGCAGTCAGCGAGATGAAGAGGAAGCCGGGCGAAACAGTCAGTGTGGAAAGGACCCAGAAGGACCTCCCTATGACCATCATCGTCTACGGCATCGCAATCACCCTCATCCTCGCATACGCATTCTTCGTATTCGGAACCGCATGCAACTGGTGGCAGGCAATCATCGCCCTGCTCATAGCCGCAGTGATCGCCTTCCTCTTCACTACCGTGGCAGCCAACGCCATCGCAATCGTAGGTTCCAACCCTGTCAGCGGCATGACCATCATGACCCTCATCATCACCTCCCTCGTGCTTGTAGCCATGGGTATAAAGGGTGACCACGGCATGATTGCAGCTGTCATCATCGGAGGAGTGGTCTGCACCGCCCTTTCCGTTGCAGGAGCCTTCATCACCGACCTCAAGATCGGCTACTGGATCGGCACCACACCTGCCAAGCAGGAGACCTGGAAATTCCTCGGCACCGTTGTAGCGGCAATCACCGTCTGCGGTGTGATGGTAATCCTCAACAAGACCTACGGTTTCACAGGTGAGAATGCCCTCGTTGCCCCTCAGGCAAACGCAATGGCAGCAGTCATCGGCCCTATGATGAACGGCGGAAACGCTCCATGGGCACTCTACGCCATGGGTGCAGTCATCGCAATCGTACTCAACTGGTGCGGTGTCCCTGCACTCGCCTTCTGCCTGGGCATGTTCATTCCTCTCGAGCTCAACCTCCCTCTGCTCGTGGGCGGCGCTATTTCATGGCTGGTCAGCACCAGAAGCAAGAGCAAGGAAATCAATGACGCACGCGCAGAGAAAGGTACCCTCATCGCTTCCGGCTTCATCGCAGGCGGTGCACTCATGGGCGTAGTCAGCGCAATCCTGAAATTCGCCAATGTAGATCCATTCCTCTATGAATGGGAAAGCCAGTACGGCGAGGTGATGGCCATCTTCCCATACATCGCACTCATCATCTTCCTCATCGGCTACTCGATGAAGGTGGAGCAGAAGAAGAACTAGCGGTAGGACACACGGCTGATTCCCACATCGGAATAAGCCAGTTCCACTACGCAATCACTCATTGGAATCACGTTGGACGCGGCCGCGGACGACGTGATTTCTGGTAATATGGCCTTCTTCCCGGCTTGCATACCTTCTGCGCCATTTGTCCTTGGACTGCCATCCGGATTAAGCCCCGCCGACGGTCTTCCGGAAGAAGATGACTCGCCATATACTGCGAAATATCCGTCCTCCGTCTTCTCATAAAAATCATATCCGCCGAGATTCAACGTGATGGAAGCCAGAGTAAGGTTGATTGGAACCCAGTCCGGGGAATCACAGGTGATGCTCAGTTCCATGTCTATCCGCTGAGGCAATGCCATGGTTGACCAGCGGTGATTGAGACTTATCAGTCCCGTACCGGTGTCGTAGTAACTGCTTCTGCTGCTGGAAGCGAGCCAATAGGTTCTGTTGATCAATGCCATCTCTTTCTCCATGGGGAAAAGGAACGCCATCCTGTGCTGTGAACCGGAAGGCGCAGCGTAACTTGCTTTGGAAGTCAGGCGGCTGTCTGTCTGAGAGCTGATACGGTACAATTCCGGATAATTTACGAAACTGTGCTCGTTATTGAGATAATAATAGGTGTTCCCGCCATCCGGTGTATAGCGAAGGTAGACATAGTAGACCGGACGGACAGAGATCTGATAGCTCCTGACCTTCCCGGCCTCGTCTCCAATGGAACAATACAGATCACCGGAACTGTCCCAACTGAAAGCGAACTCCACTCCCTGCTCGGAAACCACGCGCTTCAGATCCCCGACAGTATGCGGGCCAAGTGGATCAATGCCGGCCTGCTGTACCAGACTGCCGTTTTCCCACAGGTTCAGTCCCCTATACCTATACATGGCGGAATCCACCCCGCCTCCACTTCCTGTAAGATCTGTGAAAGTGCTGCCTGGGACTGTGTGTCCACTCCTGGACTGGAGGGATGCTTCTGCAAAAGAGCCGCAACCCTCTCCATCCATGCCATGCTCATAGAGGGAATCCTGGAAGTACGCGAAGCGATAGGCACCATACACGGAAGCCAGGTCGCAGTAATAGGAATTGCCATACTGAATGCGGTACACATCCACATCAAGGCCATCCAGCCTTGCACCGTAGCAGAACAGGCCATCCCCACGGATGGAAGCAGCATCAGCTGCAGCGAGGGTCACATCCAGTCGTGACATCCAGGCATCGCGGAACACGATGCTGTCATCTACAAAGTACCTGTAGTTAGGCCGGGCAGGTAGATCGGAATGCAGAAACAATCCCAGAAACAGGTCCAGGTCTATGTGTGAAGGGTTATACAGAGCAATTTGGGTAATGTTCCCAGCCTGTGGATTCAAGGCAAAGCCGCAGGATGTATGTTCCCCCAGCAGCCACGCCTTCCACGGCAGAGCCTCAACCACTACATACTGATGCAGATATGCCAGGCTGCAGCTAAAGTCAATGGTAAGTGCAAACGCCCTTGACAGGACTGCGCTGAGTCCCTGGTTTGCAAGCGGACGGCTGCCGTCGTTCACAATACTGCATTCAATGCTGCGGAAAGGGTAAGGATAATCACCTTGTCCGCGTTCGGTTACTACACGGCAGCAACCCAGGACCGCAGTCCTTTGCGACTCCGAACAGTAAGTTGTCAGGGCGTTATCAGGACTGTAGCGGGCGCTCAGATCGGAATAGAATTCCGGGTCGAAATGGGCAGTCCGGACACTTGGGAAAACCCTCCCGCCTTCATCCATCAGATATATTCCGACCTTTCCGGACGGACCATTTACCGTCAGATCAAAAGAAGAAATCTGGTCGGAAGGAGGCTGGACACAGCGTCCCTGTTCATCCAGTTCGGCTATGCCAAGTACAGCCGGCCGTATGATCGTCTCCCTGTTAGGAACAGTCCGGGAATTCAACTTCGCCACCAGTTTGCGGTCCTGGTCATCATAAAGGTAGAAATGACACGCCGAGTGCGTAGGAATGATGTTGCAGACAATGACATCGAAATAATAAGCGCCATCTTTCTGATACGGAAACGATATTTCCAGGCAGTCTTCCAACCTGCGTATCTCCCCGTCATCTTCATATCCGAAGACAATGGCCGAGTTTGCAAAACGACCGTCAGACCAGAAGGCAAGCAATTCATCGCTTGGAATCAGCTGGAATGTCAGCATCTCTCCGACATACATATCGTCCACATCATGCATGCCTCCCGACAGTGCAAAAGCAGCCATATCCGGCCTGTAATCTGTATTGTTTTCAACCAGGTCCATAGCAGTGTCAAGACCTATATCCGTGAGTATCAGCCTTATGGAGATACTGCTGTTTCTCTCCAAAGAAAAATCCCCCAAGGCATCCTTCCCCGGAAAAATCCGGTAGATCGCCTCCCCGCTGATCGGAGATCCTTCCAGGAACTCACAGACAATTTCAATATAGGTGCAAAGATCGCCGAAGCCCGCAGGAGGAACCTTTCGCCAGGAACTTGTATTCCCGGGAAGTAGCACGCCTTGGCAGTTCTCCAGTGCGTAAAGGGAAATGCTTCCACCCGAATTGAGCATCTCAAGATCCTCCTCGGAAGCGGCATCTCCCGAAGCCACATCATCAGAGAGACGGGCTCTGCATGATGAGCCGAATGGGATGCATTCCTTCATAGCCTGACGGAGAGCTACGGATTTTATCCTGGCCCCGTTCAGAGCCGTCTTATCCAAGGTCAGATCCAGCTTTGCGGCAAGGCGTGTAAAATCGAGATACACAGTCTCGGGGCTGGAAAACACACATCCGGTACTGCTCCAGACCATGGGAATACCAAGTTGACTATCCATACGGCAGGCATATGCAGCGAGTTCGGATTCGTGCAGAGGCAGTACCGGAGTTTTAGTATTTGCAAGAGCATACAGGTTATATGGACGTCCTGCTACAAGCTGCATTCCGGCGGCAGATGAGCCGGGAGTCCAGGTTGCCGAGGATTCCAGCAAGCCTGAAGAATAGGCGAAAACTGTAAATCCGCACACCTCTGATTCACCCGCCAGGACGGAAGATCTGGTAGCATTTATTTCGAAACGCAGGTCCACACTGTGTTCCGGCATTTCCTCCCGCACACAGGAGACAGGCACCAGCAAAAGCAGCACCATCAGTCTGAAATATTTCATACTTTTATTTCAGTTGGAACTCAGTAACATTTTTGATGCCTGGGATGCCGTAGTACGCAGCCACGATGTCGCCTTTGATATAAATCTGTCTGCCCAACAGCCCGGCATTCTCATTCAAATTCAGCGCATCGCGGATCTTTCCGGAAGGAAGCGCCACAGACATGCATGACTGCTTTGTCGAGACTGACGAGCGTGGACCGAGAGCCAGATTGGTCTTGGATGTGAACGGCATCTCATAGGATATGCCCTCGGCTCCGGAGGTCAGATCGCCTCCTACAATATAACCCAGCACCCACACAGCCGAGGCACCTATATTGTCCCTGGCTGTATTTACACTCAGGGCATTGTCAATGGAACCGCCCTTGCCTTCGGAGCCACCGATCACATAGTCCTCGGAATTCCAGGTCCTGGTAGTATCCAGCTTCACCGAGAGTGAAGAACCACTGCCCGAATAAGCGGTAGAAGCAGACACATTCAAGGTCAGTACCTGCTGGCTTGACAATTTCCTGGCGAGGAGGCTTTCTTCCCTGCCCTTGTCATTCAGGACGAGTGATATGGTCCCGGGATTGAAGTAGGCAATACGGTTTTCCCGATAGGCATAATGCAGCCTGCCCTCCTCTGATTTGAGATACAGAAGACCGTCCGGGCATCCATCGAGGAAAGAAGGATCTATCTTCAGGCGCACCCCGCAATTGACCTGGTAGCATACAAGACGCACATTCACCTTGGATCCCGGGCTTACCTTCACAACCTGCTCGTCTCCAAACACAGGAGATTCGAACGCCGGCATTTCAGCATCCGAAGAACGTACACTTATATTATATGTACCTGAACTGACAAGCAGACCTTCGGGAGAATTGCCGTAAATGCCCTTATAGATCTGTTTACCTTCCGGATTACGTACTTCAAGAATGAAATCCGAAGTGTCCGGAAGACTGTAACTCGCCTTGGTGGAGACATACTCCCCATCGACAAAAGACAACCTGATCTCTCCTTCGCCCCATCCGAGGCTCTCACACGCTGCAAGCAGCACCACCGCCACAGCCGCAACAAACATTTTTCTCATACTCACAAACCGACCGCACTCTATGCGACCTGATGCAAATATATGTCAAAGCGGGACACCATCAAGCTGCCTCGTCCGGAAGGCCATGCTGATTTTGTGAATATTGAAATTCTTTTGTGAAAATAAAAAGAAAACTCTGACACATTCACTGCGGCAGAGCTTTCACTTAACCTAAACTTAAACTATGAAAAACTTCGACGCAAATGTAGTAATTTTTAAGGTAAAACCATCAAATAATTCGGATTTTAGCGTATTTGAGTATCAATTTTTTCTCGCCGCCCTCGTCAAATAAAATAATTGCAGCCCTATCTACCATATTTCCGACAAACTCCTTTATGACACCATATCCGAAACGGTTGTGCTCGACTCTCTGGCCGACTCTCAGATCGGCTACAGGAGAAGGCTGAAAATTCGGATCCGGAGTCTTCACTGCGGCAGCCGGACGGCGGACCGGTGTGACAGAAGAAGGCTTGATTATGCCGGAAGTCCTGGGAGTTTCCGGTCCGATGCTGTCCTTCGGCAAAGGCCTCCTGCCAAATACATCGGGGCGTACTCCCGGCCGGCCGCCGACAGACGGCCTTGCTCCCATCCCGATACCCGGCCTGCCGCCCATCGGACTGTGCTGTCTCATATCCATCGCACCTATGCCGGAGACCTGATCCGGTCTGGAAAGAGGATTTTCCATAAACTGAGGGGCGATTTCGTAGAGAAAGCGCGACGGAGCATGGAAATCGTTACCGCCATCGTTCTTGCCGAAAGACATGCGGGTCTGGGAGAGGGTAAGGGTAACCGCCTTCCCCGCCCTGGTCAGGGCCACATAGAAAAGACGCCTCTCTTCCTCCAGTTCATCCGGAGTAATCATGGAACCTCCGGATGGGAAAAGGTTTTCTTCCATTCCGGACACGAATACATATGGAAACTCCAGGCCCTTGGAAGAATGCACTGTCATCAGGGCTATCTTGTTGTCATCCTTTTCATCACCTTCGGTGGTATCCGCGTTACTCAGGAGTGAAATGTTTTCAAGGAAACGGGACAGGGTCACCACAGGCAGATCCTCCTCTGAAATCTCGAAGTCGGAATCCGGATGTTCAGCCGCATCATCAGCTACAAGCTGCTCATAATCATCATTATGCTGTTCCTCAACAACCTGCTTTACATTGACCAGAAGTTCGTCCACATTGGCCGCCTTTGCCTGGCCTTCGACGCTGTTGTCGGACTTGTAGAACTGGTAGATTCCAGAGTCATATGCGATGGCTTTCGCCACATCCCACGCATCCTCCTTTTCCGCCCTCGCAGCCAGAGTACGGATCATGTTGCAGAAGGCACCGATCTTCTCGATCACCGCCGCGCGAAGGCCGAATTTTGCCAGAGCCATAGGGTCTGAAGCGGCTTCGAAAAGACTCGTTCCGGCTTCTGTCGCCGCCGCCACAACAGCTGCAAGCGTTGTGTCTCCGATAGCCCTTGCAGGCTTGTTGACAATCCTCTTGAACGACTCGTCATCTTTCTGATTCACAACGAGTTTGAAGTAGGCCATCACATCCTTCACCTCAGCACGGTCGAAGAAAGAATTGCCCGAGAAGATTATATATGGCAGGCTCGCATTCCTGAGTTCCTGCTCGAGTGCGCGCGACTGCGAATTGGTCCTGTAGAGAATTGCGAAATCCTCGTAACGGGCGCCATCGCGGGCTATCCGTCCCTTGATTGCAGAGGCGATCAGACGGCCCTCCTCCTGCGGAGTATATGCCTGGATGATACGTATCCTGTCTCCCTCCTCACTCTTTGAGAAGCAGACCTTCTTTATCCTGTTACGGTTCTTCTCGATGAGAGAATTTGCCGCATCCACAATGACCTGGGTACTGCGGTAGTTCTGTTCCAGGCGGAAAATGTGATAGTCGGGGTAATCCTTGGAGAAATTCAGGATGTTGGCCACCTTTGCGCCACGGAAGGCATAGATGGACTGGGAGTCGTCGCCAACTACGCACAGATTCCTGTGGAACTGGGATAACTTCTTGAGAATCAGATACTGGGAATAGTTCGTATCCTGATACTCGTCAACCATGACATAGTCGAATCTGTGCGCAATCTCGTCGAGCGCATCAGGAAAATCGCGACACAGTATATTCATATATACAAGTATGTCGTCGAAGTCCATGACGCCCGAATTGCGGCACTTTTTCATGTATTCGAGATACAATTCTCCGATCAGCGGCATCTTCCTTTTCGCATCCGCCTCCGTCAGTTCACGGTTTGCCAGATACTGGTTCGGCAGACAGAGGTTGTTCTTGGCCATGGAGATGCGCGAAAGCACATCCTTGGGCTTGTAGACCTGCGGATCTATCCCCCTTTCCTTGAGGATCGTCTTCATCATCGACTGGGAATCGGAAGTGTCGTAGATCGTGAAATCCTTCGGGAAACCAAGCCTGTCTGCATAATCCCTCAGGAAACGGATGAAAACAGAGTGGAATGTGCCCATGCACACCTTGCGCGCGTTTTTAGGATAGAGCATCTTATTTGCCCTTTCCTTCATTTCCTGAGCGGCTTTCTTCGTGAATGTGAGAGACAGGATCCTGGACGGTTCAACTCCGTTGAAGATGAGATACGCGATCCTGCTGGTGAGCACCCTTGTCTTTCCCGACCCTGCGCCTGCCACTATCAGCACCGGTCCTTTCACACACCTGACAGCCTCACTTTGGGCTTGATTCAGGCCTTCTAAGATAGCAGATATATTCTTTTCCATTTCAACTGCGAAAATACTGAAAAATTTTGACTATATTCGCGGCGCATTTTAGAAATTTTTATTTCACAAATCATAAACCAAATGTCAAACAACATCAACTTAAGAAAAGGACTCAACGTTCCTCTCGCAGGAGCAGCAGCCCAGACCGTCAGCAAGGTGGTCGTGCCAGGTGTTGTCGCTGTCAAGCCAAGTGACTTCAGGAACCTCGTTCCGAAGGTGCTTGTGAAGGTAGGTGACAAGGTCCTCGCAGGAAGCCCTGTTCTGGCAGACAAGATGGCCCAGGACATTCTCTTCACTTCTCCGGTCAGCGGTGAGGTGATCGAGGTTGTAAGGGGTGAAAAGAGAAAGTTGCTTGCAGTGCTCATCAAGGCTGATGATGTACAGGAGTATGTGGATTTCGGAGTGCGCAACGTCGACGAACTCGACGCTGAGGCAGTAAAGGCTGCTCTTCTCCAGAGCGGTCTCTGGCCGGCATTCATCCAGAGGCCTTACGGCATCGTCGCAAATCCGGAGGTTGCCCCTAAGGCTATCTACGTATCTGCATTCAACACTGCACCTCTTGCTGCGGATCTCGAATTCGCCCTCGCAGGAGAAGCTGCAAACATCCAGACCGGCATCAAGGCCATTGCGAAGCTCACCGAGGGCGGCGTACATGTGTCCTTCAACGGCAAGGTCAAGTCACAGCTTGCAAATCTCCAGGGCATCACCGCCCACAGCTTCACCGGCAAGCACCCGGCAGGCAATGTAGGTGTTCAGATCAACAACATCTGCCCTATCCGCAAAGGTGAGACCGTGTGGACCATCTCTCCTGTAATGCTCGCCGCTATCGGCAAGCTCTTCAACACCGGAAAGTACGATGTACGCCGCAAGGTGGCTGTAGCCGGTCCTATGGTCCTCAGCCCTGCATACATCGAGACCGTCCCTGGCATGTCAATGAAGGACATCAAGGCATTCTACGGCAGCAACGAGGCCCAGATCCGCTTCATCAGCGGTGACGCTCTCTCCGGCGCAAACGTAGGCGTTGACGGCACCCTCCGTTTCCAGGACAACCTCATCACCCTTCTCCGCGAAGGCAACGAGTATGAGGCATTCGGCTGGGCAAAGCCTTTCAGGTTCAACCAGTTCAGTTCATCACACACCTATTTCCACTGGCTTCTCAAGTGCCTCGCTCCTTCTGAGTACTCACTCGACACCAACCTCCACGGTGGTGAGAGGGCATTCGTCGTTTCGGACGTATACGGCAAGGTTCTCCCTATGAGCATCTTCCCTGTATACCTCGCAAAGGCCTGCCTCGCCGGCAACATCGACGACATGGAGAAGTATGGAATCTATGAAGTCCTCGAGGAAGACTTCGCACTCTGCGAGTACGTATGTCCTTCCAAGATCAACATCCAGGACATCATCAGCAAGGGCATCGACACCATGCTCAAGGAAATGGCTTAATAAGACGTAGGATATGAACTTAAGAAACATCGTAGACAAGATCAAGCCTACCTTTGAGAAAGGTGGAAAGCTTGAATTCCTTCACTCTACCTTCGACGCTTTCGAGACATTCATGTTCGTCCCGAACACCGTGACCACCAAGGGTGCGCACATCAGGGACTGCGTCGACATCAAGCGAGTGATGATCATCATGGTGCTCGCCCTCGTTCCGGCATTCCTCTTCGGTACCTGGAACATCGGCTACCAGCACAGCCTTGCATATTCAATGCACTGGAACTTCTGGCAGATCATCTGGTATGGTCTGGTAAAGATCGTTCCTCTCTATCTCGTAACCTACATCGTGGGTCTCGGAATCGAGTTCACTGTAGCGCAGATCCGCGGACATGAGGTCAATGAGGGATACCTCGTTACCGGCTTCATCCTCCCGCTCATCGTGCCTGTAGACGTTCCACTCTGGATGCTCGCAATCGCTACCGCTTTCGCAGTAATCTTCGCAAAGGAGGTATTCGGCGGCACCGGTATGAACATCTGGAACCCTGCACTCATCGCACGTGCATTCCTCTTCTTCTCTTACCCTAGCAAGATGTCAGGCGACACCATCTGGGTCGGAGGTCTCCACAGAGGCATGGACGCATGGGCAACCCAGGGCGGCCAGCTCGCAGACACATTCTCAGGTGCAACCCCTCTGGCAAACCCATCAGGCTACTCCGTCGCTGAAATGATCATCGGTAACGTGCCTGGTTCAGTAGGTGAGACTTCTGTGATCGCAATCCTCATCGGAGCTGCAATCCTCCTTCTCACCGGCGTTGCAAGCTGGAAGATCATGGTTTCTTCAATCGCAGGCGGTCTGCTTGTCGGACTCCTCGGCGACGTTCCATGCTGGCACCAGCTCATCATGGGCGGTTTCCTCTTCGGTACCGTCTTCATGGCAACCGACCCTGTAACCTCATGCCAGACCGAGTGCGGCAAGTGGATCTACGGCTTCCTCGTAGGTGCCCTCGCAGTAATCGTACGTCTGTTCAACCCTGGCTACGCCGAGGGTATGATGCTCGCAATCCTCCTCATGAACACCTTTGCTCCACTCGTGGACCACTGCGTGATTTCCGTATCTCTCAAGAGGAAGGCGAGAAAGTTCAACAAGATCGCTTAATGAATGTACGCTATGAATACTAATAATAATGTATATACAGTAGTCTACACCACGCTGGTATGCGTGCTCGTAGCAGCGATCCTCGCATTCGTATCCATGAGCCTCAAAGGCCGTCAGGAGGCAAACGAAAAGGCCGAGACCATCCGTCAGATCCTTTCCGCAGCCCAGTTCGACGTGAACAGCCTCAAGGGCAACGATGCAATCATCAACTTCTACAAGGAGAATCTCAGCACCGCCTTCCTCATCAACGCTGAAGGCAACGCAATCGAGGGCAGGGAACTCAATTGCGACGAAGCAGAGATCGTAACCATTCCTCAGCTCAAGAGGCAGAACTACAACGTGACCGACGAAGCCAAGGCTGCACAGATCGAGATTCCGGTATACGCCTTCAACAATGGCGTAGTCGCTCTCCCTATCTACGGCGCAGGCCTCTGGGGTCCGGTTTGGGGTTACATCGCACTCGAGCCTGACTACAAGACCATCAAGGGTGCATACTTCGACCACGCCAGCGAGACTCCTGGTCTTGGCGGCAAGATCAAGGACGACCCTGCTTTCCGTGCACAGTTCTGCGGCAAGGAGATCAACTTCGACGACGTGAAGCCTTTCGCAATCGTCAAGGGCGGCGCTCCTGCAGGCAAGACCAATGCTATCGACGCCATTTCAGGTGCAACCATGACCTCAAACGGTGTTGACGCAGCAATCTCAGCATGGGTTAAGGCATACCAGGAATACATCCTCAAGCAGCAGGCTGTCAGCAGAGAGCCTCAGGGAGACGTAATGCCTCTCGGCGGCACTGAGGAGGAAAATGAAACTGTCAACGAATAAGGAGGAGAAACAATGGACGCAAAACTCAAAGAAACTATCCTCAACCCGATCTTCAAGGGCAACCCTATCTCTGTCCTCGTGCTCGGTATCTGCTCGTCACTCGCTGTGACTGTAGAGCTCAAAGGTGCTTGCGTGATGGCTCTCTCCGTCATCATCGTGACCGGCCTTTCCAGCCTTGTATGCTCACTGATCCGCAAGACCATTCCTAACCGTGTCCGCATCATCATCCAGCTCACCGTGGTTGCCCTCATGGTAATCCTCGTGGACCAGGTGCTCAAGGCGTTCGCATACGGAATCGACAAGCAGCTCAGCGTGTACATCGGCCTCATCATCACCAACTGTATCGTCATGGGCCGCATCGAGGCATTCGCCCTCGGCAACAAGCCAATCCCATCACTCCTCGACGGTGTGATGAACGGCGTCGGCTACGGCATGATACTCGTTATCGTAGGCTTCTTCCGTGAGCTCCTCGGCTCAGGCACCCTCTTCGGTTTCCCTGTGCTCTCAGCTCTCGGCTACACCAACAACGGACTTGTGATCCTTCCTCCGATGGCGCTGATCTTCCTCGGCTGCATCGTCTGGGTACAGAGATCCATCCAGAAGGACCTTCAGGAGAAATAACATCAAACTCAGATCATTACTATGGAAT
>JAKSJK010000071.1 GCA_024398095.1 Bacteroidales bacterium
AACACCAAATACAGGCACGAAGGCGTGAACGGCGCAGGCAAGCGCTTCCAGGTCCCTACCGCCTGGTACAAGGTCCTGCTCCGTACGAAGAAGGGCAACACGGGCAAGCGTGTGGACCAGTGTACGGCTGACGAACTGCAGTGCGCCGCCTTCATACTCCTCCACGAAAATAACGAGGGCCACAGGCCTTGCAAGAAGGACATGTACACGGTCGACGAACTGGAGAAACTGACCGGCCTGGACTTCTTCGTCAACGTGCCGAACGCCCCTGAAGACAGGTGCAAGGCCTCTGACTGGGGACTTTAAACCGACAACATAAAACCGACAGATAATGACAATCCTCGACTGGCTCATAGTAGCCCTTTTCCTGGGAGCGCTGATTACCATCGGCTATCTCTTCTCCCACAAGAACAAGAACATCGAAGACTATTTCGTAGCCGGCAGGTCCATGCCGGGTTGGATCGTAGCCATTGCAGCAGCAGGCACGACAATCAGTGCAGGCACCTTCGTAGGCTCCCCTGAACTCGGATTCAATACCAACCTCACCTATGTGATCAACCTCCTGGGATCCATCTTCGGAGGCTGCCTCGTGGCTGCGCTGATACTGCCTAAGCTCTACAATGCCAAGACCATCACCATCTACGGCTTCATAGGCGAAAGGTTCGGCGAGAAGTCCAAGAGAGCCAACAGCGTCATGTTCCTGCTCGGACAGCTGTTCACCTCCGGTTCGCGACTCTTCATTGCGTCCCTGGCCGTGTCCGTGATCATTTTCGGAAACATCAACTTCCAGTTCATTGTCTGGTCGATCATAATACTCGGAATCGTTTCCACCTTCTACACCATGATGGGCGGCATCAAGGGTTTGCTCTACATCGATACCTTCCAGACCCTGCTGATGGTGTTCACAGGTCTTGTGGCCCTGGTAATGATCTATGTTTCTCTCCATATGGACTTCTCCGAGATCTGGCATCAGCTGACTGCCGGCGGCATGGTGAAGCACCCTGGCGCAGACGCAAGTCTCGGAGCCGACGGTGCCCTTGTCGGATGGGATGCCGAGAGCAAGCTCAGGATGTTCGATTTCAGCCTCAGCTTCGCCAAGCCATACACCATCATCGGCGGCATGATAGGCATCGCCTTCTTCAAGATCTGCCAGTACACCACCGACCAGGAGTTCGTGCAGCGCCAGCTGGCCTGCAAGGATGTAAAGAAAGCCGGCACCTCACTCATCTGGTCCCAGTTCCTCGCACTGCCTATCGTCCTGACTTTCATCAGCATAGGCCTGCTTCTCTGGATCAAGTACATGAATGATCCCGATCTTGACGGAGAGCTCAGCCGCGGTTTCTTCCACGATGCCCGCGACGTCTTCCCGCAGTACATAAAGAACCACATCCCTATGGGCGTGCGCGGTCTCATGATCACCGGTCTGCTCGCCGCAGCCCTCTCCAGCTTCAATTCTGCAATCAACGCGATGGCCTCCAGCTTCGTGGATGACCTCCTCCTCCCTATCAAGAAGGATCTCGGCAAGGCCAGCGGCAGCGATGAGGACCAGATAAAGTCTTCCCGCTGGATGGTCGGCCTCATGGGTATGCTCCTCACCGGTTTTGCAATCGTTACCGCTGTGATGCAGCAGGCCAGCGGCCTCAATCTCGTGGATTTCGCCACCGGCGTGATGTGCTTTGCCTACGGCGGCATGATCGGTGTCTTCCTCACAGCCATCTTCACCAAGAGGGGCAACGGCAGGTCTGTTGCCTTCGCCCTGATAATCGGCTGTCTCATCGTAGTTCCTCTGATGTTCCAGAAGCAGCTCTTCGGACAGACCTTCATCGCATGGTCATGGTGGTGCCCTATAGCAGGTGCCATCTCCACTGCCATCTGCATGATGGGCAAACCTAAAGCCGCATAAAACAAAGTTCCATGAAAAGAATCATTCTCCTCATATCCGCCCTGCTCTGCACAGGATTGCTCAGCACAGCGAAGACCACCATCAAGGGCAAAGTCACACTCGACGGCAAGCCTGCAGCCGGAGTTCTCGTCAGCGACGGAACGCAGATAGTCAAGACTGACAGAAAAGGCCGCTACGCCATGGACAGCGACAAAAAAGACAGTGTCGTATTCATCACCACTCCGAGCGGCACCGTGGCAGTTGCAGAAGACGGTCTGAGACCGACCTTCTGGTCGCTGCTCACCAAAGCCCCACGCAAATGCGAAAGGCACGACTTCAAGCTCGTGAGCGAGAACCAGGACGAATACACCGTGCTCTTCCTTCCGGACGTGCACCTCTCCAATGACCCGCGCAGGGATGACATCAGGAGATTCAAGGAAATGGTGTTCCCTTTCATCCAGAAGCAGGCAGAAAGCGGCAAGGGCCCTGTCTACGCCTTCAACCTCGGCGACCTCACCCATGAAGTCTACTGGTATGAGATGAACTTCAAGGAGGACGACGCCTACAGGATGCTCCGCGACCTCGGTCTCAAGGCGAAGGTATACTCGGTGACAGGCAACCACGACCACGACGGCGCGATCGTAGGAGAGAATGTCGACTTCCGTTCGGCATGGCTGTACCGCAAGACCTGGGGACCGGACAGGTATTCGGTCAACATCGGCAAGGACCACTGGATCTTCCTCGACAATATAATATATATAAATGTAGAGGGACAGGGCAAGAAGGCGCCGGGCATCAACGGCGACCGCAGCTACCGCGACGAATTCACGTCGGCACAGATGGCATGGCTGGAGAAGGACCTCTCCTATGTGCCTGACGATGCCAATGTCTATATCTGCACACACTGCCCTTTCTTCGCCAGCGGCAAGACCGACAAGGAACTCGTACCGGCTGAGCAGCTCGCAAAGATTGACGCGCTCTGCAGCAGGTTCCAGCACACAGCCCTGAACTTCGCAGGCCACATACACAAATTCGACTTCATGGATATGTCGGCATATCCTCACCTCTTCCAGTACGGTCTGCCATGCGCATCCGGAATCATGTGGGAGACTCCGATCGAGGCCGACCTCTACTGCAGCGACGGCTGCGACGCCGGAATCATGGTTGCAAGCTGCACAAAGGGAGAAATGGACATGCACTACCAGACCTATGCGCACGGCGAGAAATATCTCCGTGTCTACGACATGAACGGGGTTGCCAAGGCATACCGCGAATCAGAGGGCGTGAAGATGCAGCGCGAACTGGCCCCTACCAGAATGGACTATTCGGCACCTGAGTTCGAGAACTGCATCTTCGTAAACTACTGGGGATGGAAGCCAGGAGAGACCGTTGAGATGATTGAGAATGGTAAGATGCTGAAGGTCAAGAATGTACGTCACGAGGACCCTGTCAAGAACTTCGCCTACGACCTCCCTCACATTCTCAGTCCAGTCAAACACCACAGCGTACGTCCGAAAGACGCCTGCAACCACATGTTCGAGGCAAAGGCCGCGACTGCAACCTCAGAAGTCAAGATCATTGTCCGCGACAAGGAAGGTCGTGTGCTCCATCTGGAGATACTCCAGCGCCCGAAAGCATTTGGGCTCGGCATGGAATAAAAAAATGCTCGGAAAATATCCGAGCATTTTTTTAATCTCTAAACCAGACGCCTTCTTCGCGAAGTTCCTTCTGAAGTTCTTTGACGTCGATGTCGCGGAGTTCCTTGCCGGACTTGACAGCCAGGGCGGCAGCCTTGCCGGCGGCCTCGCCTATGCACATTGCCGGGCCCATGACTCGCACTGAAGCCAGGGCGAGATGGGTAGCTGAAATGCAGCGGCCTGCAGCAATCACGCCGTCCACACCCTCCGGGATGAGGGAGCGGTAAGGGATGTCGTAGCAATCAGGGCACCAGTAGAGAGAGCAGTCGCCGCCCACAGGATGGTGCAGATCCACAGGATAGCTGGCAACGCCGATAACATCGTCAAACTTGGCGCAATCGAAGATATCCTGCTCGGTGAGAGTGTAGCCTCCCTGGATACGTCTGGTCTCGCGGATGCCCATGAATGGAGCCACGCGGTCCACATATGCGTTTTCGAAGCCAGGGATGTACTCCTTGAGGTACTTCACGATTTCCTCGTTCTGCTCGATGCAGATCTCCTCACCCTTGGTGTACTGCTCTGGGTCGGTGGCGTCGATGCCATTCACACGGGACATGTTCACCCACCATTCATCCTCCGCCATACCGGTCATGAAGATGGTACGCTCCACAGGGAGATGATAGCCGGCCTCGCGGGCCTTCTTGATCTGGTTGCGGAAGCCCACGAAGGTACAGTTGTCCATAGGACGGAAGAACTCATTCGGAATGAAGTCGATATCGTAGGTCTCAGGATGGTCTGCAACGGCATCACGGAGTTTGCGGCTGTCCACACCCCTCATTGAGAACATAAGAGTTGGAGGCTGCGCATTTCCGTCCTCGTTGCCGTAGAGCATAGGGGCGCCTGCACGATAAAGCACATCGCCGTCACCGGAGCAGTCGACCACAGTCTTCGCCAGGATGGCCTCCCTGCCCTTCTTGGACTCGATGATGACACCCTTGACCTTGTTGCCTTCCATGATCACGTCGGTGCAGAATACATACATCAGCACCTTGATGTTCTCTTCCTTCATGATTTCCCAACAGAGCTTCTTTGTGCCCTCGGGATCGATCATGGTGAGACTTACGTGGAGTGGACATCTGCGGTGGTGGGTAGCCTGTCCCCTCTCGCGGAGACGCTCCACGAACTGGAGAGGAAGTCCCTTTATCACTTCATTGCCCTTTCTGCCGAGGAAGCCCAGCAGAGGCAGGCCGATAGTCATGTTTCCACCCAGGAATCCCCTGCTCTCGATGAGCATGACGGAAGTGCCTGGAACCTTGGCGGCAGCCTGAGCTGCCATGATGCCGGCAGGACCTCCGCCGACGATCAGTACGTCGACCTCGTCGCGTACCGGAATTTCCCTTGCGGGTTCTTTGATGGTTTTCATAAGTTAACCGAGATATGCGCCGTTCTCGATCAGAGCGGCCTGAACTTTCTTGACATCTACTGCTGACGGAAGCACACCGTCCTCGAGGGCAATGCGCGCAGCCACGCCAGCAGCCTCGCCGAGAGCCATGCAGGTGGACATTACGCGGGTGCCGGCCATGGCCTCGTGATTCATGGAAGAGCAGCGGCCCGCAACGAGCAGACCCTCGATCTTCTCAGGCACGAGCACGCGGTAAGGGATATCGTATGCATCCTTGGTGAAGAGCATGGTGCAGTCACCGCCGGTCGAGTGGTGGATATCCACAGGATAGCCTGCCACGCAGATCACGTCGTCGAACTTCTTCATAGAAAGCACATCCTCTGCAGTGAGCACATACTTGCCCACTATCACGCGGCTCTCACGGATTCCCATGAACGGAGCGACCTTGTCCACATAAGCGTCCTCGAAACCGGGAACATACTTCTTGAGATATGCAGTCACATCCTTCATCTGCTTGTGCGCAGTGATCTCGCCACGGGTGTAGCTGGCAGGGTCGGTGGAATCGGTACCACTCACACGGGTCATATTCACCCAGATTTCGTCCTCGGCAAGTCCCGTGATCAGGATGGTACGCGACACCGGAATGTCGAGGCCGTCAGCCTGGGCCTTCTTGATCTGGTTGCGCAGTCCCACGGTGATGAACATGCCTTCCTTGAACTGCTCAGGCGGCATCACGTCCATATCGAATTCGTCGTGACGGTCAACGATGGCGTCGCGGAGTTCCTGCATCTTCACATTGCGCATGTTGTACATGAGGGTAGGAGGCTGCATTCCGCCGTCCTTATCGCCCTTATGGCACTCTACGCCGGCCTGGAAAGCCACATCACCGTCACCTGTACAATCGATCACGGTCTTCGCCATGATGGCCTGGCGGCCTTCCTTCGTCTCGATGATGACGCCCTCAACCTTGCCGTTCTCCACGATTGCGGCGCTGTTGAACACATACATGAGGACCTCCACACCGGCTTCCTCCATCATCTCGAAGGCCACATTCTTGGCCTCCTCTGAATTGATGATGGTGAGACTCATATGGTTGGCGCAACGCTTGTGCTCGCTGGCACAGCCACGCGCACGGAGACGGTCGATGAACTTCTGCGCCTCGCCCTTGATCACCTGGTTGCCCTTAGGGCCGAGGAATGCGAGGATAGGCAGACCGATGGTGAGGTTACCGCCCAGATAGCCCCTGCTCTCGATGAGCATGACCTTGAGATTCTTGTCCTTTGCTGCAGCATAGGCTGCCATGATGCCAGAAGGGCCTCCTCCGACCACGAGGACGTCAACTTCGTTTCTTACAGGGATTTCCCTACTTGGTTCAACGAAAGATTTCATTTTTATTCTTGTTCTGAAAATCTGACTGCCGCAAGATACTTTTCATAGCGTGCGGCGTAATATTCTGCTTTTGATTTATCCGGATGATAGACTACGCTGGCTGCAGGGCACATGGCGTCCTGGGCAGCCTCGATGTCTGGATATATTCCGGCAATGACCGCTGCGAACATGGCCACGCCCATGGCACATGAGTCCTTGCAGTCCGAGATGGCGAGGTCGCGGCCGAAGGCGTCTGCAAACATCTGCATGATGTACGGAGACTTGCGGGATATGCCTCCCACGCCAACGAAACTCTCGGCCTCGATGCCGCACTTCTCGAGATAGTCAGTTATGGCCTTGAAGCCGAACACGGTAGACTCGGCGATGGCACGGAATATCTCCGGAGCCTGGGTGGTAAGTTTCAGGCCGGCTATGGTTGCCGTTATATCTGCGGTCGGGTTCGGGGAACGGCGGCCGTTGAAATTGTCGTTTGCGAACGGGGCATCCACATCCAGCGGAAGAGCTTCGGCAGCCTCGGTCAGACGGGCTATCATGCCATCCTGGGCCTCCTCAATCACGGCTGCGAGCTCAGGATGCTGTGCGGCCATCTGTTGCAGAGGCCACGAAATCAGCTTGCGGAACCACGCATAGGCATCGCCCATGGCGCTGAGACCGGCCTCGAAGCCGACGCAGCCAGGGATGATTGAATCGTCCGCCTGGCCGAATACGCCGTCCACGATGCGGTCGCCGATGACTTCCTTAGGCATCACGAACATGAGACAGCCGGAAGTGCCCATATTGATTACATATCGGCCTGTACGGATACCTGCGCCCACTCCGCCGGAATGTGCGTCGATCATGCCGTAGCCGACCTTGACATCGGTAGAAAGACCGAGCTTTGCAGCCCACTCGGAGCAGAGTTTGCCGGCCACATGGTCACTGGTCGCATTGACTGCCACGAGCCTGTCCTTGATAGGTGCAAGCCTCGGATCGAGACTGTCGAAGAAGGAATCAGGCGGGAAACCGCCCCAACGCTCCGACCACAGATGCTTCGCTCCGGCAACGCAGCGGCCCGGCTTGATGTCGTGCCAATCCTGCACCCCGGTCAAAAGGGCCGGTATGAAGTCGCAGAGCTCGATCACGGAAACACCGGCCTTGTAAACAGCCTCGTCCACATTGATCAGGTGCCAGACCTTGGACCAGAAGCACTCCGGAGAATAGTCGTTGCCGCAGAGACAGGTGTAGTTTGTCTCGCAGGAAGTCGCAGTCCTGGTTATGACCTTGGCCTCCTCGGTGCCGGAATGGTCCTTCCAGAGCACGAACATGGCGTTTGGATTCTCCTCAAAGCCCTCCAGAAGGGCCAGAGGACGGGCCTGGGCATCGCAGAAGCAAGGTGTGCTGGCCGTGGTATCCACAGCGATGGCGCGGATGGCGGAAGGATCCGGACATTCGGCGACAACGCCCTTGAGCACGGTTTCAAGACACTCGATGTAGTCGAGGGGATGCTGACGGAACTGCTGGGTGCGGGCATCGCAGTAGAGTCCCTTTGCCCAACGCGGGTACATGCTGGTACGTCCGGAAAGGACAGTGCCGTCTGCAGCATCCACCAGGATGGCGCGGGCTGAATCCGTTCCGAAGTCAATACCGATTACGTAATCTTTCATATTATCCGATGAGTGTATATGGTCCCGAAAGCACATTGCGTTTCAGGCATTCGATCGTAAGGTCAGGAGTCTTCTCAAAGGCTTCGATCTCCTCCAGAGCCTTTCTGTTGCACTCCACAGCCAGTTCTTCAGTATTGTTGTTGTCGCTGCGGTGGCAGAGGAATATATGTTCGAGTTCGTCGTGCCAGATCTGTCTGAGGCCCTCGGCACACTGATCATTGCTGATGTGTCCGTTGGTGGAGCTGAGAATCCTCTGCTTGAGGAGATAGTCGTACGGGCCGTTCTTGAGCATCTCCACATCGTAGTTGGACTCGATCACGACGGTCTTTGACTCGGAGGCAAGATCTATAGCCTCCTGTATCACCTGTCCCGTGTCGGTCATGATGAAGAAACGGTATCCGTCGTACTCTATCTGGTAGGCAACCGTCATGGTGGCATCATGCGGCACCTCCACCCACCTTACCTTGAAGCCGGCGATCTCTGTCACATCCTCGTTCAGGAAACGGCGGTATGAACTTATAAAATCCTTGGTAAAGGTGTGGAAAGCGAGTGCGGCATGCAACTTGGCCGGCGCATAGATAGGCCAGTGTCCCTTCTTCGCGAAGGACCTGAGTCCCTTGATATGGTCCAGATGGTCATGCGTTACAAGTATGGCGTTGATGCTGTCGAGGTTGATGCCATATTTGAAAAGCATCGGCTGCACATTCTTGAAACTGATACCGGCATCGACGAAGAGCCCTTTCTGCCCATCGCCGATGTAGTAGCAATTGCCGCAGCTTCCGCTGGAAAAACTGATAAATCTCAACATCTAGTTCTTTTCCTCCTCACAATATTTCTTGATGACGGCATAGGCTTCAGGTACGCCGAGTTCGCCGGCCCTGGAGAGGTCTATGCAGCCCTTTTCCCTGTCTTTAAGGTATATGAGCACCAGGCCGCGGTTGAAGTAGGCATCCCCCATATACGGGTAGTACCTGAGCGCCTTGGTGTAGTTTTCTATAGACGCGATGTGCTCCGATGCCAGGCAATAGAGATTGCCGAGGTTGAAGTAGATGTACGGGATATTGTCCACCAGCTTTGCAGCCTCTTCCAGGTCCGCGATGGCCTCGGAATAGTCGTACTGCGTGCTGACCTGCTCCTTGACACGGGCACGTGTGTTATGGTTGTCATCCATGGTGAGCACCTGCACATTGCTTTCCATCGAGGCGATGAATTCGATCATCTCCGCCCTGAGCACGGAACGGTTCATCAGGTAGAAGGCCTTGAAGAGCCTTGCATAGGCGTCGGTTTCAGCGTCAGCACCCTCGACAGCCTTGTCCAGATACTCCAGAGCGCTGTTGAAGCGTTTCTCGTTTCCGTCCAGCATGGCTCTCTCGAAATTGTTCATGGCGGATCCGCCGCTTGCGCCGTAGACAGCGGCATCGAGAGCCGCCACCTGGGCCTGGCTGAGAGCCGTCTCCTTCGGCGCTATGCTCATCTTGACGTCCGCACCGGACTCCAACCTGGACATCAGCGGATTCTCGTAGCGGCGTGCGAGGGCGTAATTGGCCTCATCCTTCTGAGGATCCAGCACATAGCGGTACATGGACTTGAGCTTTATGTCTATGTCGCGGTGCTGCAGCAGCTCGTCGTTGAAGCCCTTCTTGGCAAATTCGGCATCCAGGGCCAGCAGGTTGCTGTATTTCTGGGTGGTGTCCGCGAATGAGCCCTTGTCGGTAATGTTCTTTGCGCGGTATTCCTGCACCTTGCGCTGGGCTGTCTTGTAGTCCTCTTTCGAAGACTTGTTCATGCCCAGCTTCTGCTTCACGAACGACCTGTTCATATAGGCCTTCGCAAAGTCGGGATAGAGTTCGATGGTACTGTCGTAATCGGCGAGTGCATCCTCCCAGCGTTCCATCTCGATGAAGACAGAGGCACGGTTGAAGTAGGCCAGCACATTGTCCGGATTGATGTTGAGCACCCTGTCGAGATCCTCCAGCGCTGCCGGATACTCTCCGACGCGGGCATAGATGAGCGCCCTGTTGTAGAGGGTAAGCGCATTGCCCGGCTCGTCCTCGAGCACCTTGTCGAGGTCGGACATGGCCCCGATGAGATCGTTCTTCTCAGAGAGCATCAGCGCCCTGTTGAAGTAGGCGAAGGTATTGCTGGTATCCAGTTCGATGGCATGGTCCATATCCGCGATGGCCAGATCCAATTCGTTCTGGGCGGCATAGAGGCGGCCGCGGCGGATGAAGCCTTCCGGATCGAAGCGGTCCAGCTTTATGGCCTTGTTATAGTCGTGCAGGGCCTTGGTAGTGTCAGCGAGGTAGAGGTAGCAGGCTCCCCTGTTCAGGTACGCCGACGGGTCCTTGGGTTCCTTGCGTATATACCTGTTGAAGTCCTTGACCGCGTTTTCGAACTGCTGGGCGAGGAAGTAGGTCACGCCACGGCTGAAGTAGAGTCCCACAAAACCCGGACGCAGCTCGATGGCGCGTTCGAGGTCTTTCAGAGCCTCGTCATAGTGTCCGAAGCGGCTCTCCGTGATCGCCCTGTAGTGGTAGCCGGAGGTGAAGACCGGGTCCAGCCTGATCGAAGTATCGAAGTCCTTCTGGGCACCGCGGAGGTCGCCGAGATTGAATTTGGCGATGCCGCGGAAGAAGTAGGTATAGTAGTCTGTCGTGTCCAGGCGGGCCAGGATGTTGAAGTTCTCGATCGCTTGGGCGTATTTCCCGTCCGCAAGCGCCTGGCGCCCGCGCATATAGAAAACGTCCTTGTCGTACTGGGCAGACAGACGCGTCGCCCCGCAGAACACGAGGACGATCGAAAGAACTATGATTTTTGATAATCTGCCCATTATTTTATAATTTTGTGGCCCGCAGTGAGGGACATTACAATAATTCGCAAATATAAACATTTGACCGCTAAAAGACAATATAAAATTTATGGTTTCATACTTAGTATGAGCCTTCTTTTTGTATCGTCTTGGCAAGCATCGGGCCAGAACACCAATTTCGATACTGCCGCCCACAATGTAGTCTGGGCACAGAGGCTCGAACAGCAGGTCACCTTCCTCTGCGACAGTATCTGCCAGGGACGCGCAACCCGTTCCAGAGGCAATGTGGAGGCACAGTTCTGGCTCTCCACCCAGTTCTACAAGATGCGTCTGTTGCCGCTTGGCTACCGTTTCGGCGAGGACATCTCCATCTCGTACGCGAACCACATGGACACTCCAGACGGCAAGTGCTGCAGAAACATAATCGGCATGCTCCCTGCGTCCACAAAGAAGCCGGTGGACAGCTATGTGATAGTGGGAGCGCATTACGACGGCAAGGGCATCCTGAACGGCACACTTTACCCGGGCGCCGACAGCAACGCCTCCGGCACCGTCGCCATGCTGAACATAGCCCAGATGTTCAGTTCCATGAAGCTTCTCGGAAAGACCTACAGGTCGAATATCCTCTTCGTGGCCTTCGATGCCAAGGAACTGAGCATGAGCGGCTCGAACGCCATGTGGAAGGCTCTCAAGGGCGGTCACATCCTGGATCCGCTGACCTGCAAGCCCATCACCCCGGACAAGATCAAGCTGATGGTGAACATCGATCAGATCGGCGGCGTTTCAGACCCTGTCCACAAGGACCGCAAGGATTATCTGATCATGCTCGGAAACACTTCCCTCGCCCGCCAGTACCAGGGTACCGCAGAGTACTGCAACCGCCTCTACACCAAGCTGGATCTCTGTTTCACCTACTACGGCAGCGCTCGTTTCAGCGAGCTTTTCTACAAGCTTTCCGACCAGAGGGTGTTCGTGGAAAACAAAAAGCCGGCGGTGTTTTTCACCTCCGGCATTACGATGAAGACTAACAAGCCTTCAGATAGTCCTGAGACCCTGGATTATGAAGTGCTCCGTCAGAGGATAATCTTCATGTACCACTGGATCGAAAAGATGCTCTAGTTTACTTGCTGAGACGGATTACAGGAGTTTCGTCGAGGCTGAGAACGAGTTCTTCGCCTTCCACCTTCACATTGAGTTTTTTGCCGAGGAGGGATACGATCCTGTCCTCAACTGCCATTTCCTCAGGTGCGCCCATCATTTTGGTCATTGCGCCGTCTTCGAGTACAACTGCCTCACCTTCAACGACATATGATCCGTTTACGGTGTTCACTCCTGCGAACATGCTGTAGGTGCCGTCTGTGAATGCTACGGTAGGAACTTCTGCGAGGTCGACTGCAGTGCCGTCGAGTTCGACAACTTTCCATTCTCCGTTGAGGTCGAGTTTCTGCTCATTGCATGATGATACTGCGAATACTCCCATCACGAGAGCTGCGAGTGCTGTAAAAAGATTCTTTTTCATAATATCTGTGTTTAAATGTTTTCTTTCCGCAATGAATTTTTTCATTACAGTTATGCAAATATACAACATCCGTGCCGTTCCACCAAATGCACGCCGCCAGCGGCTCGGTGGGCGACTACCGT
>JAKSJK010000072.1 GCA_024398095.1 Bacteroidales bacterium
CGGTACTCGATCGGGATCTCCATCTCGATCCAGCCGTTGGTGGACTCGTTGCGGATGTACTCGCCGTAGCCGATGATGCCAGGAGACTCCTTGGTGAAGTAGATACCTGCAGTGGTGTTCACGAGCACAGGGTTATCCTTTGAGCCGCCATAGATGCGGTAATCCCAGTCACCCACGGTTGCGATGATGTGGCAGCGGTCAGGATCGCCCACCTTGACAGGATCGTCAGGAGGGTAGCTGCCCACGAGGTCCACGATACCGCAGTTATACTTCATCTTGAAGCGCAGAGCCTTAGGCCTGGTCTTCCAAGGACGTCCGTAGTTCACCTTGCCGCCGGTGGTGCCGACGAGGCCGGAGAACTGGCCGAGGAAGATGTTGCCGCAGGCGAGAAGGCCGGCGAAGGACTTGGACTCGCAGCGTACGGCATACTGTCCGTCCTGGGCTTCTGCAGCGTCAGGGAAGGTCAGGGTGATGCCGAGGGAAGCGGTACCGTTGATGCCGTCAGGGCCTTCACCGTTTCCGGAGCCCCAGAACATGTACCTTGAGTCAGGATCGGCCGCATAAGGGTTGTACCACTTGTAATAGGACTGTCCGGTCACGAGGCTCACGTCCTCGAAGCTGTGGTTAGGCAGCGGAGTGGCAGGATCGGTGGTAAACTCGTAGGTCTGAGTGTAGTCGCTGTCACAGAATGCCTGTACCTCATAATCAGTTGCAGGCTTGAGCCCGTTCACATGTGCCACGAAGGTACCGCCGCTTGCGGTGATGTCGCTGTCTGCCACGGTTGTCCAGTCAGTATCTCCCTTGATGCGGTAGCGGAAGCCGTTCTTCCTGCCGGCGACACCGGTGGAAGTGAGGTAGACTTCCCTTGTCCAAGGGTTGATATCCTTGAGTTCCACTGCAGCATCGGTAACATCCACGAAGAGAGTCCATGTGACAGTCTCGCCGAACGCGGTCACATCGATCTCCACGCCGTTATCGAAATCCTTCATCTGCTCCATTTTCTTGGAGTAGGTGGTGATCTCAGCCGGTCCGAGCTTGAGTGAGGTAACCTGCATATTGCTTCTGTCCACATGCTTGCCCACATAGGCGATGGCCCTGTGGTTGATCTCGTCAATGGTGGTGCTGCCCACCTGTCCGTTTACGGTGAAATAGCGCTCGATAGGATTCAGTGCAGTGAAAGTCCATGTATAGGTCTGGCCCGGATAGGTATCCAGATCGAACTGCATAGGCTTGGTCAGATCGAAGACGCCTGTAATCTCCCTGCTGCTGTGGACCAGATCGTCTTTCACATCCATGGCGACCTCACGGATCCGCACCTTCTTGGGGTCGGTTGTCTCGGCAAGGGTCAGGGTGACAGTGCGCTTGTCCTGGCTGATGTTCACATCGGTGGCGCCATCGGCTGTCACTGCTGTGATATGAGGCACCAGCATAGGGTACGGCAGGTCATTGGTAATGCATGCCGACACAGCCAGAAGGGCTGAAAGTATTATTGCAAATCTCTTACCCATGGCCTAAAGATGAATTGTGAGTCCGAAATTCAGCGCAAGCACATTGAGGTTGGCCTGGGCCTTCCAGAAGTTCCTGCTGCCGGTGGCATTGCCCTCGTGGTAGGTGGTGATATTGGTGTATCCCACATCAGCGAGTCCGATGCTGGCCTGAACGGAGATGTTGTTCATAGGGAAGTAGACCAGACCCGGCGACAGGCCAAGGTGAACCTTCTTCTTGAGAGAGTAGTCGTCGGAAGAAGAGCCCATGGCAAAACGCGACTTGGTACGGGTGTAGCCGAGCACATAGTCGACATACAGACCGACGCGTCCCCTGTTGTCCAGGCCTACATACGAGCGTTCGAAGATATAGCCGCCCATCGAAGTGGAGCGTGCCGTCACATTGCTGAAATCCATGCTGAAGTTGCCCAGCAGGTCTGCTGTCACATTGTCGATGCCGCCATGTACGGTGCTGTAGGTGAAACGGGCACCAACCGCATGGTTCTTTGCGAAGGTGTAGGCCGCTTCCGGAGACAGACGCAGCATGGAAGCGTCGGCAGACATGTTCTGCGCGAGCAGCATGAACTCGGAGTTGTCGCTGGAGAAGGATGCATACATTACGGAGATTCCGCACTGCCACTCTCCCTTTGAAGCGATCAGATAGTTCTTGAGCCTCCTGACCTTGGTGGTATCCTTAGGCACGATCTCCGTGCCCATCTTTACCGTACGGCTGCCGGACTCATCGGACTGGGCTGCCGCTGACAGGGAAAATGCCGCCAGCAGGCACAAAAGCACTGTTTTCCTGATGATTTCCATGGCCTAGAGATAATAGGATATTCCAAACCCGAAGGAAAGGAGGTTCAACATAAAGCCGGCCTGGGTAGTGTCGTAGCTGCCGTGGTGGGCCTGATTGTGGATCTGGTCCGACCACTTGTAGCTGACGCCGAATATACCCACGTTCATTTCTATGGCAAGCCTGTCGGTAAGAAAGGCGGTAAGACCTGGGTCTACCGCAAGTTCAGCCTTGAAGCTCTGCTCATAGGTGCCAATCGTAGAGGCGCCGCCTGCATTGTAGACCTTGCCCTGGGAGTATGAGCCGCCCAGCTTGAGATCCGCATACATGGCCAGCCTCTTGGAGTTGCCGAATGGTATGTAGGCGCGATAAACGCCATGCGCAGTGTAACTCTGATGAACCTCGTAGCAGTCCTTCGCACTCATGGTAATCTCCGAAACGGAGAGATTAGCCTCGTCAAGGTCCAGCATTCCCCTGTTGTAGGAGAAAGAAATACCGGCACCCATATTATCGTGGAACATGTAGAGGAGCTTCGGAGTCACTGCCACCGTGTAGCCTGTGGAATTTATGTCATTTATCACAAGGAACGAATAGTCCTTGTTGATATGCTGCGAATATCGCGCTGTTCCACCCAGCATCCACGTTCCCTTCGTAACGAAAGGAGAAGAAGGCAGAGTCTCGTAGCCTCGGTCATAATGCTGGGCCCCGGCACCAAAGGTACCGAGGGCTGTCAGCATTGTGAGTATGACTATGAGCTTACGCATCTTCGAAATTATTCGTAAAGGAGTTCAACCGCATCGATCCAGAGCTTGGAAGAGTCGCAGCCGGTGAAGTAGTCACCATACTGTGAGGAAGCGCAGGATACGATGATATGTGTAGGATAAGCGGTCTCGGTGTGGTAGTCCAGAGGGAGGGTGATCTGGAACCAGTCATTCGTGGTTGCGGTCACCTTCTCGCCGCCGTTGAGCATATAGCCGTCATTGTAGATGACAAGGTTACTGTAGGCGATGGTTGAAGGATCGGTGTTGTAATCCACGAAAGTAGCAGCATTGGTGGTATTCACGAGGACAGGGCTGTCCTTTGTGCCGCCGTACTTCTTGTAATCCCAGGTACCGATGGCAAACTTGATCTCACCGCGGTCGTAGTCGTTCTTGGTGAGGTTTACACCAGCAGGGAGGTTCTTGAGGATGTTGATCTTGTCGGTGGTGTAACGTACCCAGAGGCGCATTGCGGTTGGACGGGTGGTCCAAGGACGGCCGAAGTTGACCTTACCGCCTGATGTGCCTACGAGGCCTGCGAACTGACCGGTGAAGATGTTACCAGCCGCGAGGATGCCGACCATTGAGCTGGACTGCGCACGCACTGACTGGTTGCCCTCGACCTTGATATCGGTATCCACAGCGGTGATGACGATACCCATACTTGCGGAACCGTTCACACCTTCGCTGCCCTCACCGTTGCCGGAGCCCCAGAACATGAAGCGTCCGTCCTCGAATGAAGCGTTAGGATCGTAGAACTTGTAGTAGCTCTGGCCGGAAACCTTGGATGCAGCCTCGAAGCCGCCGTTAGGAATCCTGGTGGCCGGATCGGTGGTGAGAGTCTTAGGCTCGCCCACTTCCTCGCCGTCGATGATGAGCTTGTAGGTGTACTCTGTGCTGCCCTGGAGACCGGTAAGGACTGCAGACCATGCGCCGTTGCCGCCGTTCACGCCTGCGACCTCGGTCCAGTTGACGCCGTCAGCGGAGTAAGCGAACTTAACCTCTGCATCGGCATACTCTGCAGTATCCACGTCAGCGTGTACGGTTGCGTGGCCTGCCCAGATCTCAAATGCGTTGGATGAAGCGAGACCGGTTGATACAGGTTCGAAGATGATGGTGTCGTCGACGATGTCTGTGCCGTAGTCAACTACGAGAGAGAAGTCGAGGTCGCCGTCCTTGATGGTGTACCTGAGGGCCATCTTGTAGAGCCTGCCGGCCTCGAGGTTCTCGATCACACCGCTCTTGGTAAACTCGGAACCGTCCTTTGCGAGGGTGCCGGAGAAAGTCCAAGAGAATGAAGGCTCGAAGAGACCTGCGATGATGAAGTAGCCGTCCTTGCCTGACTTCGAAGCGTCGTAAACGAGCTTGGTAGCCTCATCCTCAGGATCGAGTGCGATGCTGAAGGTGTAGCCTGCATTGAAGTTCTCGGCTACGGATGCATCGAAGCTGATGTTGGTGACAGCGTTGTTGACATTTGCAACAACCTCGACATTGGTAGTCTGTCCTGCCTTGATTTCGAAAGCCTTGGAGCCCTTGTAGCTCTTCTGCTCCCATGAAGCAGCTGCAGGAGCTGCCTTTGCTGCCTCGCCGGCAAGTACGTCAACACGGTACTGGTCAGCTGCAAGATACATCACCTCCGGCATCTCGCCATAGGTGTATTCTCGTACGAGACCGCTGAAATCGGCCTTGTAGATGCTAACTTTCGCAGAAGATTCGAGTTCTGCGGCAGAGAGGGCTGCCTTTGTGGAAGGAGCCACGCTCACACCGAGGGCAAGCCTGCCCTCACCCTTGACTGACTCAACTGCCTCAGGCTTGCTGCAGGCCACGATTGCGAGACCGGCAGCGATAACTGAAAATATCTTTTTCATTGTTCCTTCCTCCCTTAGTCAACAAGCATTACAACAGGAATTGACTTGGTGCAGTTGTTCTGGTCCACTATCTTCATGGTAAAGGTATGGACGCCAGGGTAGTTGATGATAGCTTCCTGAGCTGCACTGAGATCGAAAGCAATGTCGGTCTGGCCCACGAGTTCAGCACCGTGAGGGAACGGAACCACCTGGAAGATGACGGCATTGGTCTCTGAAGGATTGATAAGGTCGAGGTTGGTTGCGTCAGCAGCCTCGACAGCGAGGGTGAACGGAGTGCTGGTAGAAGTGATTCCTACGCTGAACTTCTTCACGCCGTCAGGTACGGTTGCCCTGAGCTTGATGGACATGTGCCTCTCGGAAAGAGGAACGATCTGCATTGCAGTGAGGTCGGTGAGCTGTGCATCGCAACCTGCCGCATAGTCGAATGCGAGGTCAATGCCGCCGTCACCCTTAGGAGCCTCAGGATCCTCACCGAGGATGTCCTCTGCACTGGAGATATTGTTGTTGAGGGTCTCGTCATCCACGAGATCGTCGATCACGATTTCAAAGGTAGCCTCGCCCTGCTCGTTCTTCTTCTGGACGAACTTCACCTGGCGCCACTGCCTTGCTGTGATACCGGTGAAAGCCTTGGTCATCTTCGAGGTCTTGCCGTTGATGCTGCCGCTGAAGACAACCTCCATGGTAGAACCGTCCACTGCGAAATAGCCTGCGCTCTGCTCGTATGAGCCGTCAGCGTTGAGAGCATACTCGAGAGGGAAACCGGACTTGATGGAAACCTTGGTTGAACCGGCGCCGGTCACAGTCTGAAGGAACTCGTCGCTGTAGGCAACGGTAACCTTGCACTGGAGAAGGGTGCAGGTAAGCTGGCCGATGGTTGTGGTCTCGCCGGCAGCGATGCTGAATGTGGTGGTTGCACCGTATACAGGCTGCTCGAACTCAGCTACAGGAACCTCGTCCTCGCTTGAACGTGCCACGAGAGTGTACTCGCCGGCAGGAATGCCGAGCTTGTTGTCATTTGCCTTTACGGCTGCATAGGTAGTCTTCTCTACAAGATTGCCTTCCATGTCGTAAACCAGCACTGAGTAGTTTCCGCTTGCAGGAGAAACGGCCTTGGTCACAACCTCGTCATCGCAGGTGATGTTTAAATCAGCGAATGAAAGGTAACCCATCTCGCTCTTTGGCTCCGGGCCCTTGCTGCAGGCATTGAGAAGAAGTGCAGCGGCTGCGGCTGCGTAGAATATGATTTTCTTCATTTCTGTTCCTCCTAGTCGTTAAGTTCTGTTTCGCCGAGATCGATTTCCTCGACGGTGTCATTGAATGAAATTGTAACTTTTACGCCACCTACATTGCTTGCGTCGAATGCGAAGGTATAGCAGGTCTTTTCGTCCATGTTGGTGTACTCCTTCTTGAAGGTAGTGGTCTTTGCCACGGCATTTGTAAAGCTGCCCTCGAGAGTGAAGTTGTAACCGTCGACGAAAGCGGCGCGGGTCTCGCCCTGTGCGAATGCGACGATGTCGGCATTGTTCCTGGTAAGCTTGAAGCTGTACTCAGGGAAGTAATTCCTGAACATCTCGCTGCAGGTTACCCTGACGATGGTGTTGCCCAGGGCCACAGGGATGGAAACCGCGGTGGTCTGACCGCCCAGAACAGCGAAATTCTGGCTGCCGGTGAAGTAAGGCTTGTCGAAGCCCTCGATGTCGGAAGCACCGTAGACAGCCTCGACGCTGTAGTTTCCTACAGGAAGCTGGGTAGTTACGTCCCAGTCTGCAACTGTACCGTTGTAGACCGCTGCCCCCTCAGAATTCACCACCTTGATGGTGAAAGATGCTGCAGATGGAAGAGTTGTGAAATCAGACACGTTAGCCTTGGTCTGCTCTACAACCGCACCATCGTTCGCAACTGCAAAACTGATGCAGCCGGTCTCACCGGCCACGCCTTTGTTCTCCTTGGTGCAGGCTACTGCCGCAAGGATCGCAATGGCACTCAGCAATGAACTTTTGAGTTTCATGGTAAATGGTTTTTGAATCTTAATTATTTGTTAAAAATGAATTATTTCGCAATGCTTACCCTGACATTGTCCAGGTAGAACCAGTTGGTAGTGTTGGTGGTACCGGCCCTGTCTTCGGACATGTTCCTCCAGCTGATCCTCACGAGACCGGTCGGAACATCGTGCAGGATAAAGTCGCCGTCCTCCGGAGTCGCATCGTAAGAACCGGTGAAGACGTGTGCGTTGATATGGTTGCCGTCTTCGAAGGTACCAGTCGTAGAGCCGCTGTTCAGGACATCTGCCGTAGTGACATATCCGATCCAGCAATCCTGGCCCACATCACCGTTCATGATGATATTGAGACCGCCGTATTGGCTGTTGATGCCGTAGTCGAAGTGAACGCGCAGGTTTGCAGCCTTCTTCAGTGCGATGATAGGAGCGGAATCCACGCGTGCGCCATACCTTGCAGAGGTCTCACGGCGCGCAGCGATACGGATACACTTGCCTGCCTCACCGCCGATTCGTCCGCCGGACCAGCCGTTCAGGAATGGGCCATAGGTCTTGGAACCTGCATTCGATCCACCGGTATAGTTATCGCTGGAAGAGAATGTCGACACAGTCGAGAAGTCCTCGAAAAGCAGGTAAGGGAGTTCAAGATCGAGGGTGGTGTAGAAACTGCTGCCCATGTCAGGCATGCGGTAGTCCACTGAAGTGGTCACATGCTCACAGTCATATACAACATGGATTGTCTGGTTGCTGAAGGCACGGTAGTACTCTTCCTCCTCGTAGGAAAGTACGAGAGAGTAATTCTCAGGAAGGCCTGCAGGGTCGGAAAGTACGAGCACATTCGAGCCGTTGTCACCCCAGCGGCAGCCTTCAGGCGCAGTGAGAGTAATGCCGGTCGGATCCTCGCCGATATGGTTGGCGGCGATATTCACATTTATACGGCAATAGTTCCTGACATCTGTCAGGAGCACTCTTACAGGGGTGGAATGGCCTGCAGCAAAGGTCCTGCCCATCAGGTCCACAGGATCGGTCGTAGCGACCTTGGTCGCTGAATAGGTCTTCACGGTGAAGCTCTGACCCGGAGCGAAGGTCTGCGGGAAGATCACCGCATCTGCGTATTCAAGGCCTGCCGAAGTAGACTCCTTGAGCGGCTCCGAAAGTTTCAGCGTAAGCTTCGCGCTGCCGTTTTCAAGGGAAAGGGCGGCAGATGGGTCGGAAAGGTCAGCCACCACATCTCCCACGACCTCGGAAGGGAAAGTAAGCACGATCTTGTCGATCGGCTCGCCATCCAGCCTGTCTGCACCATCCGGCACGAAGAACCTGAAATGATGCATTATGTGGGAAAGGGACATGGACATCATGTCGTGGTCGTCCGGATCATGGATCGGGGTGAGCGGGCCGTAATTGACCGGGGTTGCCAGGAGCACATCATCCCCGCCGCCGGCCTGTCCGTCCTGGACATCGGAAACCGCAAAGGTAGCAGCGGTGCCGTTCACAGCCACAGGGGCGGGATAGCACGCATAGTAGGTATAGGTGCCCTCAGGCATGGCTGAGTCTAGGGTGGAAGTAAACCATCCGCGGCTGCCTTCCTCTGCATACATGACAAATTTCTGCGCGGAAAGCTGATAAGTATCTGAAGAGTTGAGAGCCCAGACAGCGAGTTCATCGCCATCGGACCAAACGGTGGAAAGACCGTTTGAGAGTAAAGAAGTGCGGGTTGCACAACCGCCGGCAGCTATTCCGACAGTCACTGGGCCGTTCTTTTCAATTTCAGGCGCAATACCTTCTTTTATCTGGCAGGAGGAGAAGCACACAATCAGAAAAGAAACCAACGCACAGACTCTGTTTGATCTGAATCGTCTCATCTTTCGGTTAAAAATCCTGGCAAAGATAAGATATAAATATTGGAAAAACAAACAGGGCCTGATTCACGACTTTTTTATTATCTTTGCAAGGTACTATATATAATATAGATGTATGGCAGAAGAGAAAGAACAGATCCAGGCCGGAGCCTACGGTGACGATAACATCATCACCCTCGAGGGCGTCGAACACATCAGGCGCAGACCGGGCATGTACATCGGGCGTCTTGGCAACGGCGACAACCAGGGCGACGGCATCTACGTCCTGCTCAAGGAGATTGTCGACAACTCAATCGACGAGTTCTCCATGGGCTTCGGAAAGAACATCATAATCAACGTGGACGACAAGAACGTCAGCGTACGCGACTTCGGACGAGGCATTCCGCTCAACTCCGTAGTCAAGGCCATGAGCGTGCTCAACACCGGCGGCAAGTATGACGACGCATCCTTCAAGAAGTCCATCGGTCTGAACGGTGTAGGTTCGAAGGCCGTGAACGCGCTTTCGTCATATTTCTATGTCGAGTCCTACCGCGACGGAATGAGTTCGTACGCAGAGTTCCAGCGCGGAAAGCTTGTCTCTGAGGGAAAGAGGGAGACCAAGGAAAAGAACGGAACCTTCATCAAGTTCACCCCGGACGATATCATGTTCGTGGACTACCACTACAACATGGAATATGTCGAAACCCTGGTAAAGAACTACTCATACCTCAAGAAGGGACTCTCACTCAACCTCAACGGCACCACCTACAAGTCTGAGAACGGACTTCTCGACCTGGTGAACAACTCCCTCAGCGAGACTCCGCGCTACGAGCCTATCCACCTTGTGGGCGAAGACATCGAGATTGTGATGACCCACGGCGACAGCCACGGCGAGAACATAGTATCCTTCGTGAACGGTCAGCACACCAGGGACGGCGGCACCCACCTCGCAGCCATACGCGAGGCAGTGTCCAAGACCCTCAAGGAGTTCTACAAGACCGTCTCCAAAAAGGATTTCGCGCCGGAGGACATACGTGAGGGCATCATCGGAGCCATCAGCATCCAGATCCAGGAGCCTAACTTCGAGGGCCAGACCAAGACCAAGCTCGGCTCGAACTACCTCTGGGAGAAGGAAGTCACAAACCCGGACGGCAGCCGCGATGTGGACAAGGGTCCTACCATCCGCAGTTTCGTCAATGAATTCGTCAAGGTCAATCTCGAGAACTACCTCCACATCCACAAGGAGGTGATTCCCGTACTGCAGTCCAAGATCCAGGAATCCGAGTCCGAGCGAAAGGAGATCGCAGGCATCCAGAAGAAAACCCGAGAGCGCAACAAGCGCACAAACGTCTATAACAAGAAACTTCGCGACTGCCGCTACCACTTCAATGAGAAGATGCCTAAGGGCAAGGAGGAAGAGGCAGAGAAGACCAGCATCTTCATCACGGAGGGTGACTCTGCATCCGGAACCATCACAAAGGCACGCAACTCTGAGGTCCAGGCAGTGTTCTCGCTGCGAGGCAAGCCGATCAACTGCTTCAAGGAAAGCCGTAAGAAGGTGGCCGAGAACGAAGAGCTCAACCTGCTGATATCCGCACTCGGAGTGGAGGACGACATCGAGAATCTCCGCTACAACAACATAGTGGTCGCAACCGATGCCGATGACGACGGAATGCACATCCGCATGCTCGTGGTGACCTTCTTCCTCAAGTACTACCCAGACCTCATCCGCAGAGGCCATGTACACATCCTCCAGACACCACTCTTCCGCGTAAAGGACAAAAAGGGTGGCAAGAAGGACAAGGAGATCAACTACTGCTACTCCATCGAGGAAAAGGAAAAGGCTGTGGCAAAGTTCAAGAACAACTGCGAGATCACCCGATTCAAAGGTCTCGGTGAGATTTCCGACCATGAGTTCTCCGAATTCATCGGTGACAACATCCGCCTGGACGAAGTCAAGCTCAGCGACGAGGAGTCGATCATCGAACTGATGGAGTTCTACATGGGCGATAACACAATCGACCGCCAGGAGTTCATAAAGACCAACCTACGCACGGAGGAGGAACTCGACGGCGTGGATTTCTAAACAACGGAAGAAATGAAAAAGAACAGCGCATGGAGGCGTTTCTGCCTCTGGATACTTACAAAGGTAATGGGATGGACCTACAGCGGTGAGGTTCCGCCCGAGAAGAACGCCATCTTCATCGGATGTCCACACACCAGCATGTGGGATTTCGTGGTGTCCTACACCTACTATACCGGAATCGGCGGTAACGCCAAGGTAATGATCAAGAAAGAGGCCTTCTTCTGGCCTGTCGGCCCGATTCTCCGCATGCTCGGAGGCATAGCGATGGACCGCAAGCACCCTGCCGGTCCGCTCCACAGCATCATATCAGCCATGAACGAGACTCCGGAGGGAATGCACCTGGCCATGTGTCCGGAAGGCACCCGCAAGGCCTGCCACAGATGGAAGACCGGCTACCATGTGATCGCAAAGCAGACCGGTGCAACAGTATATCTGGGCTATTTCGACTGGAAGCACAAGCACATCACCGTGGGAGAACGCTTCGAACTGACCGACGACGCCCGTGCCGATACCGCACGCATGCAGGAGTACTACAGCAAGCTGGACATCAACGGCAAGAATCCCGAAGGCTGGGCTTGTGAATAGCACCGACGACTCCTGCGAAGCTGACGTCCGAGCGAAGCGAGTTTGGGGAGTCTGAGGGGAGGACCCCTCAGTAAAAAACAATAAAAAAGAATCCGGCTCGAAAGAGTCGGATTCTTTTTATGTCGTAATATTAATTACTCAGCCACAACGGTAACCTTAACGGTACCCTTGATGCCCTTGTAGCACTTAACGGTAGCCTCGTACTCGCCGAGCTCCTTAACTGCCTCGAGGGTGATGTCCTTCTTCTCTACCTCTACGCCTGCAGCTACGAGAGCCTCAGCAACCTGAGCGGTAGTAACGGAACCATAGATCTTACCAGACTCGCTGACCTTGACAGCAACCTGTACCGGAGTCTCTGCAAGCTTAGCTGCAAGTGCCTCAGCATCTGCAACGAGCTTAGCCTCCTTGTGAGCCTTCTGACGGAGGTTCTCAGCGAGGACCTTCTTTGCAGAAGGAGTTGCCATGATAGCGAAACCCTGTGGGATAAGATAGTTGACAGCGTATCCTGTCTTAACGTTGACGATCTCGTCAGCGTAGCCGAGGTTGGCTACATCTTTCTTAAGAATGATTTCCATAATGCTGTCAATTATTTAAGAAGGTCAGTTACATATGGAAGAAGTGCAAGATGTCTTGCTCTCTTGACTGCCTGGGAAACTTTCCTCTGGAACTTGAGTGAAGTACCGGTGATGCGGCGAGGAAGGATCTTGCCCTGCTCGTTGAGGAACCTCTTGAGGAACTCAGCGTCCTTGTAGTCAACATACTTGATACCTGCCTTCTTGAAACGGCAGTATTTCTTCTTGCGAACCTCTA
>JAKSJK010000073.1 GCA_024398095.1 Bacteroidales bacterium
GAATAGCTAAAATCACTATCAACCGTCATAGATATAGAAACGCCTTCACCCCTCTTACAACCGCCGAACTTTCGCAGGCCTTCAGTATTGTGCGCGAAGCCCAGCAGATCAGAGTAGTGCTGCTTACCGGCGCCGAGACTCCGCGTCTGCCCGGCCAGACGGAAGAGGAGTGGCTCAAGACCCAGGCTTTCTGTTCCGGAGGCGATATGCATGTGAAAGGCCGTGGCGGCTATATCGATGAGGAGGGTACTCCGCGTCTGAGTGTGCTCGATGTTCAGATGCAGATCCGCCGTCTGCCAAAGCCTGTAATTGCGATGGTCAACGGTTATGCCATCGGAGGCGGCCATGTGCTGCATCTGGTCTGCGACCTGACCATTGCCGCTGAGAATGCGCGTTTCGGCCAGACCGGTCCCAAGGTGGGCTCTTTCGACGCCGGCTTCGGTGCGTCTTACCTGGCCCGCATAGTAGGGCAGAAGAAAGCCCGCGAGATCTGGTTCATGTGCCGTCAGTATACTGCAGCAGAGGCTGAGCAGATGGGGATGGTCAACAAGGTTGTGCCGCTTGCCGATCTTGAGAAAGAATGTATCGCGTGGGCTGAGCATATGATGGAGCTCTCTCCTTTGGCCCTGCGCATGATCAAGATGGGACTGAATGCCGAACTTGACGGAGAGGCCGGCATCCAGCAGCTTGCAGGCGACTGCACTGCTCTCTACTATATGCTGGATGAGGCTCAGGAGGGCGGTCGTGCCTTCCTTGAGAAACGCAAGCCGGATTGGGGCAAATTCCCGATGATCCCTTAGGATCTCAGTTCGTCTTTCTGTAGTGGCAGTTGAGGACTTCTGAGCAGTCTCCGTGCCAGTTGTGCATGCCGTTGCCGAGGCATCTGTCGAAGACTTTGCAGTCTGCACATTTGCCACGGCGGGCCCAGTTGCGGTCGCGGAATTCGGTGAACTTATTGTTCCAGACCTCCCAGAGGCTGTCCTTATAGATGTTTCCCTGGGCAAAAACCTCGCGGTCTATGTTCGGGCAGGCGCAGATGGTGCCGTCTATCAGCACCGAAGCGATATTGATTCCTGCGCGGCAGAAATATGGCTCCAGACGTGCCTTCTGCTCGTATCTGCCAAGGTAGCCTTCGCAGCTGAAGGTGACATTCATCCGTCCTTTTTCTTTTCTCCTTTCCACGATGAAATCCATCAGCAGTTTCGTCTCTGCGGCGTCCAGATGCATCATCGGGTCGTCTTTGGCACGGCCTATCGGAATGATTGTAAAGAGGCGCCACTGCTTGACTCCGAGACTGCTGAGCCTGTCGTGAATCTCCTGCAGCTGTCCGATGTTCCTCTTGGTCACGCAGGTCACTACGTCAAAGTTGATGCGACGTTCGGCTGCGGCAATTGCAATGCCGGCCAAGGCTCTCTGATAGCTGCCTTCACGGCCACGCATCCAGTCGTGTGAATCCTCCAGACCGTCCAGGCTTATGGTAAGGGATGAAAGTCCGGCACGCACCAGTTTCCTGTGCATTGCCTCATTGTAGAAGAAACCATTGGATACCATTCCCCAGCGCAGCCTCCTTCTCATAAGTGCTTTTCCGACTTCTTCTATGTCAGGGCGGAGGAGTGGTTCGCCACCTGTGATTGCGACAACAAAGTTGTCCGGACGTTCGGACACTGGAATGGAGTCAACAGCCTTGAGGAAATCCTCCAGAGGCATGTCCACATCCTTGGAGGCAGAAAAACAATCACTGCCGCAGTGACGGCAGTGAAGATTGCATCGGGTCGTACATTCCCAGAAGAGGTAGTTCAATTCGTGAAGCTTTGTCTCGCTCTTTCGGAATGCCTTGAACAGAAACCAGGGAATCACGACTATTCGGTCTTCTGCATTTTGATAAGGATGGAACGCGATGAAAGGTCGGTCAGGGAAGTGTCCTTCACCTTGTAATTCTCGGCTGAGAACTGGAAATCGGCGCTTTCTTCGTCAAGATCGATGTAGGTT
Organism: Bacteroidales bacterium; assembly: GCA_024398095.1. GTDB lineage: Bacteria > Bacteroidota > Bacteroidia > Bacteroidales > UBA932 > Cryptobacteroides. Next base: position 1,990 of record JAKSJK010000073.1, read on the forward strand.
ACAACACCCCACCTGTCGGTCTGGTTTATCTCTTCCCACTCGCCGCCTTTGATCCTGGCCTTGAGCCCTACACCCTCCAGCGGCTGGTTGTCGTCAGCGTCCACTACCTGGAAAACAAGCCCGATTTCCATCGGGTCATATCCTGGAGGCATGCCGTAGCAAGCCTGGAAAATGAACAATGCCGTGGAAAGGGATGTTCCCTTAAGAAGATTTCTAACCCACTTTTTCATATTGATGGTTTATGATTAGTTGACGCAAATTTAAAAATAATATTAATAACATGCATTATCTGACCTCGAGCGCGTAGATATAGTCGTTCATGTAAAACCCGCGTCCGATGGGGAAGTCACCTTCGCGGTCACGGAACATGCCCATCTTTTCGTAGAAGCCTACAGCCTTGTTGTTGCGGTTGACATTCAGTTCAATGCGGAACGGAGCGCCTCCAACTGTGCGGAGATAGCTGACAATATGCTCGAACAACTTCCTGCCGAGTCCTGTACCCTGCAGCTGAGGCATCACATATATCTTCTGAAGGTGGAAAAGGGGAGTGCCGTCTTCCATCTTGCCCTGCATCTCGACTGATACATAGCCGCCGAACCTGGAATCGTCCAAGGCGATGAAAAATGCTTTGCCCGGAGCACCGATCTGGTTCCGGAGGCTTTCCTCGGAATACATCCAGTCAATCATGTAATCCATCTGGTCGGGAGTGATGATGTCCGCATAGGTCGCGCGGAAGACCACTTCTGCATTCTCTCTGATAACCGGTATGTCATCGTATGTCGCAGGTCGTATCTGCATTGTTTCTGTCTGTTCGTTTATTATTTCAAAGTTAGGCATTAATTTGGAAAAAACAGTGTGTTATCTATCATAATTATTCCGTATATTTGTATGTTTTGAAACAAAACAACAACACATAAACTTTTAATCATTTAAACAATGCTTTTCCACGTTTACGGAGAAATGGCTATCTATCAGTGGGTTGCGATGTTCGCAGTCCTCGGTGGCCTTATCCTTCTCAACGAGTTCGCTCGTAAAACAAAACTTGGCGGCTGCATTACCATGTTTGCCGTTCCAGCTCTTCTCACAATCTATTTTGTAACCCTCCAGATCGGCAATTCCATGGGTCTTGAGTGGGCAGTGAAGAACCAGACAATCGTCTACATGAACGGATGGTTCCACTACGCCAAGCTCTATGCCGCTCTCACTGGATGTATCGGCTTCATGATGATCAAGTACGGCTGGGGCATCGGCAAGCAGCACTGGTTCAAGCCATTCCCATTCATCATCGTTGCAATCAACATTCTCATCGCAGTCGCTTCAGACTTCGAGACCGCTATCAAGGGCTGGAACTGCTGGTTCCTCTCAAACGAGGACGTATGGCTCTACGGTGGCTGGCACAATGTGATGAACGGCATCGCAGGTATCCTCAACATCTTCTGTATGACCGCATGGTGGAGTGTTTACTCTTCAAAGGACAAGACCGACATGCTCTGGCCGGATATGACCTGGGTTTACATCGTTGTCTATGACGTATGGAACTTCGCCTACACCTACAACTGCCTTCCTACCCACTCATGGTTCTGCGGTATCGCACTTCTTCTCGCACCTACCATCGCAGCTGTATGCTGGAACAAGGGTGGCTGGATTCAGAACCGTGCCAACACCCTCGCAATCTGGTGTATGTTCGCACAGGTATATCCTCTCTTCCAGATCACTTCTACCGACGGCACCGTGGCAAGCAAGTGGGCAACCCTTCCAACCCTCTACGCAGACGGTACTCTCAACGGCATCGTAGAAGGCGGCAGCGCAAATGCAGACCCAACCGCAATGACAGTTGTTTCCGCTTGCGCACTCATCGTGAATATCATCGCCCTGAGTTACATCATCTACCAGGCTAAGAAGCGTCACATCAATCCTTACAAGGAGGACGTCTTCGTTAATCAGAAGTACTACAAGGACGCTGCTGCCCGCATGGCATAAGCGTATCCAACACAATAAACTGAAGGCGCCCGGATTTCCGGACGCCTTCATTATTATATATGCATTGGGCTATGCTCTCACCGGGCGGTGCTTAAGGATTACTGCCAGAGCCCAGACGGCTGTCAGGACGATAGACATCGGGAGGCCGACTGTGAGCATCTCACGCAGCATGGTCATTGCGCCACCTTCCTGTGCGAGCGCACTGAAGAATGGGAAACTGAACATCAGTTCGCCGTTGATGACATGGTCGACGATAAGCATGACGGTGCCTCCCCAGAGCATCTTCTCAAGTCCTGGAAGATGACGCAGGAGAACTGGGGATGCCGAATCATTGACGGCAGTCTCATAATGCTTGCGGCAGGCGGTTGTGGCAATTGCCTGCACCATTGGTACTAAAAAGCAACACATAGTTTATTCTGTTATTTATCTATTCTGTTTCGGTAACTTCAATCTCCTTTATCTCCACCTCGTTACCACGGAGGAGCCAGGTTTGCCCGCTTCCGCAGTGTGGACAGGTTTTCCCATGTTCTACCGTGGGATATTCCTGTCCGCATGCGTCGCAGTGCGTGACAGCCGGGATAGTTTCCACTTCCAGCCTGCAGCCGGTCAGCAGCGGCTCTTTCTTGACTGCCCAGTCCCAGCAATCTGTCAGATATCCGGGAATCACCGTGGAGACCTCACCGATGCTCATCACGACTTTGGAGACGTGGGAGCAGCTGTTCTCCTCAGCGACTTCCTTGACATCCTTGATGATGTAGAAAACTATTCCAAGTTCGTGCATCAGCCTTTCTTGTTGATGATGATATCCTTTGTACGCTTCAGCATGTAAGGCAGGATGGCGCTGAACTTGTTCTCTGAGGTAACCATGTGGCTAGCCTCAGGATGCTCCCTGTGCAGGTGGATGGCGTCGAATGCGCACTTGGTGGTGCAGACGCCACAGCCGATGCACTTGTTAGGGTCTACTATCGAAGCGCCGCAGCCCAGACAGCGGGCGGTTTCCTTTCGTACCTGCTCCTCTGTGAGGGTCAGGTGGTATTCGCTGAACGGAGCCGCATTCTCAGCGTCAGCTGCGCGCTGGCGGGAAGAATTGTCATATGACTCCACAACGATGTCGGATTTGTCCAGCTGGATGAAGTCGCGCCTGTTGCGGCCTATGGTCATATGTCCGTGCTGTACGAAGCGGTGCAGTGACTCTGCAGCCTCCTTGCCGGCTGCAATTGCATCGATTGCGAACTTAGGTCCGGTGTGGCAGTCGCCGCCGACGAATATATCCTCTTCTGCAGTCTGATAGGTAAGTTTGTCTGCAACAGGGTAGACTCCGCGGAAGAACTCGACCTTGGTGTCCTTGAGAAGCTCCTTGAGGACGACTGTCTGGCCGATGGCGAAGATAACCAGGTCTGCGTCCAGGCTCAGAAGTTCATTCTCGTCGTAAACAGGGGCGAACTTGTGCTCTTCGTTGAATACGGACACGCATTTCTTGAATACGATGCCCTTGACTCCGTCCTCTCCGATAACTTCCTTCGGACCCCAGCCAGGGTTGATGACAACTCCGTCTGCCCTTGCCTCTGTGCGCTCCTCAAGGGATGCCGGCATGATGTCTTCTGTCTCGAGGGAAAGCATTGTAACCTCGGAAGCACCGCTGCGTTTGGCCACTCGTGCTGCGTCGATCGCAACATTGCCTCCGCCGACAACCACAACCTTGCCTTCGACCTTGACCTTGCCGCAGTTTGCGTCATGAAGGAAGTCGATTGCCGTGGTGGTGCCTGGAAGACTGTCGCCAGGAATGCCCGGAAGACGTCCGCCTTGGCAGCCGATAGCCACATAGAACCCCTTGTAACCCTGTTCGCGGAGTTCGGCGATAGTTACATCCTTGCCGACTTCCACGCCGGTCTTGATTTCTACGCCGATCTCTTTCATTATGTCGATCTCTGCCGCGATGACATCCTTTCCAAGTTTGTACGAAGGAATTCCGTAGCGGAGCATGCCGCCAGGTTCTTCGTTCTTTTCAAAGACAGTAGGGTAGTAGCCCATTGTGGCAAGATAGTACGCGCAGGTGAGGCCTGCGGGACCGCCGCCGATGATGGCGATTTTCTCTTTCCATCGTCCGCGGTTGGTTCCGAGTACGATCTCCGGGACGAATCTGGTTTCTGCCTTGAGGTCCTGCTCTGCTATGAACTTCTTGACTGCATCGATTGCGATCGGCTGGTCGATGGTGCCGCGGGTGCAGGCATCCTCACACCTGCGGTTGCAGATGCGTCCGCAGACTGCAGGGAAAGGATTCTCCCTCTTGATCAGTTCGAGTGCCTCTGTATATTTGCCTTCCGCAGCCTTCTTCAGATAGCCCTGGACTGCAATGTGCGCAGGACAGGCTGTCTTGCAAGGGGCTGTGCCGGTAGGGTAGCAGTTGATGCGGTTCTTGTCGCGGTAATCTTCAGTCCATTTCTCCGGGCCCCATGCCGTCTTGTCAGGCAGTTCATGCCTTGGATATTCTATCTTTCCGTGGGATGTGCAGAGTTTCTGGCCGAGTTTTACTGCTCCGGCAGGGCAGTATTCCACGCAGCGTCCGCAGGCTACGCACTTGTCAGTCTCGACCGATGCGACATATGCGCTGCGGGACATGTTCGGGGTGTTGAACAGCTGGGAGGTGCGGAGCGCGTTGCAGATCTTGACGTTGCAGTTGCAGATTGCGAAGATCTTGCCCTCACCGTCAATGTTTGTGATCTGGTGAACGAATCCGTTGTCCTCGGCGCGCTTGAATATCTCCATGGCCTCATCGTAGGTGATGGCGCGGCCGCGTCCGGTCTCCACGCAGTAGTCCGCCATGTCGCCCACAGCGATGCACCAGTCGTGAAAATCGTCGGCACAGCCTTCGTCCAGCTTCTTCCTGCCGTGGCGGCAAGAGCAGATGGAGGCTCCGATATGGCCCTCATACCTCTTGAGCCAGTATGAGATGTGCTCGATGTCGATTGTTTCGTTCTCCATGGAGATGGCTTTCTCAACAGGGATTACGTGCATGCCGATGCCCGCACCGCCCATAGGAACCATAGGGGTGATCTTCTCCAGCGGGAGGAAAGTCATTCTCTCGAAGAACATGGCCAACTCAGGGTGCTTGTTCATGAGGTATTCGCTCATGTTGGTGTATTCACCTGAACCCGGCACGAAGAGAGGCACCCAGTATACGCGGTCCTCGCGGTTGTAGGTCGTACCAGGGATAGGACCGTCGTCGGTGTACCTGTCGCCGTAGTCGTATTCTATCAGACCGAATTCGGCAAGCTTGTCGAGCAGTTTGTCGAACTCTTCGTCATTCTCGGCGTAATGCTTCTTGCTGTTCCACTCGTGGAGAAGCTGGTAGCTGCGGTGTTCGCGCACCTGCAGGAACTTCTTTGACAGCATGTCCATGAGAAGGTCCAGGGATGCTTCTCTTGTCTTCGGGTCCATTTCGTCCTCGAAGATGCAGGCGAAGCCCCAGTACTCCGGATCATCCGTGGTGATGCCTTTCAGCTTGCCCGGAACGCGGTCAGTAATCTTGCGTACCAGTTTCAGGAGTTTTGGATTTGGGCTCTTGTCCCCTTTGTGCTTGGGGATGTACCTGGTTGACATTTCAGGCATATCTATGTTTATGTGGTTAATTGTTTTTCCAGTTCTTTACCTCGTCCAGAAGCCATTGCGCGAATTCGTCTACGCCTTCTCCGCTCTTTGCGCAGATTGGGATTACCCTGGCTTTCGGATTGCGCATGTGGATGTATTCCTTGCATTTCTCCAGGTCGAAGTCAAAATATGGCATGACATCAATCTTGTTGATTATCACGATGTCGCAGATGGAGAACATGAGAGGGTATTTGAGTGGCTTGTCGTGTCCTTCCGGCACGGAGAGTATCATGGCGTTGCGGCAGGAGCCGGTGTCGAATTCTGCGGGACATACGAGGTTTCCGACATTTTCAAGAATCGCCAGGTCTGTGTTTGCGAGTGTGAGGTTGTCAAGTCCCTGGCGGGTCATCTCGGCGTCCAGGTGGCACATGCCGCCAGTGTGCAGTTGTATGGATTCGATCCCGGTTGCCTCTTTGATCTTGATGGCGTCCACATCGCTGTCTATGTCGGCTTCCATTACCGCAACCCTGATCTTGTCCTTGATCCTGTTGATTGTCTGTATCAGTGTGGTGGTTTTTCCGCTGCCCGGTGAAGACATCAGGTTCAGCAGATACACGCCTTTCTCCTTGAGTTCCTCTCTGAGATTGTCTGCGTCTTTGTCGTTCTCGGCGAAGACGCTCTTCTTTATTTCAATGACTTTGACTTTGTCCATGTCAGACTTATGATGGTTAGTAAACAAATATACAAAATATTTTGATAATTTTGTCAAACTTCTGCGCCTGCGGAGCTTTCAATGTAATTATCAGAATAGGATATGAAAAACTACCGTATTTATTTACCTGCAATCCTTTCTTGTCTCCTTATGCTTTCATGCATCAAGGAAAAGCCTGTAGAAGTGATTCCTGTCACAGGTATCAGTTTCGATGCTGAAGAGATTGATAGAGCCAATACCTTGACGATCATAGGAATAGATGAGCAGTTTGAATTGTCTGCGATCGTTGAACCGGCCAATGCAAATGAGACTTTGATCTGGGAAATCGAGGACAGAACCACTTTGGACGTTTTCTCCATAAATGACGACCTTGGACATCAGATCACTTTCCAGGCTCTTGAGGTTGGCGAGACAAAAGTTACCGTCAGGACAAAAAGCGGCTTCAGCAGAACTTTTTATGCTTATTCTTTCGCTGCACCGGCAAAACTGGAGCGCATTGAACTGAGTGATACTGAGTGCACCTTGAAAATCGGTGAAGGTGCAAGCCTGGCCGGTTACAAGTATCCGGAGGATGCTGAGGAGAGCCTCGTCTGGGAAATCGAAGATGAGAGTATTGTAGAGTATGACTGGCAGGAGGACAATGAGTTCTTCTTCTCGGCTGTTAAAGTTGGAACTACAAAAATCAGACTCAGCTGTGGAGACCTCAGCAAGGAGTGCACCGTTAAAGTGCTCAACAGTACCATACCTCTAACGGGAATTGTTGCTGTGAAGGGCAATCAGTACAGCTGCAAGGAGTTTGACAGGCTCTCCATCGAGATTCGCTTCATGCCGGAGAATGCTTCGAACAAGAGTACCAGAACCATAGTCCAGGATAACAGCATACTCAGATTTGATGGTAAAAGCTCTTCAACTACCTATGATTTTGTTGCGCTTAAACCTGGCCATACGAAGGTCTCGATCTTTTCTGTGGAAGATTCAGATTTGAAAGTAATCTTGGATGTTACCGTTGTTGCGGCGAAACTCCCTGATGGTGCCGTTGATATGGGTTACAGACTCAATAACGGAATGCCGGTCTACTTCGCTTCCTGCAACCTTGGAGCTACAACCCCTGCGGCTGCGGGAGAATTCTACGCATGGGGTGATCCTGAGCCGTATTATCACTCCATGAATCCTTGGGTCTGGAAGGATGGGAAAAAAGACGGCTATGCTTCTGAGAATTACAAGTATTACGTAAAGAAGTCCAAGACTTATACCAAGTATGTTACTCTGCCGGAATACGGCACTCCTGACAATAAACTGCAGCTGGATCCGGAGGATGATGCCGCGCATCTCACATTGGGTGGATGCTGGCAGATGCCGATGCATGAGGATATGTTCTGGCTCAAGACCAATTGCAACTGGCAGAATACAACCAGAAACGGTATCAAGGGCATTGAATTCATCAGCATGCTCCCAGGCTTTGAGGGGACCACTCTTTTCTTGCCTTGCAACGGTTATATTACCGGCACTTTGAACCCTGCAAACGGTGAGTTCGAGCTCTTCAGCGGCGACCGCATCTACATGGGTAATTACCAGATTAACCAGTTGGCTTCCAATAACAACCATAAGAACATGGGTTTCGTGTTCTTCGACGGCGACATCTACATCCGTCCGGAGCTCCGCTCTTTTGGAGAGGGCATCCGTCCGGTATGGCGAGGCTATCCTGAAAAGTAAGTTTTGGGACAATGGGAAGGATAGGTCTTGTGCTTGAGGGCGGAGGAATGCGCGGACTGTATACGGCCGGCGTAATGGACGTGTTCATGGATCACAACTTTCTGCCGCAGGTGATCTGTGGTACTTCCGCCGGTGTGACTTTCGGTGTAAACCTCCCGTCAGGGCAGCGTGGACGTGTACTTCGCTATAATCTCAAATATCTCGGCAAGAAGGAGTATATCAGCATGCACTCGTTTCTTACGACGGGCAATATGATAAATGTACCTTTCGCCTACGGACGTCTACCTTTTGAACTGGATCCTTTCGACGAAGCTGCTTACGAAGCTTCCGGAGTCGAGTACTATGCCACGGTTACAAATGTCCGTACGGGGCAGGCCGAGTATATGAAACTGGAGAACTGTGAACGCCAGATGGATGTCATAAGGGCTTCCGCCTCACTGCCTTTCATCTCCAGGAAGGTCTGGCTCGACGGCGTTCCCTATCTTGACGGCGGAATCGTCGACAATATTCCGCTGGAGAAATGCCTTGAGTGCGGCTGCGACAAGATAATCGTGGTCCTGACCCATCCTGATGGCTATGTGCGCAATGAACACTATTCCCTCATGGCCCGCCTGTGCTATCCGTTCCACAGGCAGTTCATAAGGGCACTCGACACCAGAAACGACAGGTACAATTCATATATGGAAAAGATTCTCAAGCTTGAGGCTGAAGGCTGCATCTACGTGATAAGACCCAGCCGCAATGTCCAGGTAGGAAGACTCGAGTCCGATCCATCCCGTATCCAGGCTGTTTACGATCTGGGTGTGGAGGATGCCGGCAGTCTTTGGACAGATTTGGAGAATTATCTAGGTGAGAGTCTGCCGACCAGGTAAGCCCTCAGGTCCTCCCATCTGTAGTAAGGAGCTTTCACTCTGTCTCCGCGGTCCAGGAGAGGGAAGGAGGTTTCCTCTTCGTTCAGCAGCGTTTTGACGATGACATCTCCCTTCCGGTTGCGGTAGAAGATCATCTGCAGGTTCGCTCCCATCGGCATGATTTCGGTCGAATTCCAGACATCGTAGGCGTGGAGGAAGTCTGTAACCTTCTCGTTGCCTGCTACGCCTATGAGCCCGTAGAATGGCATCATTCCCACATCGTGGCTGAATCGCAGGTCTGCCGCAACGCTGTTGCCTTTCACTGCCGCATCCGCCCTCGTGAGCCAGTCCACTAGCAGGGTGTCCATCAGATGCACGCGCCACTCTCCCTGTTCGAGGCTGTTGCAGTGGGAGACATACATCTTGTTGTTATAGGAGAGGGAAGCGAGCCTGTACTCCTCAGGTGTCAGACATTCTACAATGTCAGGAAGGCCCAGGTAGGCAGCCACAGTTCCGTTCGTGAAGCATGTTTCGAGCAATACGCGGTCTTGCTTTGTGATCTCGCGGCTTCGGGAAGGGGCGGTGAGGATCCTGGAGTAGAAAGCTTTGAAGTCGATGCTGTCGGCGCTCATTTTGTCGGACAACTTTCCTGCTACTTTCAGACCTGACTTTGCCTGGTCCTCACGGCATATATAATTATAGTATTTTTCGCCAGCGAAGAAGCCGACCTTCATTTTAGGGGCATAGCCCTTGAATCCGCTGAGGAAGTTGGCTGCGCTCATGATGGTCCTGGTCTTGTAGGTGCAGACGATGACAATACTGTCCTTGCTGCCTTTGAAGACAGTAGGGAAGCGTCTGGCCATCCTTTCCCCAATGCCGTTGTGTTCTGCCGCTCCCAGCTCGCACAGCATTCCGTAATCCTCTCTGGAGATGCTGTCCAGCTTCTGAAATCCGTGCAGCAGTTTCTTTCCTTCCTCGGTCAGCAGTCCCAGAGAATCCGCCTTCGTCAGCGGTCCGAGTCCGTGCATGATGTAGTTCAGGTCTACGGGATATCTGGAGCCGTGACGGCCGATGTGGCTGATATAGAAAGCTTTGTATCCCCTCGGAGCCGGCGTGTCCTTCAGATCACCGTGCCTGTAGGGATGATATACCCCGCCGTAGCGGTCGACGTCCTGGGCCGGGAGATTGAGACAGAGCAGTATACTGCCAATCAGGCATATTATTCTAGGAAACCTCATGGCTATCATTCTATTACGTATTCGTCAATCTTGGA
>JAKSJK010000074.1 GCA_024398095.1 Bacteroidales bacterium
TCACACTATCTTTGCAAATATACTGAAAATAGTCTTACCTTTGCACGACATTTCACCACTACATCATGAAAATCGGATTTGACAACGCAAAGTATTTAAAGATTCAGTCCGAACACATCAGGGAGAGAATCTCCCAGTTCGGCGACAAACTCTATCTTGAACTTGGCGGCAAGCTTTTCGATGATCATCACGCAAGCAGAGTCCTCCCCGGATTCGAGCCTGACAGCAAGCTCAGAATGCTCTCAAGGCTCTCCGACTGTGCGGAAATCGTGATCGTCATCAGCGCCGTCGACATCGAAAAGAACAAGGTCCGCCAGGATCTCGGAATCACCTACGACGAGGACGTACTCCGTCTGCGCAAGGAATTCGAGAACAGGGGCTTCATGGTCGGCTCGGTAGTCATCACACACTACAACGGCCAGTCAAGCGCCGACGCCTACCGCAAGAAACTCGAGCGTCTGGGCATCAGGGCCTATTTCCACTATACCATTGAAGGCTACCCTAACAACGTGGCTCTCATCGACTCCGACGAGGGATTCGGCCGCAACGACTATGTCGAGACCGTACGTCCTCTCGTGATCGTGACCGCACCGGGTCCGGGTTCCGGAAAGATGGCAGTCTGCCTCAGCCAGCTCTACCAGGAGCACAAGCACGGCATCAAGGCAGGCTACGCGAAGTTCGAGACCTTCCCGGTCTGGAACCTCCCTCTCAAGCATCCGGTAAACGTCGCATACGAGGCAGCCACCGCCGACCTCAACGACGTCAACATGATAGACCCGTTCCACCTCGAGGCATATAACAAGGTAGCCATCAACTACAACCGCGACATCGAGATATTCCCTGTCCTCAACGCCCTCTTCGAAGGCATCTACGGCGAGAATCCGTACAAGTCCCCTACCGACATGGGCGTCAATATGGTAGGCTATTGCATCAGCGACGACGACATCTGCCGCGAGGCTTCAAGGAACGAGATCATACGCCGCTATTACGCTGCTCTCGGCCGCATGGCAGAGGGTGCCGGCAATGACGGCGAAGTCAACAAGTGCAAGCTCCTGCTCCAGCAGTCGAAGCTCACCCCGGAATACCGCAGGGTTACAGTTGCAGCTCACGAAAGAGCTGAGGCTGAAGGCGTTGCAGCATCCGCAATCGAGCTGGACAACGGCACCATCCTCACCGCGAAGACTTCAGATCTGCTCGGAACCAGCGCAGCTCTCCTGATCAACGCCTGCAAGCATCTCGCAGGCCTTGACCACAGCGTGATGCTCATCCCGGAGGCCATGATCGAGCCTATCCAGGAGATGAAGGTGGAGAAACTGCACGGACACAATCCACGCCTGCACACCGATGAGGTCCTCGTTGCACTTGCAATGCTCAGCAACACTGACGAAAACTGCAAGAAGGCCATCGCCTGCCTGCCGATGCTCAAGGGCTGCCAGGTACACTCAACGGAAATGCTCGGCGAGGTCGACCGTAAAGTTTTCAAGAAACTCGGCATCGACCTGACCTGCGATCCTATCCACGACGTGGACTAAGCTTTCTTCCCTGAGAAGAGATCCAGAGCCACTACGAGGGCGACTCCGATGGCGCAGAAGATTACGGCGCCGGCTATGTGGAGATTGCCGTCAGCACATACAGCCATGGCCTCGGCATTACCCCACGGCCAGACTTTCACGAGAGAGCCGACTATGAATCCCAAGAGGAGTGTCATGGTCGGCTTTTCCCATCTTGCCAGCAGCCAGTGGAGGAACTTCGCGAACGCCAGTATGCCCAGTACGCAACCCAGGCCGAAACAGCAGAGTATCACCAGATTGGCGGCCACATCCTGCATTGCGAGCAGCTTGCTGATGGAGGTCATTATATACTCGTAGCGCCCCATCAGAAGCAGTACGAAACTGCCTGAGACGCCCGGGAGAATCATGGTGCAGATGGAAACGGCGCCACAGAGGAAGATATAGGCCATCTCGCCGAGAGAAGGCATTGCAGACGCTCCCACGGCAGTATTTTCTGCCACCGCCGGCTCCGGTATGAGGCTCACCCCCACTCCGAGGGCAAGGCCCACGGCAACCCACATCACATAGATCGGCTTCCAGCCTTTTATGCCCCGGAACATCACCACGGCTGAAGCCAGGATGAGTCCGAAGAAGAAACCCCATGTCTGTACCGGCCACCTGTCAAAGACAACGGTCATCAGTTTGGCCAGAGAGATGATGCTGAGGACGATACCTATGCCGAGAGCGAGGATGAAAGGACCATGGACAGACTTCCAGAAAGCTTTGAATTCTCCCTTGAGAAGCGCCTTCCAGGTGCTGCCCAGAGTCAGCGAGGCGATCGCCTCCACGAGTTCGTTGTAGATGCCGGTCAGCAGGGCTATGGTACCGCCCGACACGCCGGGTATGACATTCGCCGCGCCCATGAGGAAGCCCTTGAGCGCCGTATAGATGTGTTTCAGCATTGTTACTTGAGTTTGAGAAGATACTTCTTCATCTCATTGAAGAGATCCATGGTGGTGGCACCCGGCTGGGCGCTCACAAGCAGGTCGAAAGGGTGGCCTTCCCAGCCATGACATCCGACCTTGAACGGACTGCGGCAGGTGGTGCTGAAAAAACGCACCGGGAAATCCGCATTGTCCACCAGGGAGATGAACAGGTCTTCATTGACATCCACGATGTGGGACGGATCCGGCATCCCGAACCAGTTGAGATCCTTCTTGAGAATGGTGTTGGTGATGCTGGTAAGCAGGAGTTCGTCCTTTTCAAGCTTTCTGAAATCAAAGAAGTGCATGTCCGGACGGAGTCCCTGCGAACGGAACCAGGAACTGATCTCCTCCTTGCTCTCCTGGAATCCCCAGGCTTCCACATCCATCAGTATGGCCACGCTCTTCACCTGGCTGAGGGATCTGAGGGAGGTTGGCACCTTGCTGGCCCATTTCTTCGCAGCCTGGCTGCGGATTATGTCGAGTACGGGATCCAGTATCATTTGGAGTTGGCTGCTATGAGTTCACGTATTTCATTCTTGGCATCCCTCCATCGGGGAATGTCGATCTTGGTGCCTATGATCTCGACGACCTTGGCGGCTATTATCGAACCGATCTCGCCGCAGACATCCAGCGGCATATCCAGGGAATGTGCATAGAGGAAGCCTGCTGCATAAGTGTCGCCCGCTCCTGTTGCATCCACAGGCTTCGCAGGCTTGGCATCGATGAAGTAAACCTCATCTCCGCTCTTCACCCAACTGCCATCCTTGCCGACCTTCACGACGGCGATCTTGCAGAGCCTGGAAATTTCCTCGAGGGATTCCCTTGGATCTGCAAGGCCGGTGAAAGCCTTGGCCTCGGTTTCATTGGCAAATACTATGTCCACATAATTCTCGACGATGTCGTGGAGGAAGGAATTGTTGGACTCGACCACATTGTAGGAGGCCATATCGATGGAGATCAGACAGCCTGCAGCCTTGGCAAGCTCCACTGCGCGGCGTACCAGGAACTGGTTCTGCACGAGGTAGCCCTCGATGTGGAAGTAGTCGTGTCCCTCGAAATATTCCGGCTTCAGATCGTCCGGAACAAGCTCGAGCGCGGCACCGAGATAGACTGCAAAGGTTCTCTCTGCATTCGCACCGCTGACAAACACCATGGAGCGTCCGGAGGAATGGGTTCCCTTGAGAAGCATGCTGTTCACGCCATACTGCTCCTGGTCGCTCTTGAAGAGACTTCCCAGTTCATCGTCGCCCACCTTCCCGATGAAGGATGAAGGCATTCCGAAGATTGAGGTGCAGACTATGGTGTTGGCGGCGGATCCACCGGCCACATACTTGACTCCCAGAGGTTTGAGCGCGTTCCAGATGGTGTCGCCCGTTGCCATATCCACATGCTGCATGCTGCCCTTGGGAAGATGGTACTCCCTGAGGAAGCTGTCATCCGGAAGCACAGCCAGGATATCTGTGAGTGCATTGCCTATGCCGAGTATCGATTTCATATCTTGCTTTGTTTGACGCGCAAATTTAATACTTATTTCAATATGTCCATACTTGACTTCTCTCCAGCGATCCAAACCACATCGCCTTCTTTGAAGCGTCTGTCCGGCTTCGGGTTGGTGATGAATTCGTCCCCTCGCTGCGTGCTGACAAGCATGCAGCCGTATTTACGCATATCCACCTCGCGCAGAGTCCTGCCGGTGAGGAATGAATCCTTCCCAAGCGTAAAAGCCTCTACGGCCACACGGTCCAGTCCCACTGCGGCAATCTCCTCCGGCGCAGCTTCCGAAACCATAGCCTTGAAAGACTCATCCTCCTCGCGTTCCTGCGTCTCCCGGGCATTGAGATTGGCCACGAAACGATCCTCGAAACTGATGAAATCGCGCAGATGGCGATTGCTTCGGAAAAGCAGGTAGGACACCAGCAGACCGGCAACCAGCACCACCGGAATCACCCACTTGGAGTAGGATTGGAGATAGATCGCCAGCATGGCAAGCAGGAATATCAGCGCCACCGCTGCCTTGAGCAGCCTGAGCACGTTCAATATGCGGCGGTTACCGGGATCCAAGGCTATCAGCCTTTTTGCGGATTCCTTCTCCGAGTGCTGCCTGGAGACTATTCCCAGCAGGAACGGGGTCATCAGCACCAGTACGGAAAGGGCGATCAATACATCCTGGTGGGCCGGTCTCAGCGAAGAAAGGACCTTGTGCATGAACGGAGCGAAGTAGGCCCTGCAGCCAGCCAGAAGGGCAAACAGAAGAACGGAATACAGGACTATCCTGAGCACAAAAGAGGTCAGATATCTCCTCCATTCATCCATGGATGCCGTGCTCTGACGGCCCCTGTCGCCCGGCTGGTCGAGGAAAGCCACCCACTTCTGAGGCATACGCCTGCGCAGCATGGCTTCTACCGGTCCGGCCAGCTTGATCATATACGGAGTTGTGAATGTGGTAATCACGGAAACCGTCACTATCACAGGATAGGTAAAATCGCGCATCACCCCCAGTCCGACACCCACTCCGGCCAGGATGAATCCGAATTCACCGAGCTGGGAAAGGCTGAATCCAGTCTTGACGGATGTCTCGAGATCCTTGCCTGCCAGCAGAGAGCCACCGGCGGCAAAAAGAATATGTCCCACGATGACCAGCAGTGTGATGACCAGAACCGGCAGCCAATGGGCCACTATGACCCTTGGATCGACCATCATGCCCACAGACACGAAGAACACTGCCGAGAAGAGGTTCTTGATACCTCCGGTGAGTTTTACGATGTGCTCCCCTTCTAGAGTCTCGGCCAGTATCGAGCCCATCACGAAGGCTCCGAGTGCTGCGGAAAAGCCCACGGAAGTAGCCAGGCTAACCATGCCGAAGCACAGTCCGATGCTCACGATCAGAAGTATCTCGTCGTTGAGCCACTTCCGGCTTTTTTTCAGAAGCGTCGGAATCAGATAGATGCCCACCAGGAACCACAGGATCAGGAAAAACACCAGTTTGGTGAGGTTGAAGAGCATCTCCCCGCCCTCGAACTTCTTGGAGACGGCAACGGTGGAGAAGACAACCATCAGGATTATGGCGATGATGTCCTCCACTACCAGGGTTCCGAAAACCGTGGCGGCGAAAGGCTTGTTCTTAAGCCCCATATCTTCGTAGGCCTTCAGCACAACTGCGGTGGACGACATGGACAGCAGACCTCCCAGGAACATGCTTTCCATGGTAGTCCAGCCCATTGCCAAACCCACTGCAAAACCTACTATGAACAGGCCGATGAACTTGCAGCCAGCTATGATGAGCGCGCTCGCACCCACCTTGAGCAGTTTCTTGAAACTGAATTCCAGACCGAGTCCGAACATCATGAAGATGACACCGATCTCGGACCAACGCTCCACAACATCTGTACTCGTCACTGTCGGGAAGAGTCCGATATGCGGGCCGACCAGTATGCCGGCGATGATGTAGCCAAGCACCAGGGGCTGTTTGAGCGCCCTGGAGATTATGGTGAAGGCCCCTGCGGAAACCAGGATCAGGGCGAGGTCTGCAACGAGCTTCAGATCATCCATTACTCAGGCTTGCTATCCTTGCGGAGGATTTCGATTACATAGCCCAGGAGTCCCCAGATTGCCATATTCAGGGCCTGAGATTCGTGGGCGAGAGTGGCGAAGACCATGCCGTCAGCCTTGCTGAAGGCGTATATCGATGTCATAGCCGTAGTGACGAGGAAATGGTAGGCGCCAATGCCTCCCGGGGTCGGAAGGAAGGCAGAAATGCTGCCCACAAGCATAAGGAAGAGGGCATCCACGAGAGTGAGGCCGCCTTCGGCAGTGACCGGGCAAGCCTGGATCATGAACACCATCTGCAGCCAATAGCAGCCCCAGATAGCCGCGGTGTAGATAAAAAACAGGCTCTTGTTTTTCATCTTGAGGCAGCTGAGCATGCCCTGAAGCAAACCCTTGAGAAGGTCGAAGGCTTTGCGGAAGGCCTTAACCCTGTTTCTCAGGAAGTATATCGCGGCAAGGATCCCCAGCAGTGCCAGGCATACCAGGACTATGAGGGCCCAGGCTGCGCCGCTGCTCTTCTCGGACAGCGGCTCTACGATGGCTGTTCTGAAAAATGCGCCGAAATCTCCGCCCTTGAAAATAACCAGGACCACGAACAGGATTACGAGGGACAATACGTCCCATCCCCTCTCCAGAATGGCTGTGCCGAGTATCTTGTCATAGCGCGGGCTTCCCTCGCCGGCATTCCTGCCTGCCGAGCGCCTCACCACTATGCCTGTCCTGACGAATTCGCCTATGCCCTGGATGACGAAATTGGAGATGTTGCATATGTTCACCGCGTTGAAAACCGTCAGGCGGTCTATCGAAGGCTCGATCGGCAGCATGATGCGGCGCCAGCGGAAGGAACGGAAAAGGAAGGCCAGGGCACCGGCACACATTGACGCCAGCACAAGCCACCAGTTGCAGGTCACCAGGCCCGAGAGGAAATCATTCCAGTTGACTCCTTTGAAACTGTAATACAGAAGAATGGCTGCCACAGCAAGTGACAGCACACACTTCAGTATCTGTTTGAGGAGTTTATTCATTTCTTGCGGTTCCTATTCGCCCAGAGACACCAGAGGGCAAGGGCAATCAGGGCAACCAGGATTCCGATGGCCGGAAGCCAGTTCAGAGGGAGGCTGAAACCAACGCCCGCTGTCCTGTGTGCGGTAAGTATGAATGAGGTGCAGACGGAGGTCATGAGCACCGCAGGCACCAGGGACACCAGATAGGCCCACTTCGGGAACTCGGGGTTCCTGGCCGAACGCCTGTAGAGGAAGACGGTGATTGCCCAGAGGGTGAATACGGAAAGGGTCTGGTTAGCCCATCCGAAGTAATTCCATATCGTGTTGAAGCCCTTTGCGTCTGCAATCTCGTACCAGAGCAGCAGCGCGGTGATCACAAAGATCGGAACGCTGACCATGAGTCTCTTGGATATAGGCTTCTGGTCGAGCTTGAAGGCATCTGCCACTATGAGCCTTGCACTGCGCAGCGCTGTATCGCCGCTGGTGATAGGAGCCGCAACCACGCCGAGTATGGCGAGAATGCCGCCGAAGAGCCCGAGCCATGTCTTGGAAACCGTGTTCACAATCACAGGGGCCGGAGCATTGACTGCCAGTCCGAGAGCCTCTGCGCCGCCGTCATAGATGAACCAGCTGGAAACTGCACACCATACGAGCGCGATTGCGCCCTCGGTGATCATGGAGCCGTAGAAGATAGGACGGCCGAGCTTCTCATGTTTGATGCACCTTGCCATGAGCGGGGACTGGGTGGCGTGGAAGCCGCTGATCGCACCGCAGGCTATGGTGATGAAAAGGCATGGGAAAATAGGATGTCCCTTGAGGTTGAGTCCTCCGTCCGGGCCTGTCTGGAAACCGCCCTTGGAAGAGGTGAACATATCCCATATCTCAGGGATGTGAGGCCACTTGACGAAGAGGCAGATCAGCAGGGAAACCGCCATGAAGATGAGCGCAATGGCAAAAAGAGGATATATCTTGCCAATGAGTTTGTCAATAGGCACACAGGTCGCGACCAGATAGTACACGAAGATGATTCCCACCCAGATCATGATTGCCCAGTCGAGGCCGGCCTCCGGCTTGGGGATGCCGAACCGTGCGATGCCGCCCAGGATGGATGCAGGACTGAACACGAACACGGCTCCCACGAGCAGGAGCATCACGCACGAGAACACCAGCATCACATTCTTGGCCCCCTTGCCAAGGTACTCGCCTACGATGTCAGGAAGACCGGCGCCGCCGAGACGGATCGAGAGCATTCCGGAGAGATAATCGTGGACAGCACCTGCAAAGATGCAGCCCAGAACGATCCACAGGAAAGCTGCCGGACCGAACATGGCACCCATGATGGCACCGAAGATAGGACCTGTGCCGGCAATGTTCAGAAGCTGGATCATGAAGACCTTCCAGGTCGGCATCGGCACATAGTCGGCTCCGTCGAACTTTTCATACGCCGGAGTCTTGCGATCATCTGCGGCAAACAGCCTGGAAACCAATCCGCCGTAGAGCAGATAGCCCAGGATGAGAGCACAGATACTAAGGATTAGAGATATCATTACTTAATAAAATTGATACGTCCCTCAGGCTTCTCGTAAGACGCCGGGATCACACCGCCGAGAGTCTCCGAGATGAAGTCCTCGAGGAGCTGGAGGTCGAGCATACCCAAATCGGTAACCTTGGCGCCCTTGAGGACTGCATAGCCGTCGCCATATTCCTTGAGCAGATAGGTCGATCCGGCTACGGTATATACCTTGTTCACATCGATCGGCGCATATGAACCGTCTTCCCCGAGTACCATGACGTTCTTCACCCTGCGCTCAGGGCCATCGAAGCCTACGAACATCTTGTTCGCGTCCACGAGGACCTGGCTGCCCACATTGAGATCCACGTCGAACTTCAGGCCGGAAACCTGGAGGAAGCCGCCGAACTCGACAGGTGAGACATAGACTGAGAACTCGAGCATATCGAGTACCATCTGGCCGCTCATCTCCGCGATACCCACGGTATTGTTGAATGGGAAAAGGGTGAATATGTCATTGTAGGTTATCACACCCTCGGGCAGGGCTGCACGTACTGATCCGCCGCCGAGAGCCGCGATATCGGTGTGCATGCGCATACGGTAGGCATCCACGCAGAAGTTGCCCAGTCCGGTCTCCTTGATGCGGGCGATACGCGGATGGGTTTCGTCTGCGGCGATGAGAGGCTTTTCGCTGCGACCCACCACGCGGGAGCCCTGTGCAGCATATTCAGCTTTTACGCCTTTTATCACCTCATCCACCTTGGCATCCCTAGGGCTCTGCTCATTTACAGGAATGAGCTCACTCCTGAGGGCATCCTTCGCAGATGGATCGATGGTAAGCTTTCCGACTGCCTCGAAATGGGAGCCGGTCGAGGTGTGAAGCACCCTGTGGCCCTTCTTGTCCGCCACCATATTGCCCGGGATGGTGCTGTGGGAATGACCGTCAAGCACTGCATCCAGTCCTGTGGTGTTCATGATCATGGTGAGGGCATTGATCTCGTCGAGGATATCGTCACCAAGATGGGTCACGGCAATCACGTATTCGGCGCCGTCCTTGCGGGCCTTGTCGATGGTCTTCTGAACTGTACTGAAGAAATCATCCGAGCTGAGAGAGTAGACGTACTCGCCCTTCTCATTCTGGAAGTATGACGGGGTGGAAGACACGAAACTGTACGGGGTGGCTATGCCGATGACTGCCACATCCACGCTGCCGAAGGTCTTCATGACATACTCCGGAAACATTCTCTCTTTCTTGCCGCTTCTAAGATCGAAGAGGTTGCAGGCCGAAACGCTGGCATTGAGTCCCTTGGTTATCTCGTCCATGCGCGGCATGCCGTAGTCGAATTCATGGTTGCCCAAGGTGACCACGTCATAGTCCGCCTGGTTCATGATGCTGACAATGTAGCCACCCTTGGATGCTGCACCGAGGCTGCCTCCCTGGACATAATCGCCTGCAGAAACGAGGAGGACGTTGGGATTGGTCTGGAGAGCCTCTTTCTTGAGCGCTGCGGAAACGGCATATCCGTCAACGGCGCAGTGTACATCATTGTCGTAGAATATCACGATAGGCTGGCCGTTACCGGTCTGGGCGGCCAGCTTTGGATAATGCTTCGGACTGCAGCCTGCCAGTACAAGCAGGGAGAGAGCAAGAGCGGAGAAGAGATGATTCGTTTTCATAGAAATCTGGATATCAGTAGGTTATTCTTTCTGTGCACCGTAACCGGCTTTCGCGCCGAAGATCTTCATAGCTTCTTCGAAGCGGTAGCGGTTACCGAACATTGAAACCCTGCGGGTCTCAGTGCCCTGCATGTTCATGCCATGGGCCTGGCGGTAGAGGTTCGCAGCGGAGTTGCGGTCGAACGAAGACGACTCGTCAAGCACCTTGAGGTTTGCGAAGCCATTGAGGTACGGAGCCCAAAGAGTCTTCACGAAAGGATCGTCGGCACTGAGGTTCTTGTTGCCGTCGATATTAGGGATGGTCTTCTCATCCACGTCGTCGAACTGCCTTACCATGACGTTAGTCCACTTTCCGCCACCCTTTGAAGGGAGCTGGAGGTCGGCAGCATTCATGAAGAAGTAGTTGTCATGCATGTCGGTCACGCGCTTTGCCTCGATAGGGGCGTCAGGGCCGGAGAGGGCGTGGGTGCGTGAAACCGCAGCGTAGTTGTTGCAGAAGAAGATGTTGTGATGAAGATCGGAGCTGACCTTGCTCATGAACTCATAGCCATAGCCCATGTCTTCCATGTACTTCTCACGGCACCATGAGAAGCCCACTGAGTTGTGGTGGAAGTTGACTTTAGAACGGTAGCCTTCCTTGTCCCAGCCGTCGATACGCACACCGGCGAAACGGTTGGAGATGATCACACAGTTGTAAATCTCGATCTCGCCGCAGCGGGTATTTACCTGGATTCCGAAATAAGGGCTGTTCATCACAAGACAGTTGCGGATGATCATGTTACCTGCAATCGCAGCCTCGCTGTGGATGGCCTGGTGGGAAACCTGCTTGCCGCCGTCGTCGATCATACGGCCGGTATCTACGCCCTCAGGGCTGCCGGTCCTTTCGTCAGACGGGTCATATGGAAGATAGAGGGTCTCGAAGCCGTAGTCGAGCATGATGCCATCGATGATAAGGGTACCCGCAACCACATAGTTGGTGTTGTCCAGACCGGAGAGTGTGATGAGGGCCTTGTTGCCGTTGGTGCCCAGCTGCTCCTGGGTAGGCTGCATCTTAGTGATGTAGGTGAAAGGATCGCGGTCGGTGAAGTCTGCGTTCCAGCCGCCCTCGAGAGTGATCCAGTTGCGGATTTCGATGTAGCCGGCATCAAGGTAGCCGAGGTAGTTGCCCTCTGCAACGCGCACGGTTGCTCCATCCTGACCATTGTCATGGATAAGGTCCAGAGCCTTCTGGATGTCTTTCTTTGCGGTCTGCGGAGTGAGGCCGTCGGCACGGTTGCTTCCGGTTTCCGCACTTACGTAATATACGGGACCGGCACCCACCTTGGCAGTCTTTATATCCTTCTGTCCATAGGTGGAATTCATGACTTTCTGGTCATGGGCATCGGTCTTGGCTTTGTTGACTGTAGCCTGGACCTTGCCGGTGGCTTTGTTCTTGAGACTCTCAGCCATAGACTTGAACTGCGCATTGGCACTGAAGCTCACGGCTGCTATGAGAATCGCTGTCAAAAATCTTTTCATAGTAACAAATATTTAGTGATAGAAGAGTCAAATATACACAAACTCCATCAAAAGTTTGCCATTAGAATAAAAAAATCTATCTTTGCAGCCACAAAATAACGGATTGGTCTGGTAGCTCAGCTGGATAGAGCAACAGCCTTCTAAGCTGTGGGTCTTGGGTTCGAATCCCAACCAGATCACAAATACTACTGGTTATCAATCGGTTACGAACACTACACAC
>JAKSJK010000075.1 GCA_024398095.1 Bacteroidales bacterium
TGTTTCCACTGTCTTGATCTTTAATTGGTTAATACTAAAATTGTTGCGTTCCCTATTTTCCATAGGGGGTGCAAAGGTAAGAATAATTTTCTATTTGCCAAAAACTTTTGATTTATTATCTTTGTACGCGTATTTGAGAGACATGAAGATAGGAGAACTCGACCTGGGCGCAAAGCCCCTGCTGCTGGCACCGATGGAAGACGTCACAGACGCCTCCTTCCGTTTCATATGCAAGGAATTCGGCGCCGACATGGTCTACACTGAGTTCGTCTCTTCCGATGGTCTCGTTCACGACGCAAAGAAGTCGTTCGCCAAGTTCCTGACATATGAGGACGAAGCTCCGATAGGAATCCAGATCTACGGCAACCTGCCCGACGCCATGGTCGAGTCTGCAAAAATGGCCGACAGGGCGCAGGAAATTGTAGGCGGCCACGGAGCCGATGTCATAGACATAAACTTCGGCTGCCCGGTAAAGAAGATCGCCGGAAGAGGCGCCGGTTCCGGCATGATGAAGGAGCCGGACAAGATGGTCGCCATCACGAAAGCAGTTGTGGAAGCTGTCGGCAAGCCGGTCACGGTCAAGACCCGGCTGGGTTGGGATGACGATTCGAAGATTATCGTCGAACTCGCAGAGAGACTGCAGGATGTGGGCATCAAGGCGCTTACGGTGCACGGACGCACACGCCAGCAGATGTACACAGGCGAGGCAGACTGGACTCTGATCGGCAAGATCAAGGAAAACCCGAGAATGCATATTCCCATTATCGGCAACGGCGACATCAACTCCCCCGAGAAGGCAAAGGACGCTTTCGACCGCTACGGCGTAGACGGCATAATGATAGGACGCGCCACCTTCGGGCACCCGTGGATATTCAAAGAGATCAGGCACTACCTGGATACAGGAGAAATACTTCCGCAGATGTGCGTCACTGACAGGGTTGCACTCGCCAAGAGGCACTTGGAACGCTCGCTGCAGCTGAAGGGAGAAAAGGTGGGCATACTTGAGATGAGGCGACACCTGAGCTGCTATTTCAAGGGTCTGCCGGACTTCAAGGAGACCAGGCTGAAGCTGGTGACTCTCAACGACCCGCAGGAGCTGTTCTCCACCCTGGACATGATCGCGGCCCGATGGGGCGAGGAAGCGCCGCAGGCTGGCGGCATATACGGACTGTAGACTATATACTTATATATAATATATGTTAGACGCATTTCTGCTCGCGCCCTACTGGGCAGCACTCAAGATAAGGCACAGACTCTTCGACAAGGGCATACGCAAGAGCGTTCAGGCCGAGGTTCCTACCATCTGCATCGGAAATGTCACTGTTGGTGGCACAGGCAAAACCCCGCATACGGAGATGATTCTCAAGATGCTGCTCGAGGAGTTTGACTACATGGGGCAGGATCTGGCCGTGCTCTCAAGGGGCTACAAGCGCAAGAGCAAGGGTTTTCAGCAGGTGACGGTGGACGGCACAGCCGAGTTCTACGGCGATGAACCTCTGCAGATCAAGAAGAAATTCCCGGGAGTGACTGTGGCTGTGGAGAAAAACCGTATTCACGGAGCCGAGATGCTCTGCCACCCGGAGAAGATCGGGAAGGACAGAAAGTCACGCAAGTGCGTAAACATGGAGCTTGAGCCGGCAAAGGTCATCGTGCTGGACGACGCGATGCAGTACCGCAGCCTGAGAAGCGATGTGAGCATAGTGCTGATCGATTTCAGCCGCCCTACATTCAAGGACCATCTGATGCCTTTGGGCAGCCTGAGAGATCTGCCGGAGAGAGTCAGGACTGCAGACATCGTGATTGTGACAAAATGTCCTCCTTACCTGGAGGAGTATGAGATGGAGGAGTGGAAGCAGAATCTCGGGCTCAGGGAAGGACAGGAGTTGTTCTTCACCAAGACCGAATACTGTCCGATGGAGCCGGTATTCCCCGAGGGTGAGCCGCGCTACCTCTACGCCAAGAGACTCGTGCTCTTTACGGGCATAGCCAACGACAAGCCGCTCCACAGCCAGCTCAGCGACAGCTACAAGGTGGTGCGCCACCTCAAGTATCCGGACCACCACACCTACACCTCTTCCGACATCAGGGAGATTGATCACGCAGCCTCCGCCTACCCTACTGCAATAGTGGCAACTACCGAGAAGGACAGCCAGAGGGTGAAAGATTACAAAAAGACACCCGAAAATCTCAAGCAGAGAATGTTCCGGGTGCCTATCGAAGTCGCTTTCGTCGGAGAAGACGAAAGAAGCAGATTTATTTCTGTTCTGGCTGCTCTCCTGAAAGAATCTCGTTCTGAACCTGGACAGATGCCTCGTGAATAGCGTTGAATACGTCTCTCACGAATTCCTCTGGAAGGTTGTAAGCCTTTGATTTCTCAACCATATTGGCAAGCAGGGAGTCCCAACGGGATGCCTGTACGATTGCCACGTTGTTTTCCTTCTTGTACTGACCGATCTGGCGGCTGACCTTCATACGCTGACCAAGCGTGTGGAGAAGATTCTCGTCAATAACATCGATCTGGGCACGGAGCTGGTCGATGGTCTCCTTATTGGCGAGGGCCGGTTCCGGAGTCCTGACCACGAGGCTGGCGAGGAGTTCGCCGAGAGCCTCAGGGGTGAGCTGCTGGCCGGCGTCGCTGAGAGCGCATACCGGATTGCAGTGTGACTCGATCATAAGTCCCTCGAAACCGAGGTCGAGAGAGCGCTGTGAGAGTTCCTGGATGTAGTCCCTCTTACCAGCAAGGTGGGATGGGTCGGTGAAGATGGAGAGTTCCGGATAGCGGCTGCGGAGCTCTACAGCCACCTGCCACTGAGGATTGTTGCGGTAGCGGATCTTCTCGTAAGAGGTAAAGCCGCGCTGGATTGCACCGAGCTTCTTGATACCGGCTCCGTTGAGTCTCTCGAGAGCGCCGATCCAAAGATCGAGATCTGGGTTCATAGGGTTCTTTACGAGCACAGGAATGTCGGTGTCGCGAAGTGCATCCGCGATTTCCTGCACGAGGAAAGGATTTCCCGTGGTACGCGCACCAAGCCAAACGAGGTCCACACCATATTTGAGACACTCGTATACATGTTTCTCGCTGGCAACCTCGGTACAGATCTTAAGGCCGTACTCCTGCTTTGCCTTCTGCATCCACTTGAGCGCAGGAGCACCTACACCCTCGAAGCAACCAGGATGCGTACGAGGTTTCCAGATGCCCGCACGGAACATATGTATTCCCTGCTCTACCAGTCCCTTGGCCGTAGCCATCACCTGTTCTTCGGTTTCAGCGCTGCATGGTCCCGCGATCACGCATGGTTTCGGTTCTGTGAAAAAGCCCCAGTCCCAAACCGGAACAGTATCTAAAGTCTTTGCCATAGTCGTTTTATAAAAAAAGAGGCTGCCCTGTTGGACAGCCTCGTCAGTTCTGTCTTTAATTAAACGGAGAGGATTTCCTTCTCCTTTGCTGCTACGAGCTCGTCAACCTTCTTGGTTGCTGCGTCGGTTTCCTTCTGAACTGCTACCTCGGAGTCCTTCTCGACATCCTCAGGAAGACCTTCCTTGATAGCCTTCTTGAGAAGATCGATAGCGTCGCGACGTGCATTGCGGACAACGACCTTTGCATTCTCGCCAGAAGCCTTAGCCTTCTTGCAGAGTTCCTTGCGACGATCCTCGGTAAGAGGTGGCATGGTAAGGCGGATGGTCTCGCCGTTGTTCTGAGGGGTGAGGCCGATGTTGGAATCGATGATTGCCTTCTCGATGATAGGAATCATCTTCTTCTCCCAAGGCTGGATTGCGATGGTCTTTGCGTCCGGAGTAGTGACGGAGGCCACATTGGAAACAGGGACCATCGAGCCATAGTAGTCAACCATGACAGGGTTCAGCACGAGTGGATTGGCCTTGCCTGCACGGTAAGTCTTGAGGTCCTCTTCGAGGAACTTGACTGCATCGGCCATCTTGACCTTTGCTGCGTCAATTATTGGTTTTGCTTCTGCCATGGTTTTATCTTTTTACAAAGTTATGCAAGAATTCCGTTTGCGTGGAGACAAGCGTTGATTGCAACGGTGGTGAACATGAGGACGATCACAACTGCAACAACTGCAGAGATGACCTTGAGCCTCTTGAGCCAGATCTGGTTGTTCCAGCCGATGGTCTGGAATGCGCTCCAGAAACCATGGGTGAGGTGGAAGCCGAGTGCGCAGAACCAGATGATGTAGAGTACCACAACCCACCAGTTCTGGAAGGTAACATTGAGGAGGAGATATGGATCATCCTCGTAGTTGCCTACACCGAACATCTCAGGAAGCTGCATCTTAGCCCAGAAGTGGGTAAGGTGGAAGCCGATGAAGCCGAGAACGATGACACCGAGGACGAGCATGTTCTTGGATGCCCATGAGTCGGTCTTCGCCTTGCTTGCTACCTCATAACGCTTCAGACCGCCGCGTGACTTGATGTTGCCGATCTCGAGCCAGATACCCCATGCAATGTGGATAAGGAAACCGAGTGCGAGAACAGGAACCATGATGCTGATTACAGGGGTGGACATGAAGTCGCAGCCGAGCTTGAACCAGCCGTCACCGGTAGAGAAGAGAGTTTCGTCAACCGCAACAGAGCCATAACGTCCGAAGATGGAGTCAAGGACAGAGAAGAAGTTGATTGTTCCGTGAAGAAGGAGGAACAGGATGAGGAAGAGGCCTGAGATGCTCTGTACGAGCTTCTTGCCGATTGATGATTTGAAAATAGTTGCCATATTTTTAATAACGATATTTTCGGATGTTAACAGTTCGGCAAATATAACTCATATTTGTGAAACTCGCAATTAAATGGTACTTTTGTTCTCCATTCAGAAAAACACAAAAACAATATAGAAATGTATAAGAGAGTACTTCTTAAACTCAGCGGCGAGAGCCTCGGCGGCCCTGCCGGCAAAGGAATTGACGAAACCTGGCTTGCAAAATACGCAAAAGAGATAGCATCAGCCGTGAAGGAAGGCCTTCAGGTGGGCATCGTGATCGGCGGAGGCAACATCTTCCGCGGCCTGCAGGGCGTGGGCAAGGGCTTTGACCGCGTGAACGGAGACAAGATGGGCATGCTCGCAACCGTGATCAACTCCCTCGGCCTCGCGATGGCAATCCGTTCGGAAGGAGTGGAGGCGGAGGTCTTCACCGCAACCCCTATGCAGCCTGTAGCCCGCTATTACATGCGTGATGACGCTGTCAAGGTTATGGAAAACGGCGGAGTGGCACTCATCGCAGGAGGCACCGGCAACCCATTCTTTACCACAGATTCCGGTGCAGCTCTCCGCGCACTTGAGATCAAGGCTGACGCACTCCTCAAGGGTACCCGTGTGGACGGCGTCTACACCGCAGACCCGGAGAAGGACCCGACAGCCACCAAGTACGACGAGCTGACCTTCGACAAGGCTCTCAGCGACCACCTCAAGGTGATGGACCAGACAGCCTTCGCACTCTGCTCAGACGGCAACATGCCTATCATCGTCTTCGACATGAACGCCACAGGCAACCTCACCAAACTCCTCAAAGGAGAGAAGGTCGGCACACTCGTGCATAAATAGTAAGCTATTACGGCAGCTGGATGTCGAGCTGGAATTTCCCGACTTCCGGATTTGCAGGCTCGTGCGACTGGCGCACAACCTCCCACATGCGGGCGACGATGTCAGGATGCTCTGCCGAAAGGTCGGTGGTCTCCTGCGGGTCGTCCGCAATGTTGTATAGCTCCATCGCGGTGTTGCCTTTCTTGACTTTCTGAACAAGACCCTTCCAATCGCCCATGCGGACTG
The DNA here is from genome assembly GCA_024398095.1 of Bacteroidales bacterium. GTDB lineage: Bacteria > Bacteroidota > Bacteroidia > Bacteroidales > UBA932 > Cryptobacteroides. Next base: position 5,780 of record JAKSJK010000075.1, read on the forward strand.
CCACCCAGCCCTTTCCACCAGGGAATTCCCAGTAGAGAGCCTCGTGCTCTGGCTGCTTGGAGTCCTGGCCGGCGATGACCGGCAAGAAGGACAGACCATCGTTCTGAGGGGCCTCCACGCCAGCGAGTTCCGCGAAGGTCGGCATCAGGTCATCGAAGCAGGCGATATGGGCGCTCTTGCGGGCCTTGAGATTGTCACCCCAGGCCATCACGAACGGCATGCGGATGCCGCCTTCACGCAGGGAAGCCTTGCCCCAACCCGCGCAGCAGCGGAAAGGACCGCCGCTCTGGAAGTACTCCAGCGGGGAGTTGCCGTTGTGGGCAGGACCGTTGTCGGAAGAAACTATGATGATGGTGTTGTCATACACACCGAGTTCCTTGAGCTTCTCCACGAGCTTGCCGACCTGGGCGTCGATGTGAGTTACCATAGCGGCGTAGGTCGCGTGAGGATAGCGGTTCGGCAGATACATGCCCGGATCGGTGCAAGGCTCCTCGTCTCCAAGCTTTTGCACATAGTACATAACCTCGTCCAAAGGGGCCTGGACTGCACTGTGGGGCACGGTGGTAGTCCACATCACAAAGAAAGGCGACGATGCATTCTCCTCTATGAAGTTCTCCATCTTGTCGTACATCAGGTCGCAGCTGTAGTGCTCGCTGTTGTAGCCGGAGTAGTTGGCTATGTCGTATTTGTCGAGCGTTTCGGGGAATTTCACGCCCTGCATCACGAGGGCATTGCCGGTCTCAATCTCCTTGTCATTCTCCCAGAGATGGGTTGGATAGTAGGAGTGTGCAAGTGCCTGGCAGTTGAAGCCGTAGAAATAGTCGAAGCCCATGGTGTTCGGGGTGGATCCGCTGTCAGGATAACCCAGGCCCCACTTTCCTACCATGGCAGTCTTGTAGCCGGCCTCCTGCATCATCTTGGCAATGGTAGGAGTACCTGCCTCCAGCGGGTACTGGCCCTGCTGGTCCGGATTGAGGAACACGCCGTTCCAGCCTATGGCCTCGTCTTCCGGTACATAGCGCTCTTCGTTGCCGCGGATCTGGCTATGGCCCATATGCTTTCCGGTCATGATGCAGCAGCGGGACGGAGCCGACAGAGGTGCGGCCGAATACATATCCGTGAACAGGATGCCACGGCTGGCGAGGGCATCGATGTTCGGAGTCTCTATCTTCTCCTGGCCGTAGCAGCCAAGATCGCCATATCCCAGGTCATCGAAGAGCAGGAATACGATATTCGGTTTCTGGGGCAGTTTCTGCTGTCCGCAGGCACAGGCGGCACAGGCAGCGGCCGCAATCATCAGGGGCTTGGTGTTCATGTTACAGTATCATTGAGGTCTTGGCACGGAGCCAGGTACGTATTTCAGGATTGAGGGCCGGTCCGAGAGTCTCGTAGACGCGGTCGTTGTAGGCATTGAGCCAGTCGAGTTCCTCCTGGTTCATCAGGTCGCGGTCGATGGCGGAGGTGTCGATGTGGCAGAGAGTGAGGGTCTCAAACTCGAGGAACTCGCCGAACTCGCTGGAACCGGCCTCCTTGCAGAGGACGAGGTTTTCATGACGGATTCCATGCATACCCTCGCGGTAGAGGCCAGGCTCGTCGGACTGGATCATGCCCGGCAGCAGAGCCTGGCGGTTGAAGTTCTGACGTATGTCCTGCGGACCTTCATGTACTCCCAGGTAGAATCCTATGCCGTGGCCGGTACCATGGCCGAAATTGCGGCGGGCACGCCACAAAGGCATCCTCGCTGCAGCATCGATCTGACATCCGGCAGTACCCTTCGGGAACACTGCCATGGCCAGCTGTATCATGCCTTTGAGCACGAGGGTATAGTCCTCTTTTTCGAGAGCCGTACACGGACCCATCGGTACAGTACGGGTTATGTCGGTGGTACCGAAGATATACTGTCCACCCGAGTCCACGAGATATAGTCCGTGACGCTGGATCTCCGCCGAACCGACGGCCGGGGTACAGTAGTGCGGCAGCGCGGCATTTTTGCCGTAAGCCGATATATTTTCGAAGCTGTTACCCCTGTAGCCGGGGATAGCAGCCCTGAAGGAAGTCAGTTTTTCAGATGCCTCCCATTCGGTCACGACGCGCTGTGAGACTTCCTTTTCGAGCCAGAAGAGGAACTGCTCCATCGCGAGGCCGTCCTCGAAATGAGCTTCGCGCATACATGCAATCTCCGTTTCGTTCTTCACGGCCTTGCGCAGCTTCACCGGAGAAGCACCCTGAACCAGATTCTCATCTCCGTAGAGGTCTGAGACCTGCTTTCCGACAGTATAGCTGAGAGTTGACGGATCCACGAAGATACGGTCACCCTCGGTGCGGGCAACGGAAAGGCCGTCGAGAAGTTCGCCGTATGAGCAGATTTCAACCTCGTCGGAGGATATGTCGTCGAAGCTATCTATGGTGTCCTCGTCCGCGCCATCATCCTCCTTGAGAACGAACCATTTCACACACTCCTGAGTCACCAGCAGGTAGGAAATGACATACGGATTGTACTCTATGTCGTTGGCGCGTACGTTCAGCAGCCAGGCAATCTCGTCGAGACTGGTCAGCAGGCAGGCATCGCATTCGTTCTGAAGCAGGAACTTGCGCAGCCAGCTGATCTTGTCGGCACGGGACTCGCCAACCTGTTCCTCGCCCACTGTCTCAATCGGTGTGCATGGGATGAGAGGGCGTTCTTCCCAGAGACCGTCCAGCATGTCCGGCATGTCTACAATGCTCAGAGGGGCGAGTTCCGACATGGCCCCAAAAGACTGGCAGAGGCCATCTACGGCAACCACGCCTCCGTCCGGGAAGGTCAGATGTAGCCACTCAGGGATGCTGACCTGCTCCGGAACCCTCATCTTGTGGAGTTCAATGCCAGAACCCTGGAGCTGCTCGAGGGCCTGGATGAAATAGCGGGTGTCGGTCCAGAGACCTGCGTGGTCCATGGTGATCACGATGTCGCCGGCCTCACCTGTGAAGCCGCTCACCCACTCCACCTGCTTCCAGCGTGGAGCCGGATATTCGCTGCTGTGAGGATCGGTGCCGCTGATGATAACAGCGTCCCATCCGTTGTCCGCCATCAGTTCCCTGACAGCCTCAACCCTCTTGAGATGCAATGCTGACATTATTCTATTCCTTTGAATGCGTATGGGGCATAGACATAGCCCTTATACTCGTAGAGCGGCACCAGAGAGGCCTGGACACGCTTAACAAACTCATCGTAATCGCCACGGCTCTCGCTCCAGCAAACCTCGGAAAGGGCTGCGAAACGAGGCAGATCCATGTGCTCGACATGGTCCATGGTGCAGATGTACTCGCACCAGGTGTTGGCCTGGACACCCTTGATGTGTGCGCCTTCCTCTGCGGTGAGCTGATCATATGGGTCGAAGGCGTAGCACTTCCGGAGATTCACATGACCTCCGATGGCAAGAGGCTCGCCGTTGGCCTCGCGCTCCTTGGTCTGGTAGTAGTCGAGATAAAAGTAGGAGTTCGGGGTCATAACCACGTCGTTACCCTGCTTCGCAGCTGCTATACCACCCTTTGGCCCGCGCCAGGACATGATGGTAGCCGATGGAGTGACACCACCCTCAAGAATCTCGTCCCAGCCGATGACTTTGCGGCCCTTGGAGTTGAGATAAGCCTCAATGCGCTTGAGCTGGTAGCTCTGAAGCTCGGCTTCGTTCTTCAAGCCCTCGGCCTTCATCTTGGCCTGGCAGACAGGGCAGGCTTTCCATGCATCGCGAGGGGCCTCGTCGCCGCCGATGTGGATGTACTCGCTAGGGAAGAGTTCGCAGACCTCGTCCAGCACATCCTGAAGGAATTCATAGGTGCTTTCCTTGCCAAGGCAGAAGGTCTCCTTGCTGATGCCCCAGATCTGACGCACCTCGTAAGGACCGCCGGTGCAGCCCAGGTAAGGATAGCTGGCGAGAGCGGCCACAGCGTGACCCGGCATCTCGATCTCCGGGATGATGGTTATCTGGCGGTCAGCGGCATAAGCCACGATATCCTTGATCTGCTTCTGGGTGTAGTAGCCGCCGTATGGATTCTCGTCGAACTCCTTGGATGTCTTGTAGAGGCCGATCACAGTCCTCTTGCGGATGGAGCCGACCTTGGTGAGAAGCGGATATTTCTTTATCTCGATCCTCCAGCCCTGATCCTCGGTGAGGTGCCAGTGGAAGGTGTTCAGCTTGTGGAGGGCGATCATGTCGATCCATCCCTTGACCTCATCCACGCTGTAGAAGTGACGGCAGCAGTCGAGCATGGCGCCACGATATGCAAAGTGAGGCTGGTCCTGGATGGAGAGTCCGCCTATCTTGCCTGACGGCGCAGACTGCACGAGCACCTGGGTAAGGGTCTGGAGGCCCCACCACACACCCTTCACGCTGCCGCCGCAGAGTTTCGCTCCTTCGGCAGAGATCTCAAGGGTATATGCCTCTTCAGGAAGAGTGGCATCAATCTCCAGGGCCACAAAAGCCTTCTTGGCATTCTTGGTGAACTTCACAGCCGGAAGTTTCACATCGGAGACGATGCGCTTCAGACCGGCCGGGGTGTCATAGACCCCCGCTTTGTAGTTCTTCTTCAGCGTCGAGCTCCAAGTCTTGACAAGCTTCTTGAGGTCCTTGTCCACTGCATAGACAGTGACTTTCTTCGGCATCTCAACGGATATCTTTGATTCCTTCATGGAAACCGGCGCAGGCACGATTTCAACGGCTTTGAGGGCCGGGCTTGCGAGCATCAGCGATGCGAGAATTGCTATCAGCGTCTTTTTCATATTGAATGGTTATTGATTCTTAGTTTTTATATCTTTGCAAATATAACGAAATAGAAGATATGTTCAGCAAGGAAATCTACCAGTCAAGACGCGCCAGTCTGCTCACTCTGATGGCAGGCAAGGGCGCGAAGGGAATCGCAATATTCATCGGCAACATCGACGCGCCTCAGAACTACCGCGGCAATGACTACAAGTTCCGCCAGGGCAGCAGCTTCCTCTACTATTGGGGCATAGATGCGGCCCAGTTCGCAGCCATACTCGACCTTGAGAGCGGAGAGGCCTGCCTCTACGGCAACGATGTGGACATTGACGATATCATCTGGATGGGCCCGATGCCGTCAGTGGCTTCGATGGCAGCCGAGGTTGGCGTGGGCAAAAGCAAGCCTTATGCTGAATTCGACAAGGACGTGCTCGCCGCAAAAGCAGCCGGCAGACGCATACACTGGCTCCCTGAGAGCCGCTGGTACAACGCTATGAAACTGGCGAAACTGGTGGACCTGGATCCGTCCGAGGTGGTGATCGCAGGCAAGGGCGGATGTCCGAAAGCATCCCTGGAACTCACCCAGAGCGTGATTTCCATGAGACTCGTGAAGCAGCCGGAAGAAATCGAGGTCATCGACAGAGCCTGCGACCTGGGCGTGAAGATGCACACAACCGCCCGCAAGGGTGTGCGCGTAGGCTGCATCGAACAAGAGATTGTGGGCGCCATGGAAGGCGTGACCATGTCTGAGGGCTGGGGCGTGAGCTTCGCCACGATCCTCACCCAGCACGGAGAGATTTTCCACTGCCACTCCCACGAGAATGTAGTCGAGCCAGGCAAGCTGATGGTCATCGATGCGGGCGCCGAGAGCAACGAGCATTATGCTTCCGACTTCACCCGCACCTACCCTACCGCAGGAAAGTTCACCCCTAAGCAGCGCGACATATATCAGATAGTATACGAGTGCAATGAGCTCGCTTTCAGCCTGACCAAGCCTGGTGTGGCCTACCGCGATGTGCACCTTGCCGTGGCAAAGCACATGCTCGACCGTCTCGGACAGCTGGGTCTCGTTCACGGAGATGTAGATGAGATGGTGGCACAGGGTGTCGCAGGACTCTTCATGCCTCACGGCCTGGGTCACAATATGGGTATGGATGTGCACGACATGGAGGATCTGGGCGAGAATCTCGTGGGATACGACGAGGATCAGACACGCTCTCCGCAGCTCGGCCTGGGCAGCCTCCGCATGGCACGCCGCCTGGTTCCGGGCAACATCGTGACCGACGAGCCGGGCATCTACTTCATCCC
>JAKSJK010000076.1 GCA_024398095.1 Bacteroidales bacterium
AAACCATCACAAGCAATGAAAAGATTCATCTGTATTCTCATGTCAGCGATGGCGCTCCTGTCGTGTACCAAGGAGCTGCCTATCATTGAAAATTTCGTGGAAGACCATTTTTCCGGAGAAGGACATTATTATGCAACCGGCTACACCGGAGTTATGCATGTATACGGCCTGGACAAGGAGAAGGGCACCGTCAACTATGTCTATTACAGTGCGTATCCTCTCAACATAACCACCTTCCCGTACCAGTATGCAAAAATGGAGGAGGGTATCGGCAGCATAAACATCCACACCGGTGTCATCACCTTCGACAAGGATATCTACTATTATGAGTGGAAACATGAGTATGATTTCAAACCGGAAGCTCCGGAAGAAGTGCGAAAAGAAGGCTGGCATGCTCACAAGATAGTATCCGCCATGCTGGAAGTGCTGGACGATCGCTGGGGACGCTCATTCCACATCCGTTTTGATGACGCGGAACTGTGCTGCGGAATCCACGGATGGAGTGGCGACCTTTACGTTTGGTACCCGGACATCGTTAAAAACTTTGAATGATCAACATTATGAAAAAGATATTCACCTGCCTTTGCCTGCTTGCTTCCGTGCTAGTGTCCTCTTCATGCGACAGCATGTATGAAGTATGCTTCACTAACGGTTCCATCTACGGAGTCAAGGATTTCGCCATCTATGTGTATTATCGGGATGCTGCCCACAAGAACCTGAGGATCCAGATTCTCGAAGGTACCGAACAGACATCGGAAATGATCCGCAGCACCAACGAAAGCGCGACATTGGACAAGAATACGGGAACAGTCACACCTCAGTACCCTATCCGGTGCTACATACCAATGGACGAAGACGGAAACCTTACTCCAGGCAGCTTCAATCATTTCACCCTCACGAAACTTGTCATAAAGGAGGGCAGCAGCGCGCTTACCGCAATCTGCTATTTCGAAGAACTGGACGACCCTGTGGAATTCGGATTCTACAATCAGCCGATCAACGAACAACTGGTCTTTGACGGCGTGATGTAATCCCACCGTCGCAACTGTCACTCCATAGCGGCTATTTCGAAATAATTAGTATATTTGTAGCAACGTGCGTATTACGCGTGCGTTGCTTTTTGCATCATGGATTACGGACTTTTTGAAAGGATACTGAGCATAGACTCCACTTCGGGAAAGGAACGCCAGCTCTCGGAAATGCTGGCGCAGTCACTTCCGGAATGGTTTGTCGGGCAGGGCGCACAGGTGCCTCAACTCAGCAGAAGCGAAGTCGGGGACGGCACTGAAAACCTCCTCTTCAGCTGGGGAGAGCCCCGGGTGGTCTACTGTACCCACATGGATACGGTACCGCCGTTCATCGCTCCGACCTTCCGCGAAGACCGCATAGAAGGCCGCGGATCCAACGACGCCAAAGGCCAGCTTTTTTCTTTCGCGTGTGCGTGTGCACGCTTGTCCGCCGCGGGTGAAAGCGGCTTCGGCCTTCTGCTTGTAAGCGGGGAAGAAACCGGCTCATACGGGGCAAAAGCCTTCGCCAAGACCGACTTCCGCGCGCCATATCTCATAGTCGGTGAACCGACCTGCAACAAGATGGTCAGCGCCAGCAAAGGCACCAAATCCTACAAGATCCACATCGGAGGCAGGCGCTGCCACTCAGGCTATCCGGAGCATGGCGTGAGCGCCGTGGAGATTTTCCACAAAATCCTCAGTGCCCTCGATGCGGCAGGGTTCCCGGAAGATCCGATACTCGGACCGACCACCTGGAACGTCGGCAAACTAGTCAGCGACAACGCCCAGAACATCCTCAGCGACAGCCTCGACTGCAGGATCTACTTCCGCACCACCTTTGCCAGCGATGCCATGGTACAGACCAAGATGGCAGAAATAGCCGGATGGGATTATGTGGAGATGGAAGCCATAGGCGGCGACATCCCTAGGGAGTACCTGACTCTCGAAGGCTTTGAGACGGCTCCGGTAAGCTTCGGCAGCGACGCCCCGCATCTGAACAACTTCGAGCGCAGGGCGATATGCGGCCCCGGCGACATACTGACGGCCCACACGAGTGACGAATACGTACTCAAGGCGGACCTGGAAAAGGCCGTGGACCAGTATGTAAGGATGTTTGAAACATTGAAAAATATATAGACGAACTATGATTGTAATGAAATTCGGCGGCACATCCGTCGGCAGCAAAGAAGCGATCGAAAGGACGATCGGCATTGTCAGCGGCAGGCTCTCAGACAGACCTGTAGTCGTAGTGTCGGCCATGTCCAAGGTCACTGACATGCTCTACGCCCTCTCCGATGCCATCGAGGCAGGAGACAGCGCGGCGGCAGACAGCGCCCTGATCGCCCTTCGCCAGAAACATCTCGAGGCTGCGGCAGAGCTCATGCCTTCCGATCCCCTCTGGAGGGAAGAAGCCTACAGCCGCATCAACTCCATTCTCGATACCATGCAGGCTTTTGCCAAAGCACAGCTCGCCTGCGGTGCCGGGATGACATCCAAGGAAAAGGCGGTGATCAACTCCAAGGGTGAGTATCTCTCCTCCAACATGATCTACTGCTACATGAACTCAATCGGCATCAAGACCTCGTGGGTAGACGCCAGGGAATTCATGGTAACCGACAACGACTATCTCCAGGGCATCCCGGACATGGCCGAGATCGAGCGTCGCTGTCCGAAGGTAATCGACGCGGCATTCGCCCGTGCCCAGGCCGTCATAACCCAGGGCTTCGTCTGCAAGACCGCGGACGGCAGCGAGGGTGTGCTCGGACGTGGAGGCTCGGACTACAGCGCCTCCCTCATCGGCATGGCCATCGATGCGGAGAAAATAGAGATATGGACGGACGTGGACGGTGTGCAGAGCGCCGATCCGCGCCGCGTCACCAACACCCGCCGTATCAGCAGGATTTCCTTCGAGGAGGCTGCCGAGATGGCGGCATACGGAGCAAAGGTGCTCCACCCGAAGACCATAGAGCCTGCGGTGGCAAAGAACATCCCTGTGCTCGTGCTCAACTCCATGAACCCTGAGGGCCAGGGCACGGTGATTTTGCAGAGCAGTTTCATCGAGGATGGTGTCAGAAGCGTCTCCAGCAAGGAAAAGCTCCGCGTGATCACCATCAGTGTACCGGTGCTCAAGGACGCCTCCAGTCTGCTCACCAGAGTGTTTGCAGTCTTCGCCGAGGCTCGTGTGAAGGTGGACCTCGTGAAGGTTTCGCCTGTGGACATCATGGTCACTACAGACAGCGTGGACTATGTGCCTGCGGCGGTTGCGGAACTTGAGAAATTCGCGACGGTCAAGGTAGAAGATGACCTTGCGCAGATCTCCGTGATCGGCAAGAATATCTCCGAGCTCAAGATAGCCCTCAAGGAAGCTTCAGAGCAGCTCAGGACCAGCCGCCTGGTGTCAGTGGCGCAGAATGACACCTATGTGAACATCAGCTACGTGGTGCCTCTGGCAACCGTACGCGACGATGTACAGAAAATCCACACTTATCTTTTCGGGAGGGAATAGACCATGAAAGTAGTTATCTCAGGATATGGCAAGATGGGCCACATGATAGAGGCCGTCTTGAAGCGCCGTGGCATCGAATGTGCCGGCGCAAGCGAGGACATCGTGAACTTCGACGACGCGCTCGCCAAAGAGTGTGTCTGCATCGACTTCACGACTCCTGATGCGTTCAGGGCCAACTATCCGGCTCTCGCCCGCAAGTTCAAGGCGGTTGTGATCGGCACCACAGGATGGAACGACATCCACGACGAAGTGCTCGCATGCTTCGAGCAGGCCGGCACCCCTATGATCTGGTCATCGAACTACTCCATTGGCGTGAACGTGCTCTTCGCGGCAGTGGAACGCGCTTCTGAACTTCTGAAGGGGCATGGCTACGAGCCTCATGTCCACGAAATCCACCACATCCACAAGCTTGACTCTCCGTCTGGCACCGCCAAGAGCATTGCAAAGCTCGTGGAGGAGGGAATAGGCGAGGCTCCGGAAATCACGGCCGAGCGCATCGGCGAGGTGCCGGGCATACACACCGTGACCTATCTCAGCGGGTGCGACAAACTCACCTTCACCCATGAGGCCTTCTCCCGCGAAGGCTTTGCGGAAGGTGCCGTGGCGGCTGCGGTCATGGCCGATACCCTCGAAGGCATTCACGAATTCAAAGAACTGATACTGAAATGAAAAACTTATATCTGAGCGGCTGCGGTACCGCAATGCTCACCCCGTTCAAGGACGGATATGTAGACTACGAGGCTTTCGCGGCCCTGACTGACCGTCAGATCGAGGCTGGAATGCATTTCCTCGTGCCCCTCGGCACCACTGGCGAGACCCCTTGCCTCACTGACGAGGAGAAGATAAAGATTCTGGTGACTGTCAAGGAACATGCGGCCGGACGCCCTGTGATGGTGGGTGTGGGTACCAACAACCCGCTGGCCACAATAGCCAACATCCGCCAGCTCGAACCGTACGGCGCGGACGCTTTCCTCGTGGTGGTCCCATTCTATAACAAACCTACCCAGGAGGGCCAGTATCAGTACTTCAAGGCCATATGCGAATCCACCGACAAGCCTGTCGTTATCTACAACGTGCCGGGCCGCACCGGTGTCAATATGACCGCCGAGACCACCCTGCGTCTTGCAGAGGACTTCGACAATATAGTCGCAGTGAAGGAGGCTTCCTCCAACTACAAGCAGATCAGCGAGATCATCCGCAACCGTCCGGAGGGCTTCTCCGTGCTCAGCGGAAACGATGACGAGACCCTCTCCCTGATGGCTACCGGTGCAGACGGCATCATCAGCGTGGCTTCCAACATCGCCCCTAGGGAGATGGTGCTCCTGACTGAGGCTATGAAGAGGGGAGATCTCGCCACAGCCCGCGAGCTCCACTACCGCCTCATGCCTCTTTTCAGCGCCTGCTTCGTGGAGAGCAATCCGATTCCGGGCAAGGCTGCGATGGCCCAGCTGGGCCTCATGCGCAACGAACTGCGCCTGCCTCTGCTTCCAGCCTCAGCCAAGACCGAGGCCCTCATGAAAGATGTACTTAAAGACCTGTTCGAATAATATGACAGAACTCGAGAAATTCAACGAGACCATCGAAGGTCTCGAAAAAGGCACCATCAGGGTTGCCGAGAAGGTTGACGGCAAGTGGGTTGTCAACAAGTGGGTGAAGGAAACCATCCTGAGCGGCTTCCGCCTCGGCAAGATCGTGGACATGCGTGAAGGCCAGTTCAGCTTCATGGACAAGGATACCTTCCCGGTACGCCAGTTCTCCCTTGAGGACAAGATCCGCATAGTGCCGGGCGGCAGCAGCGTGCGCCGTGGCGCATACCTCGCCCCGTCAGTGATCGTGATGCCTCCTGCCTATATCAATGTCGGCGCCTATGTCGATGAGGGCTCCATGGTCGACAGCCATGCCACAATCGGCTCCTGCGCGCAGGTCGGCAAGCATGTGCATATCTCCGCTGCCACCCAGATCGGTGGCGTGCTCGAGCCTGCGGGCGCCCTGCCTACAATCATCGGAGACGGCGCATTCGTGGGCGGCAACTGCGGCATCTACGAGGGTACCATAGTGGGCGACGGCGCAGTCATCGCCAGCGGTGTGATCATCACTGCCGCAACTGCGATATATGACGCCACCAAGGGCGAATTTGTGCCTCGCAACGAGGACGGACGCGTGGTCGTTCCGGAGAACGCAGTCGTCGTTTCCGGCAGCAAGCCTGTCACCAAGGGTGCAGCAGCCGAGGCCGGCGTGCATCTCTACTGCCCTGTAATCGTGAAGTACCGCGACGCAAAGACAGCGGGCTCAGTCCAGATGGAAGACCTGCTCAGATAAGATGACTGACTACAAGGACAGATTCTCGGAGGATGTCGGGAACTTCTTCCGCTCACCTGTGAGGGAGATATTCAAGAGGGTGGACCTGAATGCCATCTTCTCCTTCGCCGGCGGCTATCCCCATGCCTCTACCTTTCCTCTGGACGACATCCGCGAGCTATCCTCGCTGGTAATCGACAAGTACGGAGCCAAGGCTTTCCAGTACGGCGCCACACAGGGCGTGCCCGAATTGCGCCAGGCTGTGGCGGAGCGCTGCAAGGTGGATGTGGAGAGAGTTCAGATCACCACTTCTTCCCAGCAGGGCATCGATGTGTGCACCCGTGTGCTGGTGGATCCGGGCGATGTGATCCTGACCTCGAATCCGACCTACCTGGGCGCGCTCCAGTCCTTTCGATCCTACCGTGCGGATGTGCGTGCAGTGAAGGTGACCGATGCTGATGCAGATCAAAAGATCGGGGCCATAATCGCAGAGGGAAAAAAGATCAAGTTCTACTACATAATCCCAGACTTCCAGAACCCGTCCGGCGAGACCATGTCCCTGGAGGACAGGAAGACTTTGGTTGCGCTGGCTGAAAAGTACGACTTCCTGATCGTCGAAGACAGCCCTTACCGCGAACTCCGCTACGAGGGCGTGGATGTGGAGACAATCTACTCACTTGCTCCCGACCGCACCCTCCACCTGGGCTCCTTCTCGAAGATCTTCGCACCCGGTTTCCGACTGGGCTGGATACTCGGCGCACCTGAATTGCTGGACAAGATCTATGTCTGCAAGCAGTCCCTGGACCTCTGTCCTCCTATCTTTGACCAGTATCTCGCGGCGGAATTCCTTACCAGCGGACGTCTGGACGCGAATCTGAAGAATTCCATAGACCTCTACAGAACCAAGCGTGACCATCTGCTCGGACTTTTGGAGAAGTACATGCCGGAAGGCGTTACCTGGACCCATCCGGAAGGCGGACTCTTCCTTTTTCTCAATCTGCCCGAAGGCTTTGACAGTGTGAAGTTCTATGACAAGTCCCTGGACGCAGGCGTGGCCTATGTGGCTGGTTCCTTCTTCCATGTGGACGGCAGCGGTCTCAACACCATGAGGATGAACTTCTCCTTCCTGGCCATGGAAAGGATGGAAGAGGGCGTACAGATACTCTCAAGACTCATTTCAGAAGAAATCTCAAAGTAATGAAAGCATACAGATACAGCGGCGCGGGCAACACCTTCGTGGTGGCGGACGGCAGGACTCAGGACTGCTCGTCCCTCATGCAGGTGGATACCATCGCGCGTCTCTGCCGCGAACACAACACCGACGGACTGATGGTTCTGGTGGACGAACCCGGCTGGGATTTCCGCATGCATTATTTCAATTCGGACGGTTCAGGAGGCATGATGTGTGGCAACGGCGGCCGCTGCATAGTGGCTTTTGCCGATTTTCTGGGCATAGTCCCGGCTGAGGGGCAGACCTACCGTTTCGTGGCGGCAGACGGCCCTCACACAGGGGTTGTGACCGAACGCAAGGGCGAGGTGAAGACCGTCACCATCCAGATGATCGATGTCAAGGGCGCAACTCCCTACAACTATCTCGACGGATTGGACGGCGTCACGGGCTGGTTCCTCAACACCGGCACCCGCCATTTCGTGACCTTTGTGGAGGATGTGGACGCTGTGGATGTGGAGACTCTGGGTGCGCGCATACGCCGTCATCCGGCTTTTGCCCCGGAGGGAACCAACGTGAATTTCGTGCAGCCAGTCTCCGACGGAATCAGGGTGCGCACATTCGAGAAAGGGTGCGAGTGCGAGACGCTGGCCTGCGGCACGGGAATTGTTGCCTCAGCGCTGGCTTCGTATGTGGCGCAGAAAGCTCCGGCCGTGACCTTCAAGTTCGGCGGGGTACGCAACTGGAACTATGCAGTGCACGCCCGCCGCGACGACCTTGCCGTTGACTTCAACGAGGGGACCGAAGGACTCCTTGCAAACTGCATACACCTTACCGGCCCTGCCGAGCAGACCGATGTTTTAGACATATAATATTATATATACATATGAAAAAATACTTTTACATAGCTCTGACTCTGATTCTGGCTACTTCCTGTCTGGACAACGGGAAGTACTCTTCTACGGATCAGCAACTGATCGATTTCCAGGCTGTCGCCAATGCCAATATCTTTGATGACAACAAATTGGACCACTACGACAATTCTTTCCAGTATCTGTCGTTCTTCTTTTACACCCTCAAGCCGAAGACGGCCGACGGAAAGGTTGACGAGAAGGAGCCTTTCTCAGGCGGATGCGCGATCGGACGTCTTTCTGACACTACCTTGGTGACCAGGACGACTCCGTTCTCCCACTACTCGGTCTATGCCAAGCCTGTCGAGGCCGGTTACACCCCCAACTATTTCGTGGTATACGAGGACAATGAGGACGACAAGCTGAATCCGGTTGCCGCTATTTCCTACGCATACAATATGTATGGCAAAGCTTCTCCGGTCTCAATAACGGTGAACAACACCACCGAGACCATCGCCTGCTCCCTCGGGCTCGTTCCCGGCTGCACTGTGAAGGATGGAGACTATCTCAAGGCGACCATCTCAGGTTACACCGGCAATGCCGAAGAGAGCACTCTTACCGGCAGCGTAGAGGTTTATCTGCTTGATTACAGGGCTGCACACACCGTTGTGGCGGAGTGGAAGAGCATCGAGCTCAAGGAACTGAAAGAGGTGGACTTCATCAAGATCAGGATGGAGTCTAACAACCCGGCCCTGCCTCGCCGCTTCTGCCTGGATGATTTCCAGGCAACGGTGACTATCAACATGTAGGCTTTTAGGCCTGATATTTTGGAATATTGAAATTTATTTCTACTTTTGCAGGCTTTCCCTCGGGTAGGGAGCAACAGGTTTAATTATCAACTTTTTAAAACAGATTCACAATGGCTGTTAAAATTCGTCTTCAGCGCCACGGTAAGAAGAATTTCGCATTCTTCCACATTGTAGTGGCTGACACTCGCGCACCTCGCGATGGTCGTTACATCGAGCAGCTTGGCTCTTACAATCCAAACACCAACCCTGCTACTATCGTTCTCAATGCTGACCGTGCTCTCGCATGGCTCAACGTTGGTGCAGAACCATCACTCGTAGCTCGCAGGATCCTCTCTTACGAGGGTGTACTCCTCCGCAAGCACCTCCAGGGTGGCGTAGCTAAGGGCGCTCTCACCCAGGAGCAGGCAGACGCAAAGTTCGCTGCATGGGCAGAGGCAAGAGACAAGAAGATCGCTGCAAAGAAGGCAGGCCTTACCCAGGCTGCTGCTGCAACCGCAAAGGCTGCTGCTGAGGCTGAGGCTAAGGTTAACCAGGAGCGTGCTGCTGCAATCGCTGCAAAGAAGGCTGAGGCTGAGGCTGCCGCACAGGCTGCTGCCGCTGAGGCTGCAGAGACCGCAGAGGCTGAGGCTGTCGAGGCTTAATTCATGGCCGAGACCGGTAATCTGATCCAGATCGCCAAGGTTCTCAAGTCTAATGGCACAGACGGAGAGCTCGTGATGAGTTTCCTCTCTGTCGATCCTGAGGATATCAATCCTAAGGAACCGGTGTTCATCGAATTCGATGGACTTCCGGTTCCTTTTTTCATTGATTCTCTCGTGCGCCGCGGCAACACCAAGGCCCTGGTCCACCTGACAGATATCGAGTCTGGTGAGGATGCGGAGGAAATTGTCGGACGCGCCGTTTACATGCGCGACGATGAGGACGGAGAATACGAGGATGGCGACTTTTCGTTCCTGGTCGGCTGGATGCTCTTCGACGGGAACATCCCTGTCGGTGAAATCGTGGATTTCATAGACATCCCGGGCAATCCGTGCATAGAATTGGAGTCCGGAGCCGTGGTTCCTCTCCACGAGGATCTGATCCTGAAAGTGGATGAAAATCATTCACATCTGGTGATGGACCTTCCTGCGGGGCTCATTTAGTGTAAAAAAATCACAAAAAAGTTTGCGGTTGTAAAAATATAGCGTATATTTGCAGTCCCAAATCACGCGGAAGTGGCGAAATGGTAGACGCGCTACTTTGAGGGGGTAGTGGGAGTTTTCCTGTGCGAGTTCGAGTCTCGCCTTCCGCACAAAGTCAGAATGAAGCCGAAAGGCTGATTCTGACTTTTTTGTTTCAATAAACCCAGTGGCTATGGATTCATTTACTTGTAATGGAAATTGCCACAGCTGCCCCCTGATGGCGTCAAAGGGTGATGCGAAATGCATCAAAGTGGCTGTGATAGGTGCTGACAGCAGCATTGCCAGCGAGACCGTATCGTTCAACGGTTATTCCGTACGCTTCGACGTACTTTCCGAGATATCATCTATTCTGGATACCTCACCTGACCTCGTTCTCAATCTTGTGGACGCGATGCATCTGGAGGGAACCATGTATCCGGTTACCAAACTCATAGATATGGATCTGAAGGTTATCATGTCGCTTCAGAACTATAAGGAATATGTGGCAACAGATCACTCTGTCAATATCCGTCAGCTGTCGAAACTGCTCGGCATGCCGGTTCTTGCTGCAGACTTCAAGGATGATCTTGGCCGCATGGCCATACTCGGCAAGATTGCAGAGGTCTTCCAGCAGCCCTTCGAGCGCAATGTCAATGTGCCTTACGGACAGGATGTGGAAGAAGCGGTGACAAAGATTTCGAAGGCCATCCATAGCGGTCACACCCAGCATTGGCAGCATTTTTCCGAGAGGTACCTTGCGCTGAGGCTTCTGGAGCACCAGGACTATATTCTGCCATATATCAACAGTCTGCCGAATGCGGAGGAAGTAATGCAGGTGGCCCGCAAGACCCACGACTCCCTGGAGCTTGAGTTCGGCGAACAGTCCGAGGTGCTTGTAGCAAAGGCCAGGCGCGGTTTCGTGGCAGGTGCGCTGCAGGAGACGGTGGTCCACAGTCACGACGATTCCGACCATAGCCTAGCCCAGAAGGTCGATGCCCTGCTGACCAGCAAGTGGCTGGGATTCCCTATCATGGTACTGATCCTCTTCGGAGTCTTCCAGGCGACCTTCACTCTCGGCGCCTATCCCCAGGAGTGGATTGAGATGGGAGTCAACGCCCTCTGCAGCTGGCTGGGCTCGATCATGAGGCCGGGCTGGTTTACCAGCCTGCTGGTGGATGGCGTGGTTCAGGGAGTGGGAGCCGTGCTCTCCTTCCTTCCGAATATCGTCATCATGTTCTTTTTCCTGTCTCTGCTTGAAGACTCCGGCTACATGTCCCGTGCGGCCTTCATCATGGACAAGATAATGCATATGGTGGGCCTGCACGGCAGGTCTTTCGTGCCTATGCTGATCGGCTTCGGCTGCAATGTCCCTGCAATCATGGCGTCCAAGAACATAGAGAACAAACGTGACCGCAAACTCACGATGCTTATGATTCCATTCATGAGCTGCTCGGCCCGCCTTCCGGTCTATCTGCTCTTCGTATCGGCCTTCTTCCCGGAGCATAAGGCTCTGGTTATGATGTCCATATACCTTGCCGGCATAGTGCTGTCCATCCTCTTCGCCTTCGTAATGAGGCAGACAAAGTGGTTCCGGCAGACAGACGAAGACTATGTCTCAGAACTGCCTCCGTTCCGCCGTCCGACCTGGCGAAACACCGGTATGCACATCTGGGAGAGGGTTTCCGATTATCTTCAGAAGATATCTACCGTAATCCTGGCCGCGTCTGTGATCATCTGGGCCTTGGAATATTTCCCTGTTGGCAAGACAGACCATGGCGTCAACAAAGAGGAATCCTGCCTTGCGATGATCGGCAAGGCGGTTGCCCCTGTCATGGAGCCTCTCGGCTTTGACTGGAGGATGAATGTCTGCCTGCTCACCGGACTTCCTGCAAAGGAGGCCATCGTCAGCACC